>JAILGL010000006.1 GCA_024696825.1 Lachnospiraceae bacterium
GTTACCGTATATTATAGGTATTCCTGCTTCTGATTCTATAGCAGCCTTTTGAAATTCATCAACGGATTTAACCCAATCATCCCTTGTATAAATGGAATTTGGAATAGATAAAATTGCACCGTAGTCTTCTCTTTTAACCTCGTCGGAATTAGTTTTTTTGCAATCTGCCATAACCATTTGAGATGCTTTTTGTTCTAAAGTAAGTTTTTCGACGATTTTCTCTGCTGATAAATTAGCATATTCTTTATATTTATATTTGGCTTCTTTTGTTGGCTTTGAGTGAGTTTTGTTAGTTGAGTTCTTTTTACCGCAGGCACTCATGCTTAAAATTACTGTAAGACAAAGTGATATTGCAATAAACCTAGAAAGGAAGCTTCTTGTCATTATCGTGATTTTGGAATTGATTTTAGAATTTGAATTACTCATCGTATTATTCCCCCAACTTTTTTATGAATTGATTATACTGTAGGTATCGTACATATGTCAAAAAAGTATTTGAAATATAGCATTAAATTGTAGGGAAAATATGCAAGAAAAATTTGTAGAAAAAATTTGCAGGATTAAAAAGATTATTTTAATATTCACGATGATATGATAAAATGGATATAATGTTGATGAAATTAATAGAATAAGTATTGAGGGGTGGTTTGCGTCCTGTTTATATCATAAGGTTGAAATCGAACGGTAAAAGAATTCATTCTATTTGTTATGAATACATGGCTTATTCATCAACATTATATAACTGCATTTGATAAGATGCTTCAAGGAAGAGATGGATTTTATTATGAAATAATAGAGGGATTATATCTTAAAAAGCATGATTTTGAAATTGATTTTCAAGGGATACGAATGATTCAGCTATCGAGAGTTATGTAAGATTAAGGGGATGCTTAAGGATAAGTATGTTGAGATAATTGAACCAGACCATTATTTAGGATTAATCGCTGTTGTTCTTGATATTTTTAATAAATATAATAGTGTACATTAAGCATACGATAAATGTTACAATAAAAACGTTATTATATAGCGTCTATGAAAATGTTGTAGCAAAAATGCCATTAAACAATAGAGAGAAATAGTTGTGTGTTATACCATTTCTAATTGTTAATGTAGTCATTTTTAAATAAAAATAATATTTAGGAGGTATTAAGATGAACGAAAATATGGGACAGATGAATGGAAACATGAATAACGCAAATACCATGACTGGTACACCTGGTATGGCTAGTAATGATGGTGAATTTGAGTTATATCAGGGCGTTATGAATTTTGTAGGAAACGACGATATTGATGTAAAATATCGCAAGGGAATGTTTACGGTGCTTGAATATGATCGCGACATTTCGGTTAATCCTACGGAAGCTCAGACTCAGTATTTTATGTCTAAGATGAACATTAAGAGAAGGCAGCTTGCTGCCAGAATTACTCCTGATGCATCACTTACTTTGCAGTCTGGTGCTATGCAGTGGATGGTTGGTGATGTTAATGCAACTACAGGTATTAAGGGCGCTGGAGATCTATTTGGTAAGATGATTAAGGGTAAGGTTACTGGTGAAGGTGCAATAAAACCTGAGTACGTAGGTAATGGTTTACTTGTTTGTGAGCCTACTTATAAGCATATCATTTTACTTGATCTTGCTGAATGGGGAGGAAGTGTTGTTGTTGAAGACGGCATGTTTCTTGCTTCTCAGGGAAGTGTCAAGCACTCAGTTGTAATGAGAAGTAATGTTTCATCGGCAGTTGCAGGTGGTGAAGGAATGTTTAACCTTTGTATGGAAGGAAGTGGAGTTGTTGCTTTGGAAAGCCCTGCTCCATATGAAGAATTAGTTGATATCAATTTGAATAATGATGTTCTTAAGATAGATGGAAACTTTGCAGTTGCATGGAGTAAGAGCTTGAAGTTTACAGTTGAAAGAAGCGGTAAATCTCTTGTTGGTTCTGCTGCCAGTGGTGAAGGACTTGTTAATGTTTATCGTGGAACTGGAAGAGTTCTTATGCGTCCATTATAGAATTAAAAAATCCCTTGCTGGCTATCTTAAAGCCGCAAGACCTATAAAGGGACCGAGTAGTCTGATATTTCAGATTACCCGGTCTCTTTGTTATTATTATAAATGCATAAATATATGTTACATTTAGTTTACATTTATGATATATAATATAATCATTAAACTGGAGGTGTAGTATGAAAATATTAATTATAGAGGATGATTTGGCCATATCCGAGCTTGTGGGGAAAACCCTTACAAGACTTGGACATACCTGTGAATATGCATATGATGGCGAAAAGGCTGTAGAAATATTTGATAGACATCCATGGGATATTGTACTTTTAGATTTGATGCTTCCAAAGGTTAATGGTTATGATTTGCTGGAATACATCCGACCTACCAAAACACCGGTTATTATTATGTCGGCTATGGACCAGGTTGGAGACAGAATTCGAGGACTAAAAATGGGCGCCGATGATTATCTGTGCAAGCCATTTCAGATAGGGGAGCTTGTTGCAAGAGTAGAGGCAGTTAGAAGGAGGAGCGTCCCATATGAGGAAGAGACATTTTCTTATAAGGGAGTTAGTGTAGACTTAAATTCCAGAAGGGTTACAAAAAATGGGGAGGAGATTATGCTGACGCTTAAAGAATTTGGGCTTCTCAGTACATTTATCCTTAATAAAAATGTGGCCTTAAGCCGTGAGCAGCTTTTTGAAACTGTTTGGGAAGAAGAGTATATGGGAGAATCAAGAACTTTGGATATGCATATAAAACGCCTGCGCCAAAAACTGGGGTATGAAAATGTTATTAAAACAGTTTTTCGTATCGGTTATCGCATGGAAGTAAATGAGGATAATGAATCATGAAAATATTTACCAAATTATATATTGGGATAATGCTGATACTTATTTCATCATTGCTTATTTCGGGGTATTTGGTGGTTAATACTGCATTAAATAATTCTATCAAATATGAACTGGAAAATGATAATGTTCAGCACAGATTATTTGCAAACTCGCTGGAATCAAATGTTGTCGCAAACACCAGAAGCAGGATAGCGGATGAGCAGATAATAAATGAGTTAGTAAGGGATATTGTAAGGAACACTAAAACCAGTGTAATAGTAAAAATGGATGATGAAGAGGTATTTAGCAATATAAAGCATAACATTTCATATAAGGAACCTGTGCTTAATAAAATTCAATATGAAATCTTTTCAAAGGATAATAAAACCTTCACTGTTTTTACAAGTGCAATAGAAATTAGAAATATAAAATACAGCTGTATAACTGTTAAGGAAATTACCAAGCTTATTGATGATAATAATCGACAGAGAAAGAATTATTTGATGATTTATATCATTGTAATATTAGGTGCAACCGCCTTTGCACTGATATTTTCATATCATTTAACTAAGCCTATAAAGCACCTTTCGGAGGCGGGAAATGCGATTTCAAATGGAGCTTATGGTATGAAGATTCCGATTATTTCTAATGATGAAATTGGTGATCTTACTAAGAATTTCAATGAAATGTCAGAAATTGTCAAAGAGGACATGGATGCCCTTGAGTTGTCAGTTAAGCAAAAGGAATATTTTATAGCTGCATTTGCTCATGAAACCAAGACGCCTATGACTAGTATTATAGGCTATGCAGACCTTATCTATCAGGGAAAGCTTTCAGAGGAAGACAGAAAAAATGCGGCTGAAACTATAATGAATGAGGGTATGAGACTGCAGGCTCTTTCGGAGAAGTTAATGGATATTGTTTCTGAAGATGAAGCAAGCATTAAGAAGGAAGAGATTGCTATTGATGAAATGATTGAGGATTTGAGAAAAACACTTACGCCTAAGGCTGAGGCTAAAAAGGCTGTAATCGATTATCATTTTAAGGATGGATATATTAAGGTGGATTATGACTTGGCAAAAAGCGTAGTTATTAATCTTGTGGATAATGCCCTTAAGGCGGGAGCGAATCTTATAGATGTAAGCTGTGAGGAAAAGAATGAAGGTGCAGATTTGATTATAAAGGATAATGGAATAGGCATATCTGAAACAGATTTAAACCGCGTAAAGGAAGCCTTTTATATGGTTGATAAGTCCAGAAGCAGAAAGGAACATGGGGCAGGCTTAGGTCTTACCCTTGCAGATAAAATTATGAAAACTCATGGAGGAAGTCTTGTAATTAATAGTGTTTTAAATGAGGGAACCACTGTTACATTACATTTTCCAAATGAGTGATTAATTCCTATAACGTAAAAAAATAAAAGATTTACAACTAAGTAACAGCGATAATACAACTATGTTACAAGTGTATAGTATCATTTTTATTGTAGACATGAGAAACGTTTCCATATTTAACTAGTTTATTAAATTTATCAATTAAAAAATAAGGAGGATTAAAATGAATAATTTAACTAAAACTATGGTTGTTGTTGGCTTAACAACAGTGCTGGCTATTGCAGTTGCAGTGCCTGTATTTTCTAATGCAAACAGTAAGGATGTATCAAAAATTGCAAAGAGCAAATTTAAGGTTAATGAGAAATTGGCAGATAATGAAGATAAGGATGAGACTAGCGATGACGCAGAAGAGCTTGCAGCTGATGAAGAATTTGAATTAGATGCAAATGCCACTAAGAATTTGACAGTTGAGGTGCTTGATAAATATGATCCCGAAATGCAGGATATTGCTAAAAAGTATATGGATGAAGGATATTATCTAACTGATTTAGCAGAGTCTAATAAGGCTTATGGCACAGGCTTTAAGAATCCAAATGCAAAGGAAGGAGAAAGTGAATATTTTATAGATGGTTTTGATGTTGCAGATACAAATGATGGCAATAATACCGTTTATATAGCTGTTATAAAAATGTCAAATAAAGACTTTAAAGCATGGCTTCCTATAAAAATTACAGATGATAAAGTTGAGAAAAAGGGAGATATAGTAAAAGCCTCTTTACCAAAAGAAAAAGTCGATATAGAATATAATAAGAAAACTAAAATTATGACTTATAAATGCGACATTGGTGAAGGCATAGGTTAAGTATATTTTGCAAATTATGAAAGGGAAGCGATAATGGCAGAAAAAGAACATAAGAGAAGAGTGCGTTATTCAGGAAAATATCCTAAGAAATTCGAAGAAAAATATAAGGAACATAATCCGGAAAAATATAAGGATATTGTGGACCATGTAATAGCAAAAGGTTCTACTCCTGCAGGAATGCATATATCCATAATGGTAAATGAAATCTTAGATTTTCTGCAGATAAAGCCGGGACAAAAGGGCCTTGACTGTACACTTGGCTATGGCGGCCATACTAAGAAAATGCTTGAATGCCTTGAGGGAAAGGGCTCTGTCTATGGCTTGGATGTTGACCCGATAGAATCAAAAAAGACTGTGGAAAGGCTAAAGAACGCAGGCTTTGGAGAGGATATTTTTAAGTTTCGCCTGATTAATTTTGCAAATATTGATAAGGTTTATGAAGAGGCAGGTGGCTTTGATTTTGTACTTGCGGACTTAGGTGTTTCTTCCATGCAGATAGATAATCCCGAGAGAGGTTTTTCCTATAAGATTGACGGACCACTGGATCTAAGACTTGACCCGGAACACGGGGAGTCAGCAGCAGAAAGGCTTCATAACATTTCTCAGGATGAATTTGTGGGAATGATGATAGAAAATTCCGATGAGCCTTATGCAGAGGAAATAGCTGAAAATGTATTTTTAAGAATGAAAAAGAAAGAACCCATGAACACTACAACTGAGCTTAGAAGGGCTATTGAGGATACTTTAAATAAGCTTTCTGTAGGTGAAAAGGATATAAAGAAAAGCTTAGCCAGAGTATTTCAGGCTCTTAGAATAGACGTTAACAGCGAGTTTGAGGTGCTTTATGAATTTTTGGATAAGCTGCCTCATATATTAAATCCAGGTGGAAGAGTGGCTATACTTACCTTCCATTCGGGAGAGGACAGATTGGTTAAAAAGTCCTTCAAAGCATTTTTAAAACAGGGATTATATAGTAAGATTTCTTCAGATGTGATTCGCCCTTCTGTAGAGGAATGCAGAATAAATCCAAGAAGCAAATCTACCAAAATGCGTTGGGCTATTAAGGGAGAATAATATATGTAAAGTGAGTAATCATAAGGAGATTTTCCTCTAAAATTGACAAAAACATATATATAAACTATAATGCTTTTCGGTAAAATTGATTTATGTTTTATTTTAGAAGAGAGGAAAGTTCAAAATGAGTAATGGAGAAAGAAAAAAAGTACTATCAAGAAGCGAGACAAAAGATTTTGTAACCTATTCAAGACAGTTTGAAGGTTATAAGTGGTCAAAGCCTATTTTAGAGATTGTTTTATCGGGATTATTTTTAATTCTTTCAACAGTTATTTGTATAGGTATTGGATCAATAATCATTATGGTTTCCGGTGGAGATGTAAAAGAATTTGCGACAAATCTTAGAAAAGGATATGATGCATATGATGTTTATTCTTTGGCTGGTGCCTTTGCTAGTTTAGGAAGTCTTGCATGTATTATACCAAGTGTAGCAATTATAACTAAGCTTGTTAAGAGCAGACCATTTCATTCAGTATCATCTTCCTGTGGAGGATTTAGTTTTAAGATATTTTTTAAGGTACTTGTGCCTGCATTAATAATTGTTGGAATTCCTACAGCCATAGAAGCAGCTAGCATTTCTGGAGGAAGAGGTGCTATACAGTTTACAGTATTAGGATTTATAGCATGTCTTATACTTGGACCTTTACAGTGTATGGGTGAAGAGTATATGTTTAGAGGAGTTCTTCTCCAGGGTATCGGAAGCTGGGTTAAAGTGCCAATTATAGCTATAATATTACAGACTTTAGTCTTTGCGTACTTACATCCATATGGTGTAATTGGCGTAATAGAAGTTTGTTTATCAGGTTTATTAATGGGATTAGCAGCTTACTATACTAAGGGACTTGAGACATCCGGTGCTTATCATATAGTAAATAATATGGTTCTGTTTATGATGAATGGTTTTGGATTTAAGACCATTTCAAAAAATTCAAGTCAGGTTAAGGATATTATTCTTGTAATAGTTCTTGAGGGTGCTTACTTAGCTGTCGTTCTTTTATTAGATAAGAAATTCAACTGGTTTACCAGAACACCAAAGGAAGACGATATTGTTTAATAATCAAAAACTTTGGTAAATGCAGATAATCCGGTAAATAAAAAATACATACAATAATACATACAATAACAATTCAAGGGACTAAATATTTTGATATACATTTATCAAAGTATTTGGTCCCTTTCTTTTTACTTGACATAATATAAATGTATATTCGATAATTATAATATATTTGTCTAGATGTATTTTTAAGAGAGGATATGAATATGAAAAAGATTTTTAGAGTAGTAATGTTTATGCTATTAATAAATATTATTGCTATGGGAGAAAGAAGCATAGATGCAAAGGCTTTGGGAACTATGTATAGTGCATCTACAGCGACGGATTCTGCTGTATATACAGGACCTTTACAAATTCCTACCATAAATATCGTAACAGAAACAGGAGAAGATCCGACCTGTGATTATGTGGTGGCACCGGAGGGTTATATAGGGCGAAGTGTAACCAATAATGAATATATTGGCTGTAATGTGGAATACTATGATTCATATAATGAAAAAACGGTGGATGAGGCAGCGAAGATAAAGATAAGAGGTAATACTTCTGCGGCCTCTAGAAAAAAGCCATTTATGATAAAGTTTGAAAAGAAGAAGGGCTTTGATTTTTGTACGGATAAGGGAACAAAGAAATGGTTATTACTGGCAGCAGGTAACAGCTTAAAATATTTTGTAAGTAATACTGCATCAAAGCTTTGCGGCATAGAGTGGCAGCCTCAGTTTCAATATGTGAATATGACCATGAATGGGGAGCCTCGCGGAACCTATATATTAGCGGAAGCTGCTGACACATTGGTAAAGGATTTAAATGTAGATGATACAGGGTTATTTATTGAAAATGATGCCTATTGGTGGAATGAGGATGTATATTTTAAAACCACTTATAATCTTGAAGAAATGGCCTATACCTTTAAACATCCTGAAGATGAAGCATTGACAGAGACCGTTGTAAATGAAACTAAGGATTATATGCAGGGACTCTATGATACCCTGCAGGAATCCAATACTAATTATCTGAATATAATAGATGGAAATTCATTTGCGGCCTGGTTTCTTGCAAAGGATTTTCTGAGTAATTATGACGAGTGTGGTTCCAATATTTTTTATTATCGAAAGAATTCTGAAAGTAAGCTTCAGATGGGGCCTACATGGGATTATGACTGGGATTATGAAGGGGATGTTTATGAGTGGTCCAAGGTACATTCCATGAATAATCTAGCCTATGCTGAATATCTTTTTAACAGAGCAAGTTTTAGAAAGCTCTATAGAAATCAGCTTGAAAAAAGTGGAAATATTTATGAGAAATTAAAGGTGATTTTGGAAGATTATGTGCAAAAATATGGAGATTCTCTACAGGAATCCTGGAATAAGGATAATGAAATCTGGGGTAAAGGCCTTTTAAATGTAGAGGATAATATGAAATCATATTTGGATAGATATAAATTAAGAATGAAATGGATAGACTCACAGACCGCTGACTGGTCTCTTTACTTTACGGTGTATCATAAGTTGGTGGAAGAGGCTTCAGGGTATAATCTGGATGAGTATCCTAATGGCGGTTATGTAAAAGCTTTACTGGCTGAAGATGTTTATGATGTGTATTATAAACAGGAGGATTTGGATAGTTTAGTAAATAACTTAATGTATGGATTATCAATTCTTTCAGATGCATCTGTAAATCCAACTGCTTCGGCGGTGGTAGTAAGTCCAAGTGCTGAGCCGAGTTCGAGTGCAAGTGTAGAGCCGAGCGTAAGCGTGGAGCCAAGTGAAAGTACTGAACCAAATCCAAGTGTTGCGCCAAGTGAAAGTGCAGAGCCGACTGAAAGCACAATACCAAGCGAGAATCCTAGCCTTGAGCCGACTGAAAGTGCAAGCCTAAGCCCAAGTGTCGCACCGAGTGAAAGTGCAAGCCTAAGTGCAAGTGTAGAGCCAAATCCAAGCGTCGCACCGAGTGCAAGTGCAGAGCCAAATCCAAGCGTAGCACCAAGTGAGAGTACAGAACCAAGCCTTGCACCGAGTGAATCACCAAGCGCTGAGCCGTCAGTAAGCCCAAGCGAAAGTGCTACTCAAGCTCCTGATTCTCAGGATGAGGAGACCTTAAAGCCTGGCTATACATTTACAAAAAATAAAATCACTTATAAAGTTATTACAGTTAAGAATGGTGATAATGGTAAAAAGACGGGAACACTTATGGTAATTAAGAGTTCTAAGAAGATAAAAAATGCAGTAATACCTGCAAAGCTAACTGTAAAAGGCGTAGATTGTAAGGTGACTAAAATCAAGGCAAAGGCATTTAAGAAAAGGAAAAAACTAAAGAAAATTGTTATAGGAAAAAATGTAAAAAGTATTGGGAATAAGGCCTTCTTCGCATGCAAAAGGGTTAAAAAGATTAAGATTAAATCGAAGAAACTAACCAAAAAAAGCATCGGTAAGAAAGTGTTTGGAAAGATTGGTTCCCAAATTAAGATTAAAGTGCCTAAGAAAAAGCTTAAACTATATAAAAAAGTATTAGGGGCAAGAGGTCTTAAAAAGGCCTGTTATTCTTGCTTTTAAGCTATAAATAATATATAATTAATGCTGATTGTAACGTAACAAAATGAACACTAATAATTAACTGGTTTAATATATATTAAATGATTATATAAGATAAGTGGAAGATTATAAAAATGGAAAATGTAATTAATTGGGAGAAACCAGATACAGGTCTATGCAATCAGATTCTTCAGGTATCAATGAAGGATAGATACTTAGGAAGTGACTTAAGTGCTGTGAATCTGTTCTTGCTAAAAGATAAATATGATATAGAAATCGCAGAGCTTAGCTTGGAGGTTCCTGAGGGAGCCCGTGAGACAAAAGAAACCAATAAGGTTTACCTTCGATACTATAATGGCAAGGCTGAGAACAGGCATGGCTATGGTTATCCGATTTATGAAACCACCTCTAAAGAAGAGGAAGAGGTTATAGTTAAAGAAGCATTAAGACTTATACTTTCTGATGCAAATAATAATAATCGAACTCTTCGCTTTTGTCTTTGCAAAGAAGAGCAGTGTGAAAAGCTTAATAAGGCTCTAAAGGAGCTTTGTCCGGGAAAAGAGTTTGGATGGATTATGTCTGATAATGATGCAGACTATATTTTAAATAAAAAAAGCTGGTCACATTATGTTGGAAAAAAATTTGCCAGTAAAAGAAATATGGTAAACACCTTTATAAGAAATAATCCAAATTGGTTTTATGAGGAAATTAACAAGGATAAATTCATAAAATATCAGAGGGAATATATGGAAAAGCTTTCCACTGAATGGTTTGAAAGCCATGATGTGGAAGAGGACGATATGCTTACAGAGGAAAGAATATCCCTTAAGCATATGATAGATAATTTTAATGAATTAATGCTGGTTGGAGGAATTCTTTATGCAGATAAGGATAAACCGGCAGCATTTATGATTGGTTCGAGGATTAGTGAAAAGGTGTATGATGCACATTTTGAAAAGGGACTTGATGAATATGTGGCAAAGGGAGCCTTTGTTTTATTAAATAAATGCTTCGCCTCATCGGAAGCTCTTGCAGAGTGCGAATATATTAATGTTGAGGAAGATGTAGGAATTTCGGGACTTAGAAAAATGAAGCTTTCATATCATCCTGAAATTATTTTAAAGAAGTTTTACGGAGGCTTGAAGGATGAATAGAAGAGAGGCAATTGTATCTCTTATAATGATTACATATTTTGCGGCGATTCAATATGTATTCCTTGAAAATATTCCGAGTAACGTTTCAAAATTTGAATTTATGACAATAACCAATTTAATTGGTTTTGTTATAACCTTTATATTATTTTTCAATGAGCTTTTCAGATTGGATAAAAAGCAGATTTTAAAGAGTTTAATATTATCAATATTTTTGTTCCATTTTAATGTGTTTTTGTTAATGGGAACCAAAGGGGTTTCTGCTACCACAAGCGCAAGTGTCCTCTCTGCTTACTTTGCATTTGTTATAGTTATTCAGTCTTTTATTACAAGGAAGCTTCCAAAGCTTAATCATGTTATCGGAGTGATTGTGGTTTTACTGGGACTTGGATTATTTATGAGTTTTCAGTTCTCAGATTTATTCTCCACTTCGGGAATTTGGTTATTGTTAACGGACATTTCCTTTGCAGCCTACATAGTGGTTGCAGGAAAATATGCTACGGATACTAATCCGGCAATTCTAGCTATGGGACAGTTGTTTTTCAACTTCATTTTGTCCCTTGCTTTTTACATAGGAGAGTCACTTATAAATCATTCATCCTTTGAAGTGCCTAAGGAACCAATGTTTTGGGGAAGTGTAATATTTATAAGTATATTTATACGAGGATTTTATGGAATAGTTCAGATATATGCACAGCGATATATAAATGCATTTTATACCTCTCTTATTTTCTCTACGGAGATAGTAATAACGGTATTTATGTCTCCACTTATTGCTATGGCTTTTGGGACTAAGGGAGAGGAAATAACCCTTATAAAGCTTCTTGGATCTCTTGTTATAGTCGCAGGAGTTCTAATATCAGATGAAGCCATATATGGAAGGGTAAAACAGCTATACAGTTCAAAAAAATCTACAGAAGGAGAGGAGGAAAAGGATGGAAACTAAAAAAATAGCTAGAGATTTTGTCAGTTATTCTTTTATGTTTTTTGTTTGTGTTCTCTGTTACTTTCTGGTAGATATATTTCTGCTTAGCACCAGGGTTTTGGATTTCTCCACATTTGTGGGAATTAAAAATGTTTTGCCGATAATTCTTGGAATCCTTTATGGACCTCTTGGAACTGCAGGATGTTTGACTGGATGCATACTTACTCATTTTGTTATTAATAAGCCGGTGGAAGATTTTTGGATTGAGTTTATTACAATTGTATTGGTTTCTCTTATAAGCTATTATCTCTGGTATTTTAAAAAGAAGGATGATAAACTGGCCCTTAAAGAGAGAAAGGATTATAATAAGTATAATTTAATTGTTCTCTTATGTGCTGTAATAGCTGCAATAGTTGGATTTATAATAAAGGGCTATGGTGCAGCCCTGGAGGGATTTTTTAGTTTTTTAGTAACTGGTATATTTGTGGGAATTCCTACAATCATAATAGTTACCAGCATTTTATGGGTTGAAAGAATTTCACCAAAGCATTTAAATGCATATCCATATTTTGAAGGTGTGATAAATTCATCACCTGAGTCCTTAGCTGAATTTAATGAAAGATTAGAGGCAGCTGTGGATGTACCCATGAAACGCTTATTTGAGGTAGAAAGCTGTGTTGAAGAGGTGATGATTCTCGTTAAGGAAAATGTTCCTGACAGTGAACTAAGGGTGAGATTACAATTAGATGACAGTGCCTCTCTTAGATTTTATTATAAGGGTAAAAAATATAACCCGTTACATTTTGATAAGAACAATAAGGTGGAGGATGAATCAGGAATTAAGATGATTGCCTATAGGGCCCTTAGAGCATCCTATAGATATATTAATAGAAAAGAAACTAATTACATACACATTGTTTTGTAATTTCTATAGAGACTAATTTGGAGGTAAAGCTTTATGGAAAAGGATATGAAAAATAAAAGAGTTCCGATTTCCAAAAGAATATTTCGTATAACAATTACTTTAGTTGTAGCTGCTGTTTTGCTTGCCAGTGCAGTGTCCTTTGTTGGCTATATTTTTGTTAATAAAAATATTAAAAAATCTAACAAAGAACTTTCTGGTAAGGTCGAGGATTACAGTTCTTCATCCCTTACAGAGCAGTTAGAGATTAATAAGAAAAATACCGTTAGTGATAAGGCGGAATTTGCAGAAGAAAAGTTTGGAGCATTTTCTGATTATCTGGTTAATGTAAGTACTATTGTTAAAGATATGTACAAAAACTGTGATAAGCTTGAGAAAAATGAGGTTAAGAGACCTGTTAAGAAAAATGCCGGAAAACTGGCACTTCAGAGGACCTTTAATGATAAGAGTGTTACCCGTAAGTCTGTTCTTAAGGAACTGGAAATGTATGGAAACATTGAAAAGGTTTTTGAAGGAATAATGGCAACTGAACAGGACAATATAGCTACCATTTACATTGGAACGGAAAAGGGCCTGTTAGTAAGCTATGATATATATTCCGGCGATGCTGCCAGTGATGAAGGTGAAACCTATTATAAATTTAAGGAAAGAGAGTGGTATAAGAAAACCAAGAGAGAAAAGAAAATCGTTTTTTCAGATCCTTATGATGATTCATATAACAGAGGTTTAACTGTTACCGCATCTATGCCATTGTACGATGAAAAGGGTAAATTTGTAGGAGTGCTTGGTATCGATGTGCTGGTGGCTGATATTAATAAATCCATTATTTCCATGAATAAAAATGATGGTTCCTATGCTATGCTTGTTAACAATGATGGCAAGGTAATAGCAGCTCCGGGAGTATCCAGTTCAGAAAAGGAGATAATTAGTCTTACAGAGAGAGATAATGAAACTGATATTATAATTGACAGTCTTATATCCGGCAGTATTGGCATAGAAAAGACTGAGTCCGGTAATTATTATGCACATGCACCAATTGAAAATGTGGGCTGGAACCTGGTGGTATTCACACCGGGAACAACCGTTACAGATAAGGTTGAGTCAGTTGAAAAAATTATCGGCGAGAGTTCAGAAGAAACTAATAATAAGCTTAATAAGCTGATAAGTAGCGTTATGATAACTATTATAGCTCTCCTGCTGATAATTATTATCATTGCATTTCTCGTTACAAAGGTCTTTTCCAAAAGGATTACAAAGTCCATTAACAGTCTTCATGAAGAGGTTAAAAAGATATCAGAGGGAGACTTTAACGTTCAGGCTAAGGTCCTTGGAAATGATGAGATTGGCGATTTGGCTGAGAACTTTAATTACATGACCAAAGCCATTAATGAATATATGGAAAACCTTAAGAAGGTTACTGCTGAGAAGGAAAGAATAGGAGCAGAGTTAAATGTAGCGACACAGATTCAGGCTGACATGCTTCCTTCAGTTTTTCCACCATTTCCTGAGATTAAGGCTTTCGATATCTATGCTACCATGAATCCTGCCAAGGAGGTGGGAGGAGATTTCTACGATTTCTTCCTGGTTGATGATAATCATATAGCCTTAGTTATGGCGGACGTATCAGGAAAGGGAGTTCCGGCAGCCCTATTTATGGTTATTTCCAAAACTCTTATTAAGAACAGAACCATGATGGGTGGCACACCTTCAGAAATCCTTGGAGATGTTAATGAACAGCTATGCGAAGGTAATGAGGCAGATCTCTTCGTTACTGTATGGCTCGGCATCATTGAAATATCTACAGGTAAGGGAATAGCAGCTAATGCAGGTCACGAGCATCCTGTAATTAAAAGAGCTGATGGAGATTATGAGCTGGTTGTTTACAGACATTCACCGGCAGTTGCCACTATGGAAGGCCTTAGATTCAGAGAGCATGAGTTTGAGATTCATCCGGGCGACAGTCTCTATGTATACACAGATGGTGTTCCTGAGGCTACAGATTCTAATGATGAGCTTTATGGAACAGACAGGATGTTAAATGTACTTAACAATAGTAAGGAGGCTGATTTAGAGGCTCGCCTTAAGTTAGTTAAGAAAGATATTGATAAATTCGTCGGTGATGCACCACAGTTTGACGATATAACAATGCTTGGATTTGATTATTACGGACCTAATAAAGCGTAAAAATAAAGGCTTCTGCACATGAAAGTGTCAGAAGCCTTTTATAGTATATTTATTATTTTATTATTTATTCAAATGTTTTTTCCTAAAGATAAGGAAAAGGGTTATCAATATTCCAAGAATACCTATTACTAAAAGCATCCAGAAAAGTCCCTGGCCCGAGCTAATAAGGCTTGCAGTGCCGGAAGGAGTATCCAGGTTTTCTTCTCCTCCTTTATAGCCTATGACAAGCATAATACTCGAAAAAATAACCAGTAAGAAGCTTGCTGCCAGAGAGGCATAATACCCCCAGTTAATCCTTATGACATTTTTTATATCCGGACGTTCATCAGCTTCTTTTATATATTTCATATCAACATCATTCAAGCTTTCAATAAAATCGATTCCTTTCATAATAAAAACCTCCATGTCTATTAAAATATACCGTCCTTAATCAAATGCTCCTTAAGACGATTACGAATTCGCATTAGCATGGATTTCACCTTGCTCTGTGAAAAACCATAAAATTCGGCTATTTCAGATATACTATCCATATACCAGTAACGGCGCAAAAATACCCCTCTTTGTTCTTTGGTAAGCTCCCCTAAAAACTTATTGATAGAATCCTTAAGAACCAGTTTATCCACCATCATATCTTCCTGGTGCTGGTTTACGAAGATGTCATCAATTTCATCTGTAAGAGTAACTATATTCGCTCCACGCTTTGCGGCGTGCATATGACGGTATCTGTCAATGGACAGACCACGGGTAATCTTAGCCAGATAAGGGTATAGAAAGGTAACAGGATTGTCAGGGGGAATTTTATTCCACGCCTTAAGATAAGTGTCATTAACACATTCTTCCGCTGTTCCTGAATCATATACCACCTTATAGGACAGAGAGTAAAGTTTTTTACCATATTGAGTTGAGGTTTCTTGAATAGCATTTTCATCTCTTTTAAAATAAAGAGATATTATTTCTTTATCAGTCATAATATTTCTCCTCAGTTCGCTACGGTTTTACAGTACTGCTGGCATTGCCCTTATACCTAAATAACCGTAAAATAGTACATTTTGGTTGCAACAAATAGTTTCTTTACAAATATGTTACAACAATAAAGAAAAATATTCAAGATTTTAGGTGTTTTATTGTATTTTTTACTTGTTTTTGTTATAATAGATACATGATTTAAGGGACAAAAATAGAATAAAGAACGGAGGAGTAGAGATATGGATGTTACGATAGAATACATCTGTTTCATCTGTATTATCGTTCCGCTTATTATGATGACAATCACATTACCTGGAAAAGGAAGACTTATAATTGGTAGTATGGGAATGGGATTGTTTATTAGTTTGCTATCTTCAGAGGTAAGTGGAGCTATAATACGTGAACTGAAAATCAGTGATATGTTATATATAACAACAAATATCACACCGTTAATTGAAGAAATATTAAAGGCATTGCCTATTTTAATCTATGCATTTCTATTTGCAGAGAGAAGGGAGATACTCTTGTCCTGCGCTTTTGGAATAGGTGTAGGCTTTGCCGTGTTGGAGAATATAGTAATTCTTTTACGTGCGGTAATGGTTAATCCGGAAAGTGCCAACTACCTATGGGCATTTGTAAGAGGCTTTGGTTCTGGTCTTATGCACGCAGTTACCACAATGATGGTTGCTATAATAGTGAATTTTGTTAAGAAGCAGAGAAAGCTTATACTTCCGGGTGTAACTGCCATGTTATGTGTGGCAGCAGCTTACCATGCTATCTATAATGCTTTGGTACAAAGCGATCTAAAATATTTAGGATTTGTCTTACCATTAATCACATATGCAATGCTTTCACCATTAACCTTTAAGGGCCGCTTTCCATCTAAAAAGAAAAAGGGGGTGGCTTAAATGAGTAAAACATTATTAACAGTCGATGTTATATATGCTGTAATTGCGCTAATTATGACAGTTATCGGTATATATAAGCATTTCATGAAAAAAAGTCCACTATTTGTAAGAATGGTGGTTTGTGTAGTAGGTTGCCGCTTTTTTGATGGAACATTAGAGGTTTTATTAGTACGAGGTGGGATAGATGTAGATTTATTTACAATATCAGGTCTTGTACAGGTAGCTCAATTCCTATTCTTAATCTGCGCCAGTATAGGTGCCCTGGATTCTCTTTGTGATGACGGTTCTAAAACCTTTAGAAAATACAGAGTTATATCCACAGTCATTCCGGCTATGGTTTTTATAGGAATGATAATAATATTAGGCATGCTTCATTTTCCAAAGGGAGAGATGATAATGCGTCTTATGGGTGCAGCATTCGCTTTATTTGCAATGTATTTCCATATTAAACATCTTATTATACCTGATGTAGAGGGAGGTATAGTTCGTAGTATCCGTCTTTATAATGTCATAGGAATTATCAATTGTTTAGCATTTTTAGTATGTTACACCGCCCATACTAATTCAATTCCATGGATTGTTGCAAGAGTTGTATATATACTTGTAACCATAACAATCCTTCCTGCATTAATGTATGGTGTTAAAAAATGGACTGAATAATTCATTTGATAATGCAACGATTGGAGCGATAAAAACGGTTATATAAGTATAAGGACAATTTAGGCCGAAGTGGTCTTGGATAGAATATTATAGATATTATATTGGAGGTAGACATATGACAAGAGGTATGAAAAGAAAGATAGCGAGTTTACTCGTATTAACAATGATAATATGTGGCACTCTTGCTAATGTGCCAAGGGAAGCCTTTGCAGCTGATAAAAAAGAATATATAAAAGAGGTAAGAGTTGGCCAGGGATTAACCGAGGAAGAGGCACAGGAAAGACTTACTAATAATGGATACAAGCTTGTGAAGGGTGATGATGGAGAACCTGTTAATCTCAATGAAGATGCTGGTTCCAAATCAGTTTTTTCGGATTCTCCGGAAGAGGTTTATGTATATCTTGGTTATGAGACAACTACAAATCCTAATGAGGCCATAACAGATCTTGCAGTTATGAATATGAATGGTCGTTATAGTGTTGAAGAATATGAAGCAATGATAAAGAAGCACATGGATACCAAGATTAAGCCATTTATCAAGAAATTTATACCGGCCATAAAGGAGTATCGTGAAAATTATAAAAAGTCAGAAAAATCTACCAATTATAAAAAGGCAAATATGGTTCGTGTAATATTAAATCATTATAAGGATGATGATACCGGTGATAAAGGCATTGGAGATTTATTACTTAATGAGACTAAATATGAGCTGGGTGATGAGGCATATGACAAGCTTTCAGACAGTGATAAGAAAAAGCATGCAGATATAGTTACAATACTTATGCAGGCTGATGTTGGAACTGTTTCAATGATTGAAAAGTTGTTAGTAAAGGCAACTGACAGTTCAGATGATACATGGATAGATAGATTTGAAAAAACAAGTCAGGAAGAATTTGAAGATGAATATGAGGAAGAGTTTCATGAAGAGAATTCTAATGGAACAAAGAATCAAATGTATAAAGCCATGGATGGAGAATATCAGGATGATGCTAAGGCAATTTTAGGAGTATGGGATGATTTTGCAAGTATTGCAGAGGATTATGAAGCTAAAAAGGATGAAGTTACAAATGATAAAGAGGATTTAGAAGAAAAAGTGGATTATTATTCAGAAGAAGACATTAAAGAAATGAGTGATGAGAAAAAGGTAAAAGTTTTTGAGAAAACTGAGCAAAATAATAAGGAAATCATGGAAATGAACCAGGAAATTACGGCTGTCACTGCCAGTGAGAAGCTTGAGGAAAGAGAATATGAAGATGGAACCATGAGAGAATTTTTTGCTCAGTCTGCTGATACCTTTAAAGGGGATAACATTAGAAAACTTTATCCTTTAGTTGACTCACTTTCTAAAGGTCAGATTGCAGGACTTGAATTCGTAACAGTGGATGAGTTAATCGCTGTAGGTTTTAATGATATAGCAAAGTTTGATACAAGTATGGAAGAGTATAAAAACTTAAAGAATATTTCTATTTATGAGGGAATAAATCGTGAATTATTTAAGTCTGGTAATTTAGTAGCCCTAACCGATGATTCTATTCGATTAAGAGCTAGTTCAAGAGAAAGCTTAATTGGAGCCTTTGGTAAAATGGATTATAATCGTACTATTTATATGATTACTGGAGGATTTTTAGTTGGAAGCATTGCTCTAATTACCATAGGACCTTTTATAGCCAAATGGATAGCGGGAAATCATATGAATAATTTGATGACTAAAGGTTTATCATACACGAGTGCTTTTAATACATACAATGAAATCGGTTCCATGGTCAGGACGGTAGGATATGTACTTGCAGTAGCTGGTGCCTTAATGTCATTGTTTTCATTATTTATTGCAGGAACTGAACTTATTGAATATTATAAATCAGAATTTGCACCTATTCCTAAATATATGGTTTCAAAAGCAGACATAACTTATATTAACGACAAAGGAGAAAAAGAATTTTATAGGAATGATGATGCTTATTATGAAGTTGTTAGGTGTACCAGAAAAGAAATGTATATGTCAATAAAAGAATCTTTGGAAGGCTATAATATTAATAAATATTATGATGAAGAGTGGGATAAAAAGGAAGAGGATGATGATGATAAAGCAGTGCGTAAATACCTTGAAAAACGTAAAGAAGAATTAGGTGATTATGCCGATTTAAATGGTACAGTAGGAAAAGAGTGGTTAGCTCTTTACTCAGTAAAAACTAAGAATTCTACACCTATATTAGCAGATTCTATAATAGCTAAAACAGGTAATGCTTCAAGAGAACTACCTGACGGTTATAAAACTGGAATACACATGTTTGGTGAAGTCGCTGCTTATAACATTCAGAATGATAAATTACTTTATAGAAATCTTGATGAAATTAGAGTTTACTTTAAGCAGGATGAAAGTGCATTTGCTAAAAACACTACTGATACTAATAAATCAGGTGCAAGTAAAACAGGTTCCTTTGTATCAAAGGGTTCAGGAGTATTATATGGAACTGCAGGCTTTGCTTCAGGAGCAGTAATTACATATGTGATTTTATTCCTTGCAAGAAGAAAGAAGGAAGAAAAAGCTTAATAAATGTTTAAGTATTCTGTAAGAGAGATGAGGAGGTAGAAATATGACAAGAGGTATGAAAAGAAAGATAGCGAGTTTACTCGTATTAACCATGATAATATGTGGTACCTTAGTCAATGTGCCAAAGGAAGCCTTTGCAGCTGATAAAAATAAAAAAGAATATATAAAAGAGGTAAGAGTTGGCCAGGGATTAACCGAGGAAGAGGCACAGAACACTCTTACAGAAAAGGGATATAAGATTATGAAGGGTGACGATGGAGAGCCAGCTAATCTAAATGATGGATCAGGTTCTAAATCAGCACTTTCTGACTCTCCGTCAGAGGTCTATGTATACCTTGGTTATAAAACAACCACAGATCCTAATGATGCCATAACAGATCTTGCTGTTATGAACATGAAGGGTGGCTATAGTTTTTCTGATTATGAAAAGCTTATTGAGAATAATTTGGAAACCAAGATTAAGCCTTTTATAAAAGAATTCATAGCTACCATACAGGAATACCGTGAGAATTATAATAAACCGGAGAAAACTATTAACCATAAAAAAGCCAACATGGCTCGTGTCTTATTAAACTTTTTTATTGATGATGACACAGGAGATAAACCATTAGGAGACCTTCTT
This sequence comes from Lachnospiraceae bacterium, assembly GCA_024696825.1. Taxonomy (GTDB): domain Bacteria; phylum Bacillota; class Clostridia; order Lachnospirales; family Lachnospiraceae; genus JAEEJA01. Next base: position 20,575 of record JAILGL010000006.1, read on the forward strand.
CTTAAAAAGACAAAATATGAACTGGGTGATGAGGCTTATGATGAACTTTCAGATTCTGACAAGAAAAAGCATGCAGATATAGTAACCATAATTATGCAGGGAAGTGTTTCTTCAGTTTATTTGATTGAAAAAATACTGGTTAGAGCAGCAGATTGTTCAGATGACACCTGGATACAGCGTTTAGAAAAAATAGATCCTGATGAATTTGAAGAAGAATTTGAGGAGGAATATTTTAAGGATAATCCTAATGATACAAAGGGAAAAATGTATAAAGCCTTTGATAAAAAGTATCAGGATACAGCTAAAAAGATACTTGATAAATGGGACGATTTTGCAGAAATAGCCAGTGATTATGAGGCATTTTCAGATGAAATATTAAATGAAATTGAAGACGAAGATAATAGTCTTAACATTGATGAAGATGATCCTGAAAAGTTTATAAAAGACTTGGATAAAGAGGAGAAGGATTTATATGATTTAAAAGAAAAGGCAGTGACAGTTTCTGTCAGTGACAAGATGGAGGAAAGAGAGTATGGAGACCAAACCATGCGAGAGTTCTTCGCGCAGTCATCTGAGGCCTTTAAGGGTAATAATATAAGAAAACTTTATCCTATAGTTAAGGTACTATCGAAGGGACAGATTGCAGGACTTGATTATCTATCCATGGAAGAATTAATGGATTCAGGATTTAATAATATAGCAAAGCTTGATACCAATTCTGAAGCTTATAAAGAGTTGGAAAAGACTTCTATATATGGTGGAGTTAATCGTGAGATTTATAAAAAAAATACAGTGGCATTAACAAATGAAGCGTTACGTAAGAGAGCTGTTCAGGACGGCTTGACAATGGATGATGCTTTATACAGTACCTTCATGACAACAGCTATTATCACACTAGCAATTCCTGCTTTAACCAGTGGTATACTTTTGGGTATGGCAAAATATTTTAACAGTGAAGCAAAAGATTTTACAAGAATGGCGAAGGAGTATTATGATAATGCTGTTGCTTATAGTGAGATATTTCCTAATCAAACTTATATGTCCTGGAGTGATCAAGCTAGCGAGGAAGCAGAAAAATTAGCAAGCAAAGCAGGAAATTATAAAATAGCGGGAATTGTTTTTTCTGTGATTACTTTAGCTATAGCTATTTATGATATTGCTAGTTTTTTTAGCAATCTTACAGAAGTATATAAAATAGATTTCACTCCTGTACCTAAGTACATAGTATCTGAAGATGATATTACCCGTGTTAACAGTAAAGGTGAAAAGGAGTTTTATAGGAATGAAGAAGCCTATTATAGGGTAGTTGAGTGTAACAGAAGTACTATGAAGGAATCCGATGATAGCGATGAAAAAGCTTATTTATCTAAAAAATATGAAGAGATAGGTGATTATGCCGATTTAAATGGTACAGTAGGAAAAGAGTGGTTAGCCCTTTACTACTTAAAGAGAACCAATTCCACACCTATATTGGCAGATTCCTTATTAGTTAAAACAGGTGATAACGCAGGCGAATTACCTGATGATTATAAGACAGGAATACATATGTTTGGAGACGTAGGTGCTTATAATCTTCAGAATGATAAGCTCCTTCACAGATCACCTGATAAGGTATGCGTTTACTTTAAGCAGGATGAAAAGGCGTTTGCGAAAAGCGCTACTGATGATAATGAAGCAGGTGCAAGTAAAACAGGTTCCCTTGTATCAAGCAGCACCAATGTATTATATGGAACTGTAGGCTTTGCTTCAGGAGCAGTAATTACATATGTGATTTTATTTCTTGCTAGAAGAAAGAAGGAAGAAAAAGCTTAATAAAAGTCTAAGTAGCCTGTAAGAGAGATTAGGAGGTAGACATATGACTAGAGGTATGAAAAGAAAGATAGCGAGTTTACTTGTACTAACAATGATAATATGTGGCACTCTTGCCAATGTGCCAAAGGAAGCCTTTGCAGCTGATTCTGGTAAAAAAGAATACATAAAAGAGGTAAGAGTTGGGCAGGGATTAACTGAGGAAGAGGCACAGAACTCCCTTACAGAAAAGGGATATAAGATTATGAAGGGTGATGATGGAAAACCTGCTAATCTAAATGATGGCTCAGGTTCTAAATCAGCGCTTTCTGACTCACCGTCAGAGGTTTATGTGTACCTTGGTTATAAAACAACCACAGAT
>JAILGL010000024.1 GCA_024696825.1 Lachnospiraceae bacterium
GGACGAGATTAAAGAGGATGAGGAGAATACCTATCTTTTGGTAGCTCATAACGGTATCGCAAGAGCAGTTAATTCTTATTTTCATAATATGACTAATGAGGATTATGCTGCATTTGGAATAGATAATTGCAATGTTTTGGAGTTTGAATATTGATTTAAGTTTTAATTCAAGCTTTAATTCAATTTCTTATTCTGGTTTTTATAAAACATTGTTATAAATATATTTTAAGGGTTAGAAAAGGTTGAATATTATAACAAGGGGGCTTTTATATGGCACATTTTGAATATGTCCCAAAAGGAGTTTGCAGTAGGCTTATCGAATTTGATATAGAGGACGGAAAGCTTCACAATGTTAGATTTACAGGTGGTTGCAATGGCAATCTTAAGGCTATTGGAAAACTTGTAGAGGGAAAAAAACCTGAAGAAATTCATGACATACTTATAGGTAATACATGTGGTATGAGAAATACATCCTGCGCAGATCAGTTTGCGAAGGCCATAGAAAACGTAGTGGAAAGCTAATAAGGTATTTGCTTATTTAGTCTTGAGATTCTAAGAAGGGTAAGGTAATAATATGGAAAAGAAGGTTAAAATACTTATAGTAGATGATTCGGAATTTAGCTCAAAGATTATGAAGGATACTTTGGAAAATAATGGATTTGAGGTGGTATCCATTGCAAATGATGGAGAAACAGCTATAGAGAAGTTTAAAAAATATAGCCCTGATCTCACAATTATGGATATAATTCTGCCTGGAATTGACGGCCTTAGCGCTGCTGAGACAATTCTTTCAGAGAATAAGGATGCAAGGATTATTATGGTATCATCTCTTTGTGACAGGGATACCTTAAAGGAAGTGCAGAACATAGGACTTTCACTTCTCCTTCCAAAGCCTTGTGAGGATGAGCTTCTCATGTCAAGCATAGAGCTTGCGCTTAATAAATAATATTTAAATGTATATAAATGTATTTTAAAATAATAAGAAATAATAAGACCTGTAAATCAGATTTAAGATTTACAGGTCTTTTAGATTATATTATTAGTTTTTTAAGTATAATTCTTTTAAGCTTTTTTCTAAAGTTATTTCTAAAGCTTATTTTCTCTTAAGTTTTCCTGTCTTAAGGTCATCTAATGCACGCTTCTTCATAAGGTGATGCATTTTCTTACCTGTAGCTGTGTGAGGAATGGAATCTGTTATACAATAATATCTAGGTGTTTTGTATACAGAAAGCATTTTATTATGTGCACAGAAATCCATTAATTCTGATACTGTAACGCCCTCTTTTTCAGGAATAATATAAGCTACTGCAACCTGACCTCTAACCTTGTCAGGAACGCTTGTTACAAGGGAATCCTTAACCTTTGGATGTTCATTTAAAACCTCTTCTATCTGAGAGGGATACACATTCTCTCCGGAGACTACCAACATGTCGTCCTTGCGGCCTGATATGGTTATAATAGAATCCTTATTCCAGGTTGCCATGTCTCCTGTATACATCCAGCCCTTGTAGAACTTTTCCTCTGTAAGCTCAGGGTTGTGATAATAGCAGTAGGTGGACTTTGCAGGGGATTGTATAATTACCTCGCCCTGAGTTATATCGTCCTTTTCTATAAGCTCATCAGGCTCTGCCTTCTTATCATCATAAACTCTTACGACTCTTACATCGTCGTCGATACAGCTTCTTCCTACGCTACCGGCTCCATCCGGAAGATCATAAGGTCTAAGCTGAAGATTAACCAATGTTTCTGTGGTTCCATAGCCATTGAAAATGTTAGGTGTAAGGGTTTCCATGTATTTCTCACAGGCGGCCTTTTCAAATGGAGCACCCATAGTGTAAAGACCCTTTAAGCTTGAAAGGTCTGAAGGGTGTCTCAGCTGTGATCTGGACAAAATCTCAAGGGTACTTGGAGCACCGATGATAAATGTAATACCATATTTTTCTACCCATGAAAGCACCTTTGAAGGATTGAACTCTCTCATAACCACTATGGAGCAACCTACATAAAGGCATGGGCAAGGGCCGACGATATGAACTCCACCTCTGTGGAACCAAGGAGTCATATTCATACATCTGTCAAATATATTTAATGGGCACTGCATAATGTAATCATGTGCAGATAAAACCTCATTAATGTCGTTAATTGGAACACTCTTTGGAAGGGCTGTAGTTCCGCTTGTACAAAGGCGGAGAACCTCATCATAGATATGTGGTCTAAAGTCCATTTTAGGATCAGTTTTTTCCTGGTTGTCAGTGTAATCCTCATAGCTTATATGTCCCTCAGGAAGCTCGATTCCTTCAAGGTTATCAGCCATAACCATTCTGATAGGTTTCCATTTACAATTATTAACAGCCTTAGCTACAGCATCGCGAACATTCGCTGAATAAATAAATACCTTTGGTCTGTTAAAATCTATAAGGAGCTGTAATTCTCCTGGCGCAAGATTGTAGTTGGCAGGCTGAACGATGGCACCTATTTTACGTGGACCTACGTAGGAATAAATGAATGCAGGACAGTTTCTCAGGGCTGTCATTACAACATCATCCTTAACAACTCCGTCATCTCTAAGAGCATGAGCTAACTGGTTGGCCTTTACATTTAAATCCTTATAGTTAAGGGTAAGGTCTAAAACGGGATCAATAAGAGCCGTTCTTTCTGGGTATCTTCTGACATTTCTCATGAAACCGTTGAGCCATGTATAGTTATGCTCAAATGTGTCGATAAACATAGTATCGTCATAGGTTCTACTCATATAATTAATCCTTTCTGGGTTAAAAAATAAATTGTTTATATAATGAAAACAACACTATCTATTATATACAAAATAGCGAGAATATAAAGCACTATTTGGTAAAATAGGCAATTTTGCTTGCGAGATTCATTATAGTAGTATATAATATATTTGTCAAGAAATAAACTACGTGATGTGGTATTAAAAACTACATACATATTTTTTGATTACACATGTAATAAGGAAAAAATGGGAAAATATATTTTAACTTTGAAAGGACAGTCATGAATAGTATAGAAATTGTTTCAATAGGAAAAGCCATACCGGATACAGTCATTACAAATGACAGATTTATGGAGCTTGCAGGAGTTGATGATGAGTGGATTATAGAGCATTGCGGAATTAAGGAGAGAAGAGTACTTACAGAGGGTAATACCTCTGATCTTGCTACTACAGCAGCTATGGATGCTCTTAATAAGGCAAAAGTAGATCCTATGGATATAGATCTTATTATAGTTTCCACCTGTACACCTGATAGCGATACACCTAGCACAGCCTGTCTCGTGCAGAAAAAGATTGGGGCTGATAATGCAGTCTGCTTCGACATTAAGGCAGCATGTTCAGGCTTTATCTATGCCCTTAGTGCAGCTGATAAATTCTTAAGAGCAGGTTCCTATAAAAATGCTCTTGTTATAGGTGCAGAGATGCTTTCAAAGGCAACTGACTGGCATGAGAAGAAGTCAGGAATTCTCTTTGGAGACGGCGCCGGAGCAGCATTTGTAGTACCTTGTGAGAAGGGTGGAATCTTAGCTGAGGAGCTTGGCTCCATCGGTAAGAAGTCAGATGTTTTAGTTACAGGAGTTATGCCTGGGGCCAATGCATTTAACGATGTGGAGCCTGTAAAGCAGGAGGATATGTATATTCGCATGGATGGACTTGCTGTATTTGGCTTTGCTACTAAGAAGCTTCGCTCAAGTATTGAAAATGTTTTGAATGAAACAAATCTTACTCTTGATGATATCAAATATATCGTGCCACATCAGGCTAATATGAGAATTATAGAGTCGGTTGCAAAGAGACTTAAGACTACCATGGATAAGTTCTATATTAATATAGAAAGATTTGGTAATACATCTTCAGCAAGTATCGGTATAGCCCTTACAGAGCTTGAGGAGCAGGGACTTTTACAGAAGGGAGATAAGATTATTATCTCCGGATTTGGTGGCGGTCTTACCTGGGGAACCATGCTTATAGAATGGTAATACTTAATACCGCATTAAATAGTAATAAAAACGAGTAATAGGGGAGATAAAAAAAGAGTAAAAAAAAGTGTTTACAGTTTCAATTGTTTGTTATAAACTTACAAGGGAACTATTTTAATCTAGAAAATTTAGGAGGATATTAATATGGTATTCGAGAAGATTCAGGAAATTATAGCAGAGCAGACTGGTAAGGATGAGAGCGAGATTACTCTTGAGACTAACGTTAAGGAAGATTTAGACGCAGATTCTCTTGATTTATTCCAGATCATTCAGTCTATCGAAGATGAATTTGAAATTGAAATCGAAGACTATAATGCAATCACAACTGTACAGGATGCTGTTAATGTTGTTGAGAGCCTTAAGCAGAACTAATTAGTACTTCGATATCTTAAAAGAGCTCCGTGGAAACACGGGGTTTCTTTTGAGTTAAGGAAATAAACCGATTGAGAGGGATATTATGGAATTAGTATTTATGTTTAGTGGCCAGGGTGCTCAGTATGCCGGCATGGGAAAAGCTCTTTATGATAATTATAAAGAAGCAAAAAGAGTTTTCGATGAGGCTGATGAGGTACTTGGTTATTCTATAAAGGACATTTGTTTTAATGATGAAGAAAAGCTCAAGAATACTGAGTTTGCTCAGCCTGCCATTCTCACTATGAGTATGGCTGCCCATGAAGTTCTTAAGGAAAAGGGCATTAAGGCACAGATGGCAGCAGGCTTAAGTCTTGGTGAATATACAGCCCTTACTGCAGCAGGTGCATTTGATTTTGCTGAAGCAGTGGCATTAGTTCAGAAGAGAGGTAAGTTCATGGCAGAGGCCGTTCCTAATGGAGAGGGCGTTATGTATGCTATTATCGGATTGGACAGAGAGGTTGTTGACGGAATCTGTAAAGAGGTTAGAGACAGCGGTGCAGGCTTTGTTGTATCAGCTAACTATAACTGCCCTGGACAGATTGCCATAGCAGGTTATAAGGAGCCGGCAAAGGCAGCTGCTAAGCTTGCTAAGGAAAAGGGTGCTAAGCTTACTGTTAAGTTAAAGGTTAGCGGACCATTTCACACTGAGCTCTTAAATCCAGCAAGAGATTTACTCTTACCTGAGCTTGAGAAAATGACAGTTAAGGATATGAATATCCCTGTATATACTAACGTTACAGGCCTTCCACTTGAAAGCAAGGAGGATATAGTTCCTACACTTGCTAAGCAGATAGTTAGCCCTGTTCGTTGGGAAGACACAATCATGAATATGATTGAAAACAAGGCAGATACATTTATTGAATTAGGACCTGGTAAGGCATTAAACGGCTTCGTTAAGAGATGCGCTAAGGGCTTAAATGTTATGAATGTAGAGGATTTAGACTCACTTGATGCTACACTTAAGAGCCTTGAAGAGGTAATCTAATTCTTAATTAGATTTGAGCTTACATATCCATTTAAAATATAGATAAATATATAAAATGAAGAGACAGTAATAACAATAGGTTAAATACGAGAAAGGGTTTTTTATGTTTAAAGATAAGACAGTAATCGTAACAGGAGCTGCCTCCGGAATCGGTCAGGCAATCGCAGTTGAGTTTGCTAGCCTTGGTGCTAATATAGCACTTTGCTATCATTCCAGAACACCAGAGACAACTCTCGCTCTTTGCGAAGAAAAGGGTGCTAAGACTCTTGCAGTTCAGGGTGATGTAAGTGATTTTAATTTTGCAAAGGAATTCACCAAAAAGGTTAAGGATGAATTTGGAACCATCGATGTACTTGTTAACAATGCAGGTATTACTAACGATATGCTTCTCGTTATGATGAAGGAAGAAGAGTTTGATAATGTAATTACTACAAACCTTAAAGGAACATTTAACATGGTTAAGCATGTAGCTTCATTTATGGTTAAGAAGAGAACAGGAGCTATTATAAATATAGCGTCAGTTGTAGGTATCACAGGTAATGCAGGACAGGCTAATTACGCAGCTTCAAAGGCTGGAGTAATCGGTCTTACAAAGTCAGCTGCCAAGGAGCTTGCAGCACGTGGAATTACATGTAATGCTGTTGCACCAGGTTTTATAGAGACCAGCATGACTGAGATTTTAACTGATGATCAGAAGGCTGAGATATTTAAAAATGTGCCTATTAAGAGAGGCGGTCAGCCAGAGGAGGTTGCTAAGGCAGTAAGCTTCCTTGCGTCACAGTCATATATCACCGGTCAGGTTTTAAATGTAGATGGCGGAATGGTAATGTAATTTGAATGGTTATTATTTATTAAAAAGTATGATTTGAAAATGTAATTGGCGGGATATGGATTGCTTATTACATATATTGAAAGGAGCAATATGGCTAACAGAGTTGTAATAACAGGAATGGGTGCAGTTACACCAGTAGGTAACACTGTACCAGAGATGTGGGATAGTATTAAAAACGGTAAATGTGGAATTGATGTAATTAAGAAATTTGATGCATCAGGTTTAAAGGTTAATGTAGATGCTGAGATTAAGGATTTTGATGTAACTCAGTATATGTCAGCTAAGGATGCAAAGAGAGCTGATGATTTCTCTATATTTGCAGTTGCAGCAGCAACACAGGCTGTAGAAGACAGTGGCCTTGATATGGAAAAGGAAGATCCTTATAAGGTTGGTGTTATCGTAAGTTCAGGTATTGGTGGATTCTGTACTATACAGCAGCAGGGTAAGGTAATGATGGAAAAGGGACCAAGAAGAATATCACCACTCTTCATCCCTATGATTATTGGAAATATGTCTTCAGCACAGGTAGCTATGAAATTTGGTGCCAAGGGACCATGTAAAGACGTAGTTACAGCATGTGCTTCAGGAACACATAGTATCGGAGATGCATTCCGTGAGATTAAGCATGGCTACAGTGATGTTATGATTTGTGGTGGTGCTGAAGGTTCTATCTGTGAGATGGGAATGGCTGGATTTATTAATCTTACAGCACTTTCATTAGCAGAAGATCCTAAGGATGCATGTAAGCCATTTGATAAGGACAGAAATGGATTTATCATGGGTGATGGTGCAGGTGTAGTTGTTCTCGAGGAATTAGAGCATGCTAAGAAGAGAGGAGCTAAGATTTATGGTGAGGTTGTAGGATATGGTTCTACAGAGGATGCTTATCACCTTACAGCTCCACTTGAGGATGGTTCAGTAGCAGCAATTGCCATGAAACAGGCTATGGAAGAGGCTGGAATCACTCCTTCAGAGGTTGGATATATTAATGCACATGGTACCTCTACACATGCTAATGATGTAGGAGAGACCAGAGCTATTCATACAGCATTTGGCGATGCAGCAAAGGATGTTGCAGTAAGCTCAACTAAGTCTATGACAGGTCATATGCTTGGAGCAGCAGGTGCAGTTGAGGCAATTATCTCAACAAAGGCACTTCAGGAGGGCTTCTTACCTCCAACAATTAACTTAAAGAATCCAGATCCTGAGTGTGATCTCGATTATGTACCAAATGTAGGAAGAGAAGCAGATGTAAAATATGCATTAAGTAACTCCTTCGGATTTGGTGGACACAATGCAGTTATCTGTATTAAGAAATGGGAGGAATAAAATGGAGCTTGATATAAAGCAGATTATGGATATTATACCTCACAGACCTCCATTTTTATTAGTAGATAAGATTGTAGAGATGGAGCCTGGCGTAAGTGCAACAGGTATAAAAAATGTAACTATGAACGAGCCATTTTTCGTGGGACATTTCCCTGGAGAGCCTGTAATGCCTGGCGTTCTTATTATAGAGGCTATGGCGCAGACTGGCGCAGTTTCAATACTTTCAAAGGATGAGTACAAGGGTAAGATTGCTTATTTTGGTGGCATTAAGAGTGCTAAGTTTAAGAATAAGGTAGTGCCTGGTGATACTCTTAGAATGGAAGTTGAGATTAGTAAAATGAAGATGAATATCGGTACAGGTAAGGGTACTGCTTATGTTGGCGACAAGGTTGCAGCAACAGCAGAGTTCATGTTCATGGTAGGTTAATTTAAAGCTAGTTGGTAGTTGATGCTAAAGACACATCGATACATTTAGCACGAGAGGATTTCTTATGAGTATATTTAGCAAATTTGCGCCTATAGTAAAAAAGGCGAGTTCTAAAAGAGAAGTAAAGATTAAGCCAGAGGGTTCAGACAAGAAAATGATACAGTGTAAAACCTGTGATAATATTGTAGAAAAAGATGCTATCACAAAGTATAAAATATGCCCAAGCTGTGGTGCACATTTTAGAATGAATCCTTCTGAGAGAGTTAGAGTTACCTTTGATAAGGGAACCTTTGAAGAGTTCGATGGAGATTTACTTCCTGGTAATCCTATGAATTTCCCTGATTATAAGGATGTTATAAGAAAGGCCCAGGATAAAGCCGGATACAATGAGGCGGTTGTCACAGGTATCGGTCAGATTAATGGTTCAAAGACAGTTGTTGCTATAATGAACAGCTTCTTTATGATGGGAAGTATGGGTTCAGTAGTAGGTGAGAAAATTACCAGAGCATTTGAATATGCTACAGCTGAGAACCTTCCTATAATTGTATTTTCTACCTCAGGTGGAGCCAGAATGCAGGAGGGTATTGTTTCTCTTATGCAGATGGCAAAGGTTTCTGAGGCAGTTGGAAGACATGATGATGCAGGACTTTTATTTATATCAGTTCTTACAGATCCAACTACAGGTGGTGTAACAGCCAGCTTCGCAATGCTTGGAGATATTATCCTTGCAGAGCCTAATGCACTTATTGGATTTGCAGGACAGAGAGTTATTCAGAGTACTATTCATCAGAAGCTTCCTGCAGGTTTCCAGAGAGCAGAGTTCCAGTTAGACCATGGTTTTGTGGATAAGATTGTTCACAGAAAAGAACTTAAGAATGAGCTTTCTAAGATACTTAAGCTTCATGGATATAGAAACTAGGATAAAAGCTTAAAGAAACATTTTAATCCACTTTAAAAGGATTAAATGTAAGACACTAAGTAGTAAGAAAATAGATTTATAGATAAGTACCAGGCAAGTGTTTAATACCAGGCTAAAAAGCGGTATAAATTACATTTAAGCGGTAGAAAAGAGGTTAGTTATGGCAGGAGCAATGGAGTCTGTAAAAAAGGCCAGAATGGTCACAAGACCTACAACCAGTGATTTTATAAATGAGATATTTGATGATTTTATAGAGTTCCACGGCGACAGATATTTTAGTGAGGACAACGCTATTATAGGTGGTATAGCAAGTCTTAACGGAATGCCTGTAACAGTTATCGGTATTGAGAAGGGACATGATCTTGCAAGCAATATGCAGCGTAATTTTGGATGTCCTAATCCTGAAGGATATAGAAAAGCTTTAAGACTTATGAAGCAGGCTGAGAAGTTTAAGAGACCTGTAGTTACATTTATAAGTACAGCAGGAGCTTTTTGTGGAGTCGGTGCAGAGGAAAGAGGACAGGGTGAAGCGATAGCTCGTAATCTTCTTGAAATGTCAAGACTTAAGACACCTATTATCAGTATATTTACAGGTGAAGGTGGAAGTGGTGGAGCCCTTGCACTTTCAGTAGCTGATGAGGTTTGGATGCTTGAGAACGGACTGTTTTCAGTGCTTTCACCAGAAGGTTTTGCAAGTATACTTTGGCGTGATAATGACAGAGTAGAAGAGGCTGCTGATATCATGAAGATGACAGCCAGAGATCTTATGGAAAGTGGTGTTTGTGATAGATTTTTCGAGGAGCCTGAAGACGGACTTGAGAACGAATTAGAGTCAGTGACAGAGAAGTTAAAGGAAGCTTTAGTAAGTGAGTTACCTAAGTTAAACAGACTTTCTACAAAGAGACTTTTACAGAACAGATATGACAGATTCAGAAAGTTTGGAGAGTTTAGTGACAGCTCAAGATATCTTACAGATGAGGTAGCTGAGGCTGTTGAAAACAGAAGTAAACAGCAATAATTTGGAAGAAAATAAATTATATTTTATAAAAACTGGAAGAAAAACAGAAAAAATAAGAAGAAAAAACATATGAATAGCGGATATTTTTAAGAAAAATTAAGGCCCTAAATAATAAGTGTAAATGCTTATTATCAGGGCCTTTGTTGTTAATAAAAATTTTGTGATTCTTAAAAAATTAAATCAAGATTAGTTAAAGATTATCAATCTACAAGCTTAATTCCATCACCTTCAATGGTGATTTTTTTGGCTCTATAAAGGTTTCCGATGGCTCTCTTAAAGGAAGCCTTACTCATATTAAAATTCTCTCTAATATCCTCAGGGGAGCTCTTATCATTAAATGGTAAAAAGCCTTCTTCAGAGTTCTCAAGCTTACTATATATAAGTGAAGCATCTAAAGACATTTGCTCAGGAATCTTTTTCTTAACACTTAAGTTAAGTCTGCCATCCTCTAAAACCTTGGAAACACGGGCAAAGACAGGCTCGTTTATTTTATAGGTTTTAAATACATCCTTCTTAGGAATAAGAGCAGAGTAAATATCATCTACTGCCACAAATACTCCAAAGTTATCGGAAAGCTCGTATACACGGCCGCGGACCTCATCTCCCTCCTTATAAGGAGAATCGTCTGACAGGAAGTTATATACATTCATAGTAGCGCAAAGCCTATCGGATTTATCGATATAAAGAGCTACGAGAACTGCCTCATCTTCCTTAACCTTGTATAGCTGCTCGTGATATGGAAGTAATAAATCCTTTGTAAGTCCCCATTCCAAAAATGCTCCTACCTTATTTACATCCTTAACATAAAGTCTTTTTACTTCATGAAGAGTTATCATAGGCTTCTCTGTAGTTGCTATAGGTCTGTCCTCTGAGTCCTTATAAACAAATACATTTATAATATCATCAAGCTTTGTTCCCTTTGGTACCTGTGCCTTAGGAAGGAGAATTTTATCATTCTCATCCTCCCCGGGAACTGCCAAAAATGCACCGAAATCTGTAGTTTTAACTACCTTCAAATCCTGGAATCTACCCAGGTTGAAATTATCATAATTCATAAAAAATCCTTTCAGGCATTTTATAAAATGTCTTGCAAAAAATTTACATTTAAATATAAAAAATGCCATAAACATAAACAATTGAAAATCACAGATTAAAGGCTCTGCGATTCATTTGATTGTATCATATAGTAAGAGAATAAGCAAAGACTTGTTGAAAATAGGGGAAAATCAAGGGAATAATAAGGATCAAAAAATAAATAAAAAAAATTCAAAAATATTTTTTTATTTAAACTACATTTAAGTTTGGAGTTTTATAGTATACCCATAATAATTCATGAGACTACTCGTGAGACAATTTAAAAGACAGTGTGCGAAGACAATTTAAGACATTTGAAGAAGTAATTTTAAGGTGACATTTTGAAGAAAATATTTTGAAATGTGAATTTAAGATTATTTAAGAAGACGATTCACGAGGTTATCATGTGCAAAAATGACAACAAGGAGGGTCAAATTATGAGGAAACAATTAGCATGGGTTATGGCAGCAGCATTAACATTTACAGTACCTGCAGTAGTTACTGCAGCACCTGGTGGAGATGCACCGGGAGGAAGTTCAAGTAGCTCCAGCGTTACTTATTCAGGAGCAACTACTTACACATCGGCAACAGAGACATCAGGGCAGACATATTCGAGTACAACAGCAGATGAAAATGCAGTACTTATAAATACATCGGATACAGTTACCCTTACCTCACCAACAGTTACAAAATCAGGAGATTCTGATGGAGGGGACAACTGCAACTTTTATGGAATTAATTCAGCGATAACAGCTATGGGTGGTGGAACAACTTATATTACAGGAGCAGATATTACAGCAACCGCAAAGGGCGCTAATGGAGTATTTTCCTATGGCGGCAACGGCGGAAGTAATGGAACTGCAGGAGATGGAACCTGTATCAACATTTCAGATTCAACTATAACAACCTCAGGTGACAATGGTGGTGGAATCATGACTACAGGCGGCGGCGAGACAGTTGCAAGTAATCTTACTATTAGTACCAGCGGCCAGTCATCAGCACCTATTAGAACAGACCGTGGTGGTGGAACCTGTACAGTAACAGGTGGTACTTACACATCTTCAGGTCTTGGTTCACCTGCTATATATTCAACAGCAGCTGTAACAGTTAGTAATGCAACTCTTACTTCTAACAAGTCAGAGGGTGTATGTATCGAGGGTGAGAATTCCATCACACTTAACAACTGTACACTTACAGCTACTAACTCAGGTTTAAATGGAAATGCTACATTTTACGATACTATTATGATTTATCAGTCACAGTCAGGTGATGCAGCAGATGGTACATCTTCATTTACCATGACAGGCGGTAATCTTATAAGCAATAACGGTGATGTTTTCCATGTAACTAATACTAATGCTATTATCACTCTTGATGGAGTTGGAATTACAAATAATGATTCTGAAAATGTACTCCTTTCAGTATGTGATGACGGCTGGAGTGGAGCATCTAATGTAGCTACCTTAAATGCAACCGATCAGGCTCTTATAGGAGACCTTTTAGTTGGAAGCGATTCGACACTTACTCTTAATCTTTCAGGAAGCTCAACACTTCTTGGAAAGACCAGTGGAAATATAACTAATGACAAGTCATCAACTATCTCATCATCTATAGGAACAGTTGATGTAACACTTGGAAGCGGTACAATCTGGCAGCTTACAGGAGATTGTACAGTATCAAGTATATCCGGTTCAGGAAGCATTAATTATAATGGATATACTCTTACAGTAGGAAGCACATCTTATACTTCAGGTAGTCCAGGAGGAAGCGTAACAGAGACAACAGAAGAAGCAGCAAGCGAATCTAGCACATCAACAGATACTGACCCAAGCGCAAGTCCTGAGGCGAGCTCAGATGCAAGTGCTTCACCTGCAGCAAGCGAAGATGCAAGTGCATCACCGGCAGCAAGTACAAGCCCATCAGCAGATGCAAGTGCATCTCCAGCTGCAAGTGCAAGTCCATCAGCATCATCAGATGCATCATCAGATACTACAAGTGATGATACTACTACACTTAAGTCTGTTACATTTAAAAATGTAAATAAGAAAATTAAGTATAAGGTTGTTAAAAAGAAAATAGTTAAATATAGCGTTATCAAGCAGTCTGGTGGCGGAAAGGTAACCTACAAGGTAACAAAGGGCAAGAAGAAATTTATAAAGGTTACCAAGAAGGGCGTTGTAATCGTTAAGAAGGGCGCTAAGAAGGGTATTTATAAGGTTAAAATTACAGTAGCTAAGAAGGGCGCATATAAGAAGACGACCAAGGTTATAAAGCTACGAGTAAAATAAACAAGGCAAAATAATAGTATAATGTATAACCTTATAGTCTAAAGGCTTATAGGAAGAAAACATTTTGGAGAAGGATAAACAGGACATAGGCACAAGCTGCTTATGTCCTGTTTTATTGACGGAAATATAAGAATATGGTATAGTATAAGAACTATGGGTATTTATAAAATCGCTACATTAATAAGGAATTTTAATATGCTCACATGAACTTATTGTAAAATTTAGGAGGATTATAATTATGAAAAAGGTAGTTAGTACAGATAAGGCACCAGCAGCAATAGGACCATATTCACAGGCTATAGAGGTTAATGGATTAGTATTTACATCAGGAGTTATTCCTATTAATCCTGAGACTGGAGAGCTTGTTACAGGTGAAGCAAGTGTTCAGGCTGACAGAGCATTTCAGAGTTTAAAGGCACTTATCGAGGCTGCAGGTTCATCTATGGATAAAGTAATTAAGACAGTTGTATTTATCTCAGATATGAATGATTTTGCAAGCATTAATGAAGTATATGCAAAGTATTTCCCAGAACCATATCCAGCAAGATCATGCGTACAGGTTGCAAGACTTCCTAAGGATGTAGCTATCGAGATAGAGGCAGTTGCTGAGAAGAACTAATAATAAATGATAATAAATAATAACATTTGTAAATAGGGAAAAAAATATAATTAAGAGGTATATTATGAAGAAAAAGCAGACCGCAGGCATAGTTGTAGCTGCTATTGCAATTATCCTGACAGGAGTTATAGGAATGGCGTCTAACCTTATTAAGGAGAGCGCCCAGAGCAAGATGGAGACAAAGAATAAGGAAACCTTGTCTTCTATCTTTTCATCAACTGAAGAGAATTTTAATCTTCCATCTAAGGATTTTGTAGGCGTTATAGATGTAACAGGAACCATTCAGGGTTCAACAGGAACTTCATCTGTGACTACAACAGGTTACAATCATTCAAAGAGTATGAAGTTTATCGAGAAGATGATGAAGTCTTCCAGTAACAAGGGCATTTTACTATATGTAGACAGCCCTGGTGGAACAGTATATCACTCAGATGAGTTATACCTTAAGCTTATGGAATATAAGGAGAAGACCAAGCGCCCTGTATATGCGTATTTTGCAAGTGAGGCATGTTCAGGTGGATACTATATTTCCATGGCGGCAGATAAAATATATGCTAACCGCAACTGCTGGACAGGTTCTATCGGAGTTATCGTTTCATTTATGAATCTTAAGGGCTTATACGACAAGCTTGGAATTAAGGAGATTGATATAGCTTCAGGTGATAATAAGACAATGGGTTCCATGGGTCTTGATCTTACAGATGAGCAGAGAGACATTATGCAGGCCCTTGTAGACGAGTCATATGAGCAGTTTACATCTATTGTAAGTGAAGGCAGAAATATGGATATTGAGACTGTTAAGAAGCTTGCGGATGGTAGAATTTACAGTGCATTGCAGGCTAAGGAAAATGGTCTTATCGATGAGGTTGGTTCTCTTGATGAAGAGAAAAAGTTTATAGAGAAGGACCTTGAAAATAGCGATATAACATTTTATCAGCCTAAGAATGCTTTAAATGAGATATTCTCATCACTTTATGGCAGCGTCAGCGATCTTAAGAAAAAATCAGATACTGAGATAGCTTATGATTTAATTGAAGAAGCTAAGAATGGAGAATTACTGTACTATGCAAAATAACACTAATACAAGAGTGTATGCAGGATTCTTCCCAAGACTAGCTGCATATGCGATTGATAATTTAATATTATTTATTTTATTAATAGGTATTAGAGTGCCAATGCTTATAACAGCTTTAGTTAGTCCGGATAATTTTATGGTGAAGGATTTTATATTTAAATATTCATTTATAGATTTAGTCCTTATACTAATTACGGTGGCATACTATATTATACTTACCTATTACACAGGCGCGACCTTTGGTAAAATGCTATTTTCCCTGAAGGTAGTAAGCGTTGAAGAAGACAGACAGCCTACATTTTGGGAGGTTGTTTATAGAGAAACAGTTGGAAGATTTTTATCCTCCATATTAAATATAGGATATCTTGTTCTTGTGGTAAATCGCGATAAACGCGCTCTTCACGACTTTCTCGCTGATACATGTGTTATCTATGTACATTGTGAAGGTGCTTATAAGTTGAGAAGAAAGCAGGAGAAAAAGGATCAGGAACGCATTAACAATATGCAAAATGGAGCTAACCGTTATAACTTTAACGGCAATCAGAATGGCGGAAATCCAGGTAATCCTAATGGAGTAAGTGGAGTAAATAATCCAGGTAATCCTAATGGAATGAATGGCGGAAATCAGCCAAATCCTTGGAATAATGGAGGCAGATGGAACGGACAGCCTGGACAGAATGTGAATCCGGGACAGCCTGGACAGAATGTGAATCCGGGACAGCCTGAGAATCAGAATCCCAAGAACCAGGTAAATCAGCCAATGCAGCAGATGAATGGCCAGAGAGTTGGGGAAATTGATGGATTTTCAAGAGGGGCAAAGCTTGAAGCTGATCCGCTTCCAGGAAATGTAAATCCAGTACAGAATCCTGTACAGGAACCAATTCAGAATCCTATGCAGAATCCGGTGCAGAATCCGGTGCAGAATCCGGTACAGGATTCAGTGCAGACACCAGCTCAGACTCCAATTCAGAATCCGGTTCAGGTACCTGCCACAGAAGAAGTATCAGATCCTATAACAGATGCTGTAAAGGCAGAGGGTGATATATATGTTTCTGAAGAGGAATATAAAAAGAATCCAGAGGGATATATCCGTACAGAATACGGAAAATATATAAAAAAATAATTTTATTTAAGAAAGAGAGGTACTTAATATGCAGTACAAAATTATCGGTACAACAATGCCTGCAGTAGAGGTAGTTTTTGATGCTCCAGGTGAGAAGATGACTACACAGTCAGGTGGAATGGCATGGATGACAGAGGGAATTAACATGAACACAAGTACAAACGGTGGTGTTTTAAAGGGACTTGGAAGAATGCTTGCCGGCGAGTCAATGTTTATGGCACATTATGAGGCTGCACAGGCTGGTTCAATGATCGCATTTGCATCTACAGTTCCAGGTGAGATTATTCCTATCGACGTTGGAACAGACGGAACATTTATCTGCCAGAAGGGTGCTTTCCTTTGCGCTCAGGATACAGTTAAGCTTGATATTACACTTTCTAAGAAGTTATCAGCTGGTTTCTTCGGTGGTGAAGGATTTATTCTTCAGAAGATTAGTGGTACAGGTGTATGCTTCCTTGAAATCGATGGAGACAAGGTTGTTAAAGAGCTTGCACCAGGCGAGGTAATTAAGGTTGATACAGGAAATGTAGTTGCATTTGAAGAGCAGGTTAAGTATGAAATCGAGACAGTTAAGGGAATTAAGAACATCTTCCTTGGCGGCGAGGGACTTTTCCTTACAAAGCTTACAGGACCTGGTAAGGTAATTCTTCAGACACAGAATATGAATGAATTCGCTGGAAGAATTGCAGCAATGATTCCTTCAAAATGAACAGATACTGCCGGATCAGTATTAGATATATTTAGTTAAAAAAACAAATATAATCAAATATAAATAAAATCTAAGTCGTACCGCATTTTTGTGGTACGGCTTTTTTCTTTGTGATAGAATAATAATGGTTTAGATAAAACTGAGTAAAAAATATTTTACGGAGTAATTAATATGATAAATATAGATAGAGAATATGTAACAGCTGCATTTTTAGAATATACAGACAGATTTGATTCAAGTGACAATAAAATAATTTTAAAGAGAGAACACACCTTCAGAGTGGCAGATAACTGTGATTATATTGCCCGTGAATTAGGTCTTGATAAGGATGACGTGAACCTGGCCTGGTTACTTGGAATGCTCCACGATATAGGGCGATTTGAGCAGGTTAAAAGGTATGGCACATTTGTAGATGCAAAGAGCGTGGATCATGCCAAGCTTGGCTCACAGCTTTTGTTTAAAGAGGGGCTTATGGAGCTCTTTTTACCAGGGAGTGAGGAGACATTGTTAAAGGGCGATACATTTAATGATTTATCAGTTATAAATGTAGCGATTTCAAATCACAATACATTTAAAATCGAAGAAGGATTAAGACAGAGAGAAGAAATGTTTTGTAAGATAATCCGTGATGCAGATAAAATTGATATATTTAAGGTAATATATGAGACCCCTTTGCAGCAGATATATGGATATGATGAGGAATATATTAAAAAGGCGGCGATTACAGATGAAGTTAAGGAACAGTTTTTGGAAAGACATACCATACTTCGAGCTATAAAAAAGACGCCGGCCGATAATTATATAAGCTTCATTGCATTTGCATTTGAGTTGGAATTCGAGTGCAGCAGGGAGCTTACCAAGGAGCAGGGATACTTAAAGAAGATGTTTGATTTCAAATGGGAGAATGAGGATACAGCCAAGTTCTTCGAACTTGCAAAGGAAATGATAAAACCTTAAATGAAATTAGAGGTGCAAAAAAAGCTTGTATTTAAGGGTAAATATGAGTAAAATATCATTTGTGGCATGCAGATGTAAGAATGCATCTGT
>JAILGL010000070.1 GCA_024696825.1 Lachnospiraceae bacterium
TATTTTCATAACGGCAGATACATTTAGGTTCATCCGACCAATCCCAGATAACCAGATACATCTTACCATCATCTACTTCCGGCTGAAGAACATAAGTATCGTCTTTATAGACAAATTCTGCATCATGATAATGTGATACTAACTCATACAATTCATCAAATGTTATTCCCTTCATACTTTCACCCCTTTGAATAATTTTTTGTGTTTCTCATATAACTCGTCTCCGGGGTATATGTTTACAGGATTAGGCAATGTGTCTCCATCTTTATAATAATGAACATGCAGACTTTTACCCTTATAATGCATCCCGTAATCAATACGATACACCGGCATTCGATTTTCATCAAATGTGATATACTGATCAAAGGTTCCGTCTTTACGATACGAGACATAGGATGTCCCCGGTGTATTTGATCGTTCCGGCAGGCTTACGCTTGCTTTAGGATCCTTGAGAGCAAGTACCTTCACCCCATCAACATAATCAACTGTTTCCCATCTTGCAGGAGCTGAAAATCCCCCGCTTTCTAAAAATGAACCTCTACTTCCCATTTGCAGCACGCTCCTTCCATCTCTGTGAAAAACAGGGATAATAATGTACATTGTCATACTCATCCAATTCAGGAACGTTCCTGCCGCATACAATGAGATGCGTAGGTGTTTTAGCAGCCTGTAATTTACTTACGCCGGTCAAAAAGATCCTTTTACTGTAAGGACTTGACATGCATCCATTGGATGATATTGCAATCGAGCTGTTTTCCGGCAATCCATCGAAGCACCACTCAAAATCAGCTTCTTCGCACCAGGTCGCGACAGGTATTACATCAAAGCCATTCATCTGCAGATAAAAGGCCATAACCCTGTTTCTTGTACAATTCCATATATTCTGTCCCGGAAGCAGTTCCGGATGCATGGAATAATCAGTTGTTATAATGCCCGCAAATTTCTTGAGGTTATCGAAACTCATCTCAGGATGATTCCAAAAGCCCTCAAAGAGCGCATCATCAATAAAGAAGTCCACCCAGTGATTTTCCGGGTCTCTTACTCCTTTTCGCTCATTATATCCAATAACATTACAAGGAATCGATTGTGTCGGATTTAATTGCGGCAATCGGTACTTTCCGACTAATGTGGCACCGTGCCAGTAATACATTTTGAAAATATCATATTTTCTAATACCAGTTTTTAGCATATTCTGCTCCTTTCACCCGATCTACGGGGATAAAATAATCATTGATTTTACAAGGCAGATATGCTAAAATATCTTTTACCACAAAGATTGCTTATAGCATATCTGGAATTAAACACGTTGACTACTGCTACCAACAGTTATCAATGTGTTTTTTCTTTAAATACAATCAATAGAACCACCTCCTTACTTAAGCTACATCTATTTCCAATTGTTCCAAAATTCTGATTTCATAATCCTCATATTCATCCGGACCATATTGGAGCCATTTATCATAGTAATTCATTGCATAATTGGCCGCCTGAAATCCTATGTCAAAATTTTCCATAATATTTTCGACCGTCTTTTCGTCTATGACATTATGAATCAAAACAGGTGATGCGAGAGCATATTTTGCGAAGAATTTAGCCTCTGATTCCTCTTCTTCACCTTCTTCAACATGACCAAGAATATAATGCCCTACCTCATGCATGATCGTCTGGTTGATGCGACTATAATCCTTTGACTCGTCATTGTAATATATAATCCATTCGCTGGTGTTAGTTTCAACGGAAAATCCATCATCACTATATTCCATCACTTTCAGCCTTTTCTTTTTAGATAAGGCTGAGTAAGGAATAACAGTCAATCCAATTTTAATCGCAACCTCAAAAGAGCTAATCGGCAACCCCTTTATATCATAGTCAACAAACATATCGGCGACAGCTTGCTTGATATATTCGTATGTTTCATCACTAAGTCTCATCATCTTCTCCCTTTTCCATCAATAATGCTATAAACTCCATTTTCTCCTCCTTGGTCATCTTAGATGCATTCCTGGCTATAAGAGACTTTGCAAATACAAGGTCGCTATCCTTGTCCATCTCCTCATCATCCCTTAACAAGTCGTCAGCTGTCGTTCCAAGGGCTCTGGCGATTTTTATAAGATTCGTACCTCTGGGAACCCTATCGCCTTTAATATAATGAGATATTGCCGATTCTGTAATTCCAGTCATCTCTGATAATCTCTTTTGAGAGATACCCTTATTACCTAACATCTCTTTAATACGATAAGTTATGCTTCTTGCCATTCTGCGTACCTCCTTTGGTTCTTTTTACCTTGACATAATGATAATATCAAATAATTATCACTTTGTCAACTGTATCTGCGTAAATGTTGATTTTTATTTTATATTTATCGCAATATATGGGATTTCTGTTGTCGTAGTTGCAATTTTCTTATGGATCATATTATACAGAGAACTTACAAAAGGACAAGTCTATTCACTGGAATCATCTTTACTCGAGGAAGACTCATCAAAAGCAAGTAATTTAGGGCTCTCCAGCTGGGTGCAAACTATCCTCAGCTGAGTTCAAATCTGCACCCACCTCTCCTCCAGCACAAGCTCTTATCATAATAGAAGAAAGGCGTCCCACGAGATACCGAATCTCGCAGAACACCTTATTTCAAGCCTTTCAGAGGTGGGTCGCTTTTGCCGAATTGTATCAATTTTCGGTGGGAAACATCACCCTTGGAATCAAGCGTCCTGGTTGCCTCTTTTTCGAACCAGATCTCGATACCCAGCTCCTTCAGCCTCCGTATGACCGTCAGCGAATCCAGCATGTTCCTTGCGAACCTTGATATCGACTTGCAGATTACGATGTCTATCTTCCCCCCTCGCAGTCATCGATCATTTGCGCTTTCAGATTTAAGAATCCTGTCGCAGTGACGGATGGTCGAGAGGCGGTGGGCTATAACAATACGGGTAGATCCCATTTTATCCAAAGCATCTGCAACATGCTTTTGTGCAAGGTTATCCAGAGCCGATGTCGCCTCGTCTAAAATTATAATCTTCGACTTTGACAAGACGGCTCTCACTATCATGATTCTCTGTTTCTGACCGCCGAAAATGTTCCCACTCCCCTCGGAAATCAGGGTATGCTCCGTGATATGCAGCTTAATAAAAACATCCGAAAGAGCTTGGTTCACCGGGACGGACTCCCTTGCATAAAATCCATTCAGCTATATTCGCCAATCTG
Organism: Lachnospiraceae bacterium; assembly: GCA_024696825.1. Lineage (GTDB taxonomy): Bacteria > Bacillota > Clostridia > Lachnospirales > Lachnospiraceae > JAEEJA01. The sequence continues at coordinate 3,206 of JAILGL010000070.1, forward strand.
AGAACAAAAAGAAATATAGCCACAGCAAAAATAAAAATATGCACTGCTTTTAAGAGAGAAAACAAAAATCGCTGTACCTACCGAAAACACGGCATTCACAGCGATAAATTGAAACTTAGAAGGAGGGATTTGAACAGGCCCTTCCGGTGTCAGCAAATCGCCCTTCCCTTTAGTCGGGCTCTTTGGACACCGTCACAAAAGCGCCTCGCTTCTTCCGCCACCGGCGGCGCTTCGGTGCTTTTGCCCCCGCCGCTCGCGGCGCTCGGACAAATCTACTTTTTCCGCACAAAAAAAAGAAGGCCTAAAGCCTTCTTGCTTTTGTACGGAGAAAACTTCTCCTCCATTTCATTACGGAGAAGGAGGGATTTGAACCCTCGCGCCGCTCACGCGACCTACACCCTTAGCAGGGGCGCCTCTTCAGCCTCTTGAGTACTTCTCCCTGTCAACGGTTAACCGTCAGCGATAATTAGTATATCAAATATCTCTAATATAGTCAAATACTTTTTATTAGCTTTCGTATAGATTATTGCCTTCTTTATCTATTATAACGATAACCGGAAGGTTTTCTACCTCAAGCTTTCTAATGGCTTCTGTTCCAAGATCATCATAGGCGATAACCTCTGCCTTCTTTATACATTTGGATAAAAGGGCACCAGCTCCACCAATGGCTGCAAAATATACAGCCTTATTTTTCTTTATGGATTCAATAACTGCTTCATTTCTTCTGCCCTTTCCAATCATTCCTGTAAGGCCTAAGTCTAAAAGCTTTGGTGTATATTTATCCATTCTTCCTGCTGTGGTAGGGCCTGCTGAACCTATTACCTGTCCCTCTCTTGCTGGTGAAGGTCCAAGATAATAAATAATATTATCCTTTAAATCAAGTGGTAACTTCTTACCCTCTTCTAAGGTTTCTATCATTCTTTTATGGGCAGCATCTCTTGCTGTATAAATGGTTCCTGTTATATATACGTAATCCCCTGATTTAAGGTTTTCTACCTTTTCCCTGGTTAAAGGTGTTTCAATATAAGTTTCCATGATTTAACCTCTTTTTATATTTTCCATATTAAAATGTTTTATTTAACTATTACTTATATAACTCTGGTGGCGTGTCTGTCCACGTGACAACACATATTTACTGCTACAGGGAGTCCTGCTATATGAGTTGGATATGCGATTATATTTACTGCTAAGGCTGTTGTGGAGCCATGTAATCCTGCAGGTCCTATGTCTAACTTATTAATCTTTTCAAGCATTTCAATCTCTAAGTCACGAAGATATTCTACCTCATTATGTTCATTTAAATTTCTTGTAAGGGCCTTTTTAGACATTAGAGCGCATTTTTCAAATGTACCGCCTATTCCTACTCCTACAACAAATGGAGGGCAGGCATTAGGTCCTGCGTTCTTTACAGCATCAAGTATGGCATCCTTTACGCCTTCGATACCATCAGCTGGCTTTAACATATAGACCTTACTCATATTTTCACTTCCAAAGCCCTTTGGTGCTACTGTTATCTCTATATTTTCACCAGATACTATTTCATAATGAATAATTCCAGGTGTGTTATCCTTGGTATTCTCACGAAGGATAGGATCCTTTACTACTGATTTTCTAAGATATCCTTCTGTGTAACCCTGTCTGATGCCTTCATTTACGGCATCTTCAAGATTCATTCCTTCTATATGTACATCCTGACCTATCTTTAAAAATACCACTGCCATTCCTGTATCCTGGCAGATAGGAATACTTTCATTTTTGGCTATCTCCATATTTTCCTTTAGCTGTGAAAGTATTTTTTTACCTAATTCAGAGCTTTCATTTTCTGAAGCTTCTAATATTCTGTTCTTTACATCCTCTGATAATTCGAGGTTTGCAGAAATGCACATTTCCTTAATGTTTTTTATAATTTCATCTGTATGTACTGTTCTCATTTTAAACTCCATATTCATTAGTAGCCCAATTAGGACTTTCATCCTAATTGAGCTATTATATAAGTTTATTTTATTAATAATTTATTTGTTTTGTTACATTTTATAAGCTTTTAAATGCTTATTATAAGCATAGATTTTATACTTTAAATGCTATTTATTCCGCAGAATCTTCTGCATCCTTTTTGGCTCTATCCACTAATTCTAAAACATCCTCTGGTGTTTCATTATTAGTAGCTTCTGCGCCTTCTGTACTCTCAGCATTAACTAAAGTTTTAGCATTTTCAGTATTTTCAGCACCTTCTGCATTATTACTAACATCTGTGTCAGCCTGCTCAATTCTATCTCTTACCTTAGCAATTCCTGCAACCTTAACCTCAGTAGCCTCATCCTCGGCATCGATATTAATAAGCTTAACACCTGATGTAACACGGCTGAGCTTTGATATCTCATCTACCTTAAGCTTTATAATAATTCCTTCTGTTGTAATAATCATTACTTCATTATCATCATTTACTGACTTAGCTGCTACAACATCACCGGTCTTTCCTGTAATCTTATAACATTTAATACCCTTTCCGCCTCTTCTGTGTGTAGGGAATTCTGATATATCAGTTCTCTTACCCATTCCATTTTCAGAAACGATAAGTATGTCAGAGCCCTGAGTATCAAGCTGCATTGCCACAACCTCGTCATTATAATTAAGGTTAATACCTCTTACACCCATGGAGCTTCTACCGGTTGGACGCACGTCATTTTCATTGAAACGGATGCACTGTCCAAACTTGGTAATGATAATAATATCTTTCTTTTTATTAGTAGATTTAACCTCGATAAGCTCGTCATCTTCCTTGAGATTAATAGCGATGATACCTGTTTTTCTTATATTTGCAAACTCCTTCATAGGTGTTTTCTTAACTACACCGGTCTTAGTTGCAAGGAATAAGAATCTGTCTTCATCTACCTTTCTCATAGGAATTATAGCCGTTATATTCTCATCCGGCTGAAGTCTTAAGAGATTAACTATAGCTACACCTCTTGCGATTCTGGAGCTTTCCGGAATCTCGTAAGCCTTAAGTCTGTAAACTCTTCCCTTATTGGTAAAGAGTAAGAGCAGATGGTGAGTTGTGGTCATAATAAGGTCTTCAATATAATCATCCTTGATTGTATTCATTCCCTTTATTCCCTTACCTCCACGGTGCTGGCTCTTAAATGTATCTTCAGACATTCTCTTAATATAACCAAGCTTTGTCATGGTAATAACTATATTTTCATTTGGAATAAGATCCTCATCCTGTAAATCAAATTCATCAAATCCAATGCTTGTACGTCTTTCATCGCCAAACTTATCTCTGATTTCAATGATTTCAGTCTTAATTACTCCAAGAAGAATCTTTCTGTCAGAAAGGATTAATTTAAACTCTGCAATCTTCTTCTGAAGCTCAGCATATTCTGTTTCAATCTTTTCTCTTTCCAAACCTGTAAGAGCTCTAAGTCTCATATCTACAATTGCCTGAGTCTGAGCATCGGTAAGCTTAAATCTTTCCATGAGCTTTTCCTTGGCATCTGCAGTTGTCTTAGATCCTCTAATTATCTTAATAACCTCATCAATATTATCAAGGGCTACAAGTAATCCTTCTAATATATGAGCTCTTTCTTCTGCCTTATTAAGATCATATTTTGTACGTCTTGTAACTACTTCCTCCTGATGTGCAAGATAATAATTTAACATCTGAAGGATATTCATAACTACAGGCTCATTTTTATTAAGTGCAAGCATATTTACACCAAATGTATCCTGTAACTGTGTATGCTTATATAACTGATTGAGAATAATATTAGGATTGGCATCTCTTCTAAGCTCGATGCAAATTCTCATACCTTCTCTGTTTGTCTCATCACGAAGATCTGTAACTCCGTCAATCTTCTTTTCCTTGCAAAGATGACTGATTTTTTCAATGAGTTTAGCCTTATTTACCATATATGGAAGCTCAGTAACAACGATTCTGTTCTTACCATTTTCCATAGGTTCTATCTCTGTTACGGCACGAACTCTAATCTTTCCACGACCTGTTCTATAAGCTTCTTCTATTCCTTTCTTTCCAAGAATAGTAGCGCCTGTTGGGAAATCAGGTCCCTTTATAATATCTAAAATTTCTTCTATTTCTGTATCTCTATCTTCATCAACAGTATTATCAATAATCTTTACAACACCATCTATTACTTCATTTAAATTATGAGGTGGTATGTTAGTTGCCATACCTACGGCAATTCCCTGTGTACCATTAACAAGTAAGTTAGGATAACGTGCAGGAAGTACCTTTGGCTCTCTTTCTGTTTCGTCAAAGTTAGGTGTGAAATCTACTGTATCTTTTCCAATGTCCTGAAGCATTTCTACAGATATTTTACTAAGTCTTGCCTCAGTGTAACGCATGGCTGCTGCTGAATCTCCATCCACAGAACCGAAGTTTCCATGTCCGTCTACAAGTGGATATCTGGTATTCCAATCCTGAGCCATATTTACAAGAGCACCATAGATAGAGCTGTCACCATGTGGATGATACTTACCCATGGTATCACCGACGATACGGGCACATTTACGATGTGGCTTATCAGGTCCGTTATTAAGCTCTGACATGGCAAAAAGAATTCTTCTCTGAACAGGTTTTAAACCATCTCTTACATCAGGAAGTGCTCTTGATGCGATTACAGACATTGCATAATCAATGTATGAAGTTTCCATTTCTTTTTTCAGGTCAACTTCATTTATTTTATCAAAAATATTCTCGTCCATTTTGTCTCCTATCCTTAAATATCTAACTCAGCATATTTTGCGTTCTTCTCGATGAAATCTCTTCTTGGTTCAACCTTATCACCCATAAGAGTATTAAATACTTCATCGATACTTACTTCATCTTCAGGATTTAATACAACCTGCTTAAGTACTCTCTTTGCAGGGTCCATGGTTGTATCCCAAAGCTGCTCAGCATCCATTTCACCAAGACCTTTGTAACGCTGTAATTTATTATTTTTATCTCTACCAATTTCTGTAAGAATTCTATCTCTCTCTGCATCATCATATGCATACCAAATCTTTTTGTTACGCTCTATTTTATATAGAGGTGGCTGTGCAAGATATACATGACCCTGCTTAATAAGCTCAGGCATATATCTATATAAAAATGTAAGCATAAGTGTTGCAATATGAGCACCATCTACGTCGGCATCGGTCATTATTATAATCTTATGATATCTAAGCTTATCTATATCAAAATCATCTTCAATACCAGTACCAAAGGCTGTAATCATTGCCTGTATTTCTGCATTTGAAAAGATGTGATCCTTTCTGGCTTTCTCTACATTTAATATCTTACCTCTAAGTGGTAATATAGCCTGAGTTGCTCTATTTCTGGCGGTTTTAGCGCTACCACCCGCACTGTCTCCCTCGACTATATAAATCTCACAATTCTTAGGATCTCTATCTGAACAATCTGCAAGCTTACCAGGAAGTGTACTGGTTTCAAGACTGCTCTTTCTCTTTATGAGCTCTCTTGCCTTTCTTGCAGCTTCTCTTGCTGTACGTGCAAGAATAGCCTTTTCAATAATTACTCTTGCATTTTTTGGATTCTGCTCAAGATAATATGTTAAATGCTGAGTAAGGACTGACTCTACTGCACCTCTTGCTTCTGAGTTACCAAGCTTCTGCTTAGTCTGACCTTCAAACTGAGGCTCAGAAATCTTTATACTTATAATTGCAGTAAGACCTTCTCTTAAATCCTCACCACTTAAGCTTCCATCCTTTTCATTTAAAAATTTATTTTTTCTTGCATAATCATTAAAGGTTTTTGTTATAGCATTTCTAAAACCTGTAACGTGAGTTCCACCTTCAGGTGTATTAATGTTATTAACAAAACCATGAACATATTCATAGTTGGAATCATTATGCTGCATTGCTACTTCTACAAATACGTTATCCTTTGTGCCTTCACAATAAATAACATCATCATAAAGAGTTTCCTTATTCTTGTTAATTGAATTAACATATTCAATAATTCCACCCTCGAAGCAGTAATCCTTCTTTCTTGGCTCTTCATTTCTCTCATCGATAAGGGTAATATGTAAGCCCTTTGTAAGAAATGCCATTTCCTTAAGTCTTGTCTTAAGGGTATCAAATTCATATTCTGTATCTTCAAAAATAGTTGCATCAGGTTTAAATATAACGGTTGTTCCATTCTTATCACTTGGACCAATTTCCTTTAAACTAAACTGTGATACACCTCTTTCAAAACGCTGTGTATATTCTTTTCCACCCTGATATATAAATACTTCTAACCATTCTGATAAAGCATTAACAACAGAAGCACCTACACCATGAAGTCCTCCGGATACCTTGTATCCTCCACCTCCAAATTTTCCACCGGCATGGAGAATTGTAAATACAACCTCTACTGCAGGAAGTCCTGCCTTGTGGTTAATACCTACTGGTATACCTCTTCCGTCATCTTCAACCTTAATGGAATTATCTTCTCTAATTGTAACTGTGATATTTTTACAATATCCGGCAAGTGCCTCATCTACCGAATTATCCACAATCTCATAAACAAGATGATGTAAACCTGTTGAGGATGTACTTCCTATGTACATACCAGGTCTTTTTCTTACCGCTTCAAGTCCCTCAAGAATCTGAATTTGATCAGCTCCATATTCTTGTGTTACTTCAGTATTTTCAACATCTACTGCCATTCTTTCCTCCATTTCACCGTTTAAATCTTCGGTTTTTAATAACATTTATTTTATTTCTTCCACAACGCCATTTTTTACATAAAAGGTTTTATCAAGTACAATGCTTGAATTAATAAATTCTTCAAGACCCGTACAGGTTATCATTGTTTGAATATCTTTTATGTTGTCCAGTAAAAAGTTCTGCCTGTCTCTGTCGAGTTCAGACATAACATCATCCAGTAAAAGCACCGGATTATCCCCTGTTACTCTTTTTACAATTTCTATCTCAGCGAGCTTTAATGCAAGAGCACAGGTTCTCTGCTGTCCCTGAGATCCATATTTTTTTAAATCTATATCACCATTTAAAAATATAATATCATCTCGATGAGGTCCCACATTAGTGGTCATGGTACTTAAATCCACATTTTCCTTAATTGCAAGCATTGTTGCAAAATCAACAGAATCCACATTTTTCTTATACTTAATATTAATGCTTTCTTTTTTTCCTGTTAATTTGTAGGTAATCTCTTCGAGTAATACACTTAAATTGTTAATAAATGATTCGCGAGTGTCTATAATTTTACAACCATATTCCACAAGCTTCTCATTCCATATTGGAAGGGTAGCCTTTAAATTATTATCATAATAAATTTGCTTTAATAATTTGTTTCTCTGATTTAAAACTTTTTTGTATTGAGATAAATTATAAAAGTAAACTTGGTTTAACTGACAAAGCTCCATATCTATAAATTTTCTTCTTTCGTCAGGACCATTTTTTATGATATTTAAATCCTCCGGTGAAAAAAATATAACATTTAAAAGTCCCATGAGTTCACCTGATTTTCTAAGTGGAACTCCATTAATAGCTATACCCTTTCCTTTATTTTTTTTAAGGTGCATATCTATTCTCTGTAAAATACCTTTTTTAGAAATAATAATTCTAATATGTGATTCATCCTCGCCTATTTTTATCATTTCCTTATCCTTGGCATTCTTATGAGATTTTGTAGTAGCACCGGTTATAACAGCTTCTAAAATATTAGTTTTTCCCTGAGCATTATTACCATAAATCATATTTACATGCTCATGAAAATCAATCTCTAAATTTTCATAATTACGAAAATTTTTAAGATTCATTGAAACTATATGCATATTTATTTTGTAACCTCACAGGTAATACCATTAAATGTAAATGTATCACCTTCATAAAGCTTTTTGCCTCTACGTGTTTCTACTTCATTGTTTACTAAAACTTCACCTTCAGTTATTACAATCTTAGCTTCAACTCCTGAAGATACAAGACCTGCAAGCTTAAGTGCCTGGCCAAGCTTTATAAACTCATCCTTTATAACTATTTTTTCCATGTTTTTTCCTCACATAATTAATTTATGATTTTATAAGTTAATTAATTTTAATATTATATTATTTATATTTTTAATTATCTTATACTTTTTAATTCATAAATATTATATGTTGATTGGTAATATAATATAAATGTAATTATTTTCATCATCCCTAATAGTACATGGGGACTTGCTGTTGTTAAAATACATTTTTATATTTTCATCATCAATTGCTCTTAAGGCATCTAAGATAAATTTTGGATTAAAGCCAATGGTGAGATCATCACCATTCTTTTCCACTTCAATATCTTCATCCATTGCTGCAAATGAAGCATTCATATTGAAATTAGCATTATTATCACTAATGTTAATAACTAAAGGTCTCTTATCTATTTCTTTTCTAAGAAGCATACTTCTGTCGATAGTATCATGAAGTTCCTTCTTGTTAATAATAATGTTAGTATTGCTGTCATAGCTAATCATTCTGTCAACTGCATAATAATTACCATCTATAAGTCTGGAAACAATTACTGTATCATCAAATACAAACATTACATGCTTCTCAGTAAAATACATATTAACCATTGACTCAGCATCATCAGATAATATCTTACTTATTTCTCTTAAAACCTTTCCAGGAATAATAACCTTTTTACTCTCATATTCCTTAGAAAGCTGCACATTACGAATAGCGATTCTGTTACCGTCAATAGCTATAACTCTAAGGGAACTGCCATTAATCTCGAAGCACTCACCTGTCATAACCACTACATTTTCATTTTCTGAAATAGAAAATTCAGTCTGATTAATTATATTTTTGAGACCAAGCATTGTTATATCCACTGATGATCCCTTAACTATAGATGGAAGCTGTGGAAATGTATCTGCAGAAAGAACCTTTAATGTGAAATTAGCCTTTCCTGACTTAATAGTCATATCAGCCTTTTCATATACTGCATCCTCTCCCTCTTCTACATCTTCCTTTTTAACCTCAACAAAATCAGAAACTGATATACTAACTTCATCACTAGGAAGCTTGTGAACCATATCTGAGAAAATCTTTGCTTCTACACAAATCTTACCAGGAGTAATAACCTCTGCATCAAAAGAAGTTTCAATTCCTAAATCTAAATTATTAGAAGTGATCTTCACCTTATTATCATCAGCTTCTATTACTATATAGCTTAAAATCTTAATACTACTTTTACCTGGTACTGCTCTTAATGCTATATTAAGAGAATTGCTAAGTTTTGTCTTATTACATTTTATATTCATAATATTCATTTCCTTTCAAAATGAGTTTTGATGAATTTGTTCATATCCATGCTTAAAAATTTTTAAATGCGCTGTCTGCAAAAATATATAAATAAATAACTTATTTTTTAATATTAGTATTATTATAGGCTGTGAATTTGTTAATATGTATCTCAAACCATAATAAATACAGAATTTGTTATATTGAATAAGTTATTAGTTTTTTTGTGATTTTTGTTAACTGATGTTTATTAAAAATTTGATGATTTTCTATCAAATTTAAGATATTAACAAAAAATGTTGAAATGTTATTTATTTATCCCCAACTTCTTTAATACATTGCCGAAGTTCTCGTTAAACTCGGGATATTTGGAAGGATTGCTTAACATTTCTTTGGCCTTTTTTTCACCGTTTATAACAGTGGAATGGTCTTTACCGCCCAATTCTTCGCCAATTGCCTTAAGTGAATTATTTGTGTATTGACGTGCAATGTACATACACATGTGTCTAGGCTCTACTAATTCCTGAAGTCTTTTCTTACTCTTAATATCTGAAATAGGAATTGCATATATATCACAGATAACCTGAAGAATATGATTAATGGTAAGAGTTTTATTAGAACCTGAGCTAATCATATCAGCTATCTCACGCTTAACCTCTTCAACAGTAAGTTCATAATTTCTGGATCTGGAAAGGAGTATTATTTTATTCATGGCTCCTTCAAGCTCTCTTATATTAGAAGAAACATTATCAGCTATATACTGAAGAATCTCATCACTAATAGGATTAGTAAGGTTTTCTTCCTCAACCTTCTGTTTAAGAATAGCCATTCTTGTTTCATAGGTTGGCATATTTACATCTACAGGAAGACCTGATAAGAATCTTGAACGCATTCTTTCTTCAAGTACGTCTAAGTCCTTTGGCTTCTTATCACAGGTAAGGACTATCTGACTACCCTGTTCATAGAGTTCATTAAAGGTATTAAAGAACTCATTCTGAACTGCTTCCTTTCCTATAATAAACTGAATATCATCTACTAAAAGAACATCTACATTACGATATTTATTTCTAAAAATGGTTGTGCTGCTTGAATCTCTGTTATTCTGACGAATGGCTTCTATGATTTCATTAGTGAACTTTTCACTTGTTACATAGAGGACATTCTTAGTATTATCATCATCTAATATCTTGTTAGCGATAGCATGCATAAGGTGAGTCTTACCAAGTCCTGCATTACCATATATAAATAAAGGATTAAGACTTCTGTCACCAGGATGCTCTGCTACTCTAAGACAAGCATTATAAACCATCTTATTCTCATCACCTGAAATATAGGTGTCAAAGGTATACTTAGGATTAATGTTAGAATGGTTATGACGATTATCTGAATTATTAAATGAAGTAGGAGCTTCCATATTAGTATCATTGGAAATCTCTACAGCTTCTGCATCAACAGGAAGATCTTTAAGATCCTCTTCAAGGAAGAATTCAACCTCTATATCATTAGTTATATCTACATTAGCCTTAATAGAAGTACTGAACTGCTCCTTAAAATTCTTATTCATGAACTTTTTAGTTGTATCACTATTAGCATCCGGATTCTCCATATTAATAATGATTCTAACCAGTCCATTACTATAGCTATGAAATTTAACATTCCTTATAAATGTATCAAACTGGAATGAATTATTCATAAGGTTACCTATAAAGGTAATAATGTCTTCCCATTTATCAGCTATGGATGATTCTATATTAATCACGTTTATTAGCTCCTTACATAATGATTATAGTATAAAAGATTATAGTTATATGTAGTTATATGTACTGAAATATGTATGCAGCTTATATGTAAAAATATACATAAAAGAGTATACAAATTTATATAACCATAACCTATCTAATTTTATATCAAAATGAGAAAAATTACAAGAAAATATGAAGAAAGTCATATATAAAAATGGGATAGTTATCAACAAATGTGGATAACTTGTTAATAAAAATGTTGATTATTATGGATAAAATTAAATGCTTAAAAATCGGACTTTTTCACAAATGTGAATAAAAATGTGAATAAATGGGGGTATTTTTTTTATAACTAACATTTAATCCACAAAATGTGGATAAAAAAGATATGTTTATAAAAATGTTTACTACAAAAGTAGAATAGTATATTATAGATAAAAACATGTGTGGATAAATTATGTGGATAATTGTTTATTACCGTTGCGGAAAACTAGATAATGTATGTTATTATTTTCGAACACAATATGAGTTTCTTCCTATTATAATGTAAAATATAAAAAATGATTATTATCATGTTTTTCCACCAAATAACCAAAATTATCAACATTCATATCACAACTTATTCACATAGTTATCAAGAAGCTTTTGAAAAATTTTTTCATCTTATTAGAAGTTATCAACCATTTTTGTCCACTTTTACACATTATTTTTTTAGTTTATTAGATAAAAATATCTTCTGTTCTCCTTTTTATTTTTCTGGATGATCTTTTATGATCCTTTAATTTGTCTTCAGAGAATACTAAAGAATACTGAAAAATAAGTAAAAACTACTTGACTTATTAAAAATATGTGATTATAATGAACTTTGCATGCGATTTTTTATAGTTTATGCTTAGCTTAGGCTATACATCTATATTTAATCTAGTGCATATACAAAGTTTTATTAGAATAAAAAAAGGAGGTAATATCACTATGAAGATGACTTATCAGCCAAAGAAAAGACAGAGATCTAAAGTACATGGATTCAGAAAGAGAATGCAGACTTCTAATGGTAGAAAAGTCTTAGCTGCAAGAAGAGCTAAGGGTAGACATAAGTTGACTGTATAGGCTGCAAATTATTGTAGCCTTTTCTCTACTTATGGATTAGGTAAATTAATATGTTTGTTTCATTAAAAAAGAATTATGAATTTGTAAATGTATATCAAAATGGTAACTCTATTGCTAATAGACAATTGGTTGTCTATATATTGAAGAATGACAGGGATAGTAATAGGTTTGGAATTTCAGTTAGCAAAAAGGTAGGAAACAGTGTAGTAAGACATAGAATTACCAGATTGATAAGAGAAAGTATCAGATTAAATTTAGATAGATTTGAGTCCGGTTATGATATAGTTATCGTTGCCAGATATTCCGTAAAAAACGAAGGTTTTATTTCTGTTGAAAAGTCTCTTTTGCATTTATTAGGTAAGCATGGATTATTATTGGATAAATATAATAAGTAAGATTATAAATATACCTATAATTAATAAATGCAGAAGCTTATATATATGTGATACGTGTGTTATTGAGGTATTATCATGAGTAAAATTTGTATATTATTAATAAGATTTTACCAAAAGTTTATATCCCCTTTAAAGCCACCATGCTGTATCTATACTCCTACTTGTTCAGAGTATGCGATTATAGCGTTTAAAAAGTACGGCTTTTTTAAGGGATTTTTTTTAAGTGTAAAAAGAATTTTGAGATGCCATCCTTTCCATAAGGGTGGATATGATCCTGTACCTTAATATACATTTCTTCATTATTCAATTAAATCCCATTTATTTATAATTCATTTTTAATTAGCAGTTTTATAATCCATAAGAAAATCTTGTAATAATGATAGTATGTACTATGCTCATTTATAATATTTTTTTTTAAATATTTAGTAGTAATATTTGTAAATTTTTTGGTGTTATAAATGATTACAGGATTAAAAAAATTTTAGAAAAAAGTTATATAATTATAAGAAAAAACAAATGAAAAATAACTAAAATAACTACTATTAATCTAAGTTGTAAAATAGTTATTGAAAGGATTATTTAATGAGTAGTTTTGGAATTTTAACAACTTATAATGGAGCAATTCTTGGACCAATTGCTAAGTTATTAGGTGTAATTCTTGAAGGAATTTATAAGATTTTAGCTAACATTGGAATTGAAAATACAGGAGTTTGTATTATTATATTTACATTTTTGATAAACGCTCTTATGATACCTTTACAGGTTAAGCAGCAAAAGTTTTCAAAGATGTCTTCTATTATGAATCCTGAGCTTCAGAAAATTCAGAATAAATATAAGAATAAAAAAGATCAGGAATCACAGAGAAAACAGAACCTTGAGATTCAGGCAGTTTATCAGAAATATGGAGTTAGTCCTGTTGCAGGATGTCTTCCATTACTTATTACATTTCCAATTATCTTCGCCTTGTATCGAGTAATTTATAATGTGCCTGCATATGTTTCTTCAGTTGGTCACATTTATGAAAATCTTGCAAAACCTCTTAAGGAGGCTGGTATTAAGGTTGATTATCTTTGGGAAGTAACAGGACGTAAGAATCCTACTTATGTTGTAAATAATGCTATTAAGGCTGCTAAGAAAGCAACAGAAGCTAAGAAATCAGTTAGTGTAAATTATTATATTGATGTTTTATCTCAGTATACTTCAGCAAACTTTGATATGTTAAAAAAAGCACTTGTTAAAGATGGTAAAGATACTGCTGAAATAGTTAGTACTATTGCATCTACAAAGAGTAAGGCTGCACGTATTAATACATTTTTAGGTATGAATATTGCTGACCTTCCTAAGATTAAATCCTTAAGTGTTTTAATACCAATTGTTTCTGTAATTACACAGTACATTAGTTCAAAAATTAGTATGGCTTCAACACCACAGAATAATAATAAGAATTCACAGAACGATGTAACAAATGCTACTATGAAGTCAATGACAACAGTTATGCCATTTGTATCAGGTGTTATGTGTTTCATGTTCCCTATCGGTGTTGGTATTTACTGGATTGCCGGTAATGTATTCCGTATATTCCAGTCATTATTTATAAATCTTTATTTTGATAAGAAGGATCTTCAGAAAGAGATTTCAGATAATGTAGACAAGTCCAAAAGACGTTTCAAAATGCTTGGAATGGAAGATGATGAAATTAAAAAATTAACTAATAAAAAGATTCCAACTGATAAAGAAATTCAGGATTCTAAGCTTGGAAACAAAAAGACAGAAGAAAGCACTAAGACAGAAAAGAAACCAGTAAGCTATTATGCTAATGGTGGTAAAAATAATAAGAAAAATAATAGAAAAAATAATAATAAAAATGCTAATAATAATTCAAATAATTCTGAGAAAGCTAAGACTACAGATTCAGAGTCTAAGGAAGCTACAAAGAATTATAAGAAGGGTTCAATTAGTTCATATGCAAATATGTTGAACCGTCGTGACTCATAACATTTTATGAATTAAAAATATTCAATGCATTTAGAATATTTAATATAAGCATTTTATAATCAAATAATTATAATAAAAATATTTTGAATTTAATAATGAGAATTAGTAACAATATTTAAAATTTAAAATTAAAAATTAAAAATGGAGGTAATATATAATGGTTGAATGGAAAGAGTTTTCTGGAAAAACTATTGAAGAAGCTGTTTCAGCTGCATGTGAAGAATTAACAATTACAAGTGATAAGCTTGTTTATGAAGTTGTAGAAAAAGAAACTTCAGGTTTACTTGGTCTTTTTAGTAAGCCTGCTGTAATAAAGGTTAAGCTTGAAAAGAACGATGAAGAAAAGGTTAGAGATTTTCTTAATGAAGTATTTGCTGCTATGAGAATTAGCGTAAATATTGATATCAAAACTGATCCTATTGAGAATGTAATAAACATCGATCTTTCAGGTGATGAGATGGGAATTCTTATTGGTAAGAGAGGTGGTACTCTTGATTCACTTCAGTATCTTGTAAGTCTTTATGTTAACAAGAACAGAGAAGATTATGTTAAGATCAAAATCGATTCTGAGAACTATCGTGAAAGAAGAAAAGCTACTCTTGAGAATCTTGCAAAGAACCTTGCTTCAAAGGTTAAGAGAACAAGAAAGCCTGCTCATCTTGAACCAATGAATCCTTATGAGAGAAGAATTATTCATTTTGCACTTCAGCAGGATGAGTATGTAGAGACTCACAGTGAGGGTGAAGAGCCTTACAGAAATGTAGTTATTTCATTAAAGCCAGGCGTTAAGTTAGAGGATACTTATCGTAGAGGTTATAATAAGAGAGGTCGTTCTTATGGTAACAGAAATGGTGGTCACAAGAACGGTGGTTATAAGAGAAGCAACTACAATAAGAACAAGGGCTACAACAAGTATGATAAGTCTAAGAGTGCAAATGCTTCTGATGCTGCAGCTAAACCAGCAGACAATTCAGCTGAGTAATTCTAAGTAAAATTATAATTTGTAATGATTGGGACCTTAACATAAGTTGGTAATTTATCAACTTGTGTTACGGTCCTTTTTAATGTATCATATGTGTAGGTGTGGGCTTTTTTAGATGTTTTAAATTTTGTTTAATGTTTAACAAATGAACCTTGATAAATGGAGGTTAATATGTCTGAATATAATGGAGATACAATTTGCTCTATAGCCAGTGGTATCGGTGGTGCCATAGGAATTATAAGAGTAAGCGGTGACGAAACATTTCATATAGTTAGTCAGATTTTTAGAGATAAAAATAATAATAAAGTAGATGTATCAAAGCTCTCCTCTCACACTATTCATTATGGTTATATTTTTGATGATGAAGAAAAAAGTGATGAGGTTCTTTTGCTTGTGATGAAAGCACCTAATACTTATACAAGAGAAGACGTGGTTGAAATAGATACTCATGGCGGTGCATTTATCATGAATAAAATTATGAGACTTTTAATTGATAATGGAGCGAAGGTTGCAGAGCCGGGTGAATTTACAAAAAGAGCATTTTTAAATGGAAGAATTGATTTGTCTCAGGCAGAGTCTGTCATGGATATAATTTCATCCAAAAATGATTATGCACTCCACTCTTCCATCAGTCAGTTGTCCGGTTCCCTTACAAATTACATCGAAAAAATCCGAAAAGTTATATTAGACGATTTAAGCTTTATAGAGGCCGGTCTCGATGATCCGGAACATATTTCTATAGACGATTACAAAAACACGCTTAAAACGCATCTCAGAGAGTCGATTTTTGAGATAAAAAAATTAACCGATAAATTTAACGAGGGCCGACTTATAACTCAGGGAATAAATACTGTTATAGTTGGAAAACCAAATGCAGGAAAATCTTCCATTTTAAATTTGCTTTTGGATTTTGACAGAGCAATCGTAACTGACATAGCAGGAACCACCAGAGACGTAATTGAAGAAAAAGTTTTAATTGATAACATTTTATTAAACTTAATTGATACGGCAGGAATTCGTGAGACAGAAAATTTGATTGAGAATATTGGTGTTGAAAAGACATATGAATATATTGAAAATGCAGATCTGATTTTTTATGTTATTGATTCTACCGAAGAATATACATTTGAGGATGAAGAAATAATAGAGCAGATAAAGGATAAAAAGGGAATTATTTTATATAATAAAACGGATTTGCAATCAATTGTAGATGACAGATTTTCAGAGAAATTAAACTGGAGAGAAATCTATTTTTCAGCAGAAACAAAGCAGGGTCTTGATGAATTAAAACAGGCCATTAAGGAAGAATTCTTCAATGATAATTTAAGCTTTAATGATGAGGTTACAGTTACTTCTGACAGACATTATAATGCAATGGTTTCCGCAATTAATTCACTTCAAAGTGTTTTGGATACTATCGAGGCTGACATGCCGGAAGACCTTTACTGTATAGACATGAAGGATGCTTATAATTACCTGGGACTTATAAATGGTAATACTGCAACAGAGGATTTGATAAATAATATTTTCAAAAATTTCTGTATGGGTAAATAAGAATAGAAAAAGAAAAATGTAGTTAAAAAGTAAGGTAAAAATAATGTATGTAAATAGGAATATATGAAAATATGTTAATACATTAATATATAAATATATTTTATAAATGTTGGAAAGTGAGATTTACAATGTATACTTATGAAGAATACGATGTAGTAGTCGTAGGTGCAGGACATGCAGGTTGTGAAGCAGCTCTGGCATCTGCAAGACTTGGTATGAGAACTTTAATTTTTACTGTTAGCGTTGACAGCATAGCTATGATGCCTTGTAATCCTAATATTGGTGGTACTTCTAAGGGGCATTTGGTTAGAGAACTTGACGCTCTTGGCGGTGAAATGGGTAAGAATATTGACAGAACATTTATACAATCTAAGATGTTAAATAAGTCAAAGGGCCCTGCTGTTCACTCTTTAAGAGCTCAGGCAGATAAAAAAATGTACAGTAAACAGATGAGAAAGGTTCTTGAAAATACCGATAATCTCGTAATTAAACAGGGTGAAGTTGCTGATATAAAGGTTGAAAATGGTAAGGTTACAGGTGTACTTACAGCAACAGATGCATTTTATCCTTGTAAAGCTGTAGTATTATGTACCGGAGTTTACCTTAATGCAAGATGTATAACAGGTGATGTTAGTTCATATACAGGACCAAATGGACTTGCAAGTGCTACTCATCTCACAGCTAATCTTGAAAAATTAGGAATTGAAATGAGAAGATTTAAGACAGGAACACCTGCAAGAATTGATAAAAGAACTATAGATTTTTCAAAGATGACAGAGCAAAAGGGTGATACACCAGTTGTACCATTTTCATTTTCAACTGATCCTGACAGTGTCCAGAGAGAACAAATTTCCTGCTGGTTAACTTATACTAATGAAGAAACTCATGAAATAATAAGAGATAATATCGACCGCTCTCCTCTTTATGCAGGAGTAATTAAATCAACAGGACCAAGATATTGTCCTTCAATTGAAGATAAGGTAATGAGGTTTGCTGATAAAAACAGACATCAGGTGTTTATAGAACCTGAGGGAGAGTATACAAATGAAATGTATATTGATGGAATGTCCAGTTCCATGCCTGAGGATGTACAGGTTAGAATGTACAGATCAGTACCGGGACTTGAGAATGCTCAAATTGTTAGAAATGCATATGCTATAGAATATGATTGTATTAATCCTCTCCAACTTAAAGCAACTCTTGAATTTAAAAAGATAAAAGGTCTTTTCAGTGCAGGACAGACTAATGGATCTTCTGGATATGAAGAAGCTGCAGGTCAGGGATTAGTTGCAGGTATTAATGCAGCCCTTGAGGTAGCAGGCAGAGAACAGATAATACTTGATCGTTCTGATGCTTATATCGGAGTTCTTATAGATGACCTTATTACTAAAGGAACTAATGAGCCATATAGAATGATGACTTCAAGAGCTGAGTACAGATTATTGTTAAGACAGGATAATGCTGATATAAGACTTAGAAAAATTGGTCATGATGTAGGACTTGTACCTGATGATGTTTATGAAAAGTTTTTAGTAAAGCTTGATATGATTAAGAAGGAAATTGCAAGAGTTAAAACAGTTAATCTTGGCTCAAGTGATAAGTTAAATGCAATACTTGCTGCAAATAATAGTAACCCTGCAGAGAATGGAATTTCTTTATATGAACTTATAAAGAGACCTGAGTTATCCTATGAAATAATAAAGGATGTGGATGTAGACAGACCAGATCTTCCACAGGAAGTTCAGGATCAGGTTAATATCTCAATTAAATATGAGGGTTATATCAAGAGACAGGAAAGACAGGTATTTGGATTTAAGAGAATGGAATTAAAGAAGATACCAGCTGACCTTGACTACAATGATGTATATAGTTTAAGAAAAGAAGCTGTTCAAAAGTTAAATGACATTAAACCTGAAAATGTTGGTCAGGCATCCAGAATATCCGGAGTATCACCTGCAGATATATCAGTTCTACTTGTTTATCTGGAAAAGTTAAAAGGATGATAAGTAGATGATGTAATGGTAATGCTTATATAGTTGTTTAATAAGTAAAGATATATAAAGGTAGTAATTATATATGGTGATTATATAGGAGAATGTTTCACGTGAAACATTCTCCTTTTTATATGGAAGAAATAGAAAGGATAAGAAGTATTAGATCTGATAAAAAATAATTATCAACAATGTTATTAACTTTTGTTGATAACATTGTTTGTGATATAAAAATATCGATTTTATTGTTTCACGTGAAACATTAGGACGGATACCAAAATTAGAATAATATAATCACAAATTGTTTCACGTGAAACATCAGGATCGATTCCAAAAAATAGAAATCATATCACCACAAATTGTTTCACGTGAAACATCAGGACGGATTCCAAAAATTGAAATCATATCAACATAGAATGTTTCACGTGAAACATCAGGATAGATTCAAAAATTAGAATAATATCAACATAAAACTGTTTCACGTGAAACATTTACATAAGTCAAAAGTTGATATGGATCTTTCCTGAATAATATTTATCAAATCTATTATTAAATTTTCATTGAATATTTAAGTTTTTCATATATAATTGATTATAGATGCAATTGTGTATTTGGCATTATCATATAAGAAAAGGATGCTTTTATGAGTGATTTTAATACTAAGCTTGGAAAGCTTTTACAAGCTGAGAATATAAATGTGGAAGAAGAGCAGCTTAATAAGTTGGAGGTCTTCTATGAAATGATAATTGAAAAGAATAAGGTAATGAATCTTACAGCTATTACGGATGAAGATGAATTTATCATTAAACATATTTATGATTCAATTATCATGATGAATTATTATAATCTAAATGAGTTGGAAGAGAATGATAAGATTTTAGATCTTGGAACGGGGGCTGGTTTTCCCGGAGTTCCTCTTGCAATTATGAATCCGAAGTTACATTTTGTATTAGTTGATTCCTTACAAAAGAGATTAGATTTTATTGACGATGTTTGTAAAGAAATAAATATTAATAATGTAACAACTATTCATTCCAGATTTGAGGATTTGGGTAGAGATGAAGATTATAGAGAAAAATGTAAGCTGGTTGTTTCAAGAGCAGTTGCTCCACTGAATATATTAATGGAATATGCTATTCCTTTCATAGTTCCCAATTATAATTTTATTGCTTATAAGTCTAAGGAAACTGAAAAGGAAACCATGGAAGCTGAGAATGCATTTGATAAACTGAAGTGTGCGATTAAAGACAGGTTTGACTATAAGCTTCCAAATATTAATGAGGACAGAACAATACTCGTTATTAATAAGAAGGAAGCTACGGATAATAAGTATCCAAGAAAGGCTGGAAAGCTTCAGAAAAAACCGTTGTAAAAAGTGGCTCAAATCGCCTATATATAAGGAAAGTAGCAAAGGGGGAAAAGCAAAAGCCTTTTCCCACCAATTAATTCCTATAATAATCTTGTAGTATTAAAAAAATTGTTTTATAATAACTTAGTGTCTAGAAGAGAAAATAAGATAATTTACAAGGAAGAAAAGAGCAGATTTATTGCTCGGAAAAGAGTTAATATGGGTAAAATAATTGCAATTTCCAACCAAAAGGGTGGTGTAGGAAAGACCACAACAGCTATTAATTTATCAGCTTGTTTGGCAGAAAAAGGTAAGAAAGTATTGCTTGTGGATATCGATCCTCAGGGTAATGCAACCAGTGGTTTGGGAATAGATAAGACAACAGTTGAACACTCAAGCTATAAGCTTCTTACCGGGGTAGATGATGTTTTAGTAACTTTACATCCAAAGACAGCTATGGAAAATGTAACGGTTATTCCTGCAGAAAGAGATTTGGCAGGTGCTGAGATAGAGATGCTTTCCATAGATGATAAAGAATACATTTTAAAGAATGCACTTCACAGAATTAGGAACACATTTGATTTTATTATAATTGATTGTCCGCCTTCACTTAATATGCTTACAGTTAATGCACTTACGGCGGCAGACACAGTTATGGTCCCAATTCAGTGTGAGTATTATGCATTGGAAGGATTGGCTGAACTTATGTATACCATTTCATTGGTTCAGAAAGGTCTTAATCCGGATCTTAGAATCGAAGGAATAGTATTTACTATGTATGATGCCAGAACATGTCTTTCCTTGGATGTAGTAGAGGATATTAAACTTAATATCGAGGAGAAAGTATTTGAATCAATTATTCCAAGAAATGTTCGTCTTGCTGAGGCGCCAAGTCATGGAATGCCAATAAATGTATTTGATCCAAAATCAAGGGGAACAGAAAGTTATAGAAATCTTGCTGACGAGGTTATAGCAAATTTAAATAACTAATTCTGTTATATTTTATAACTAATAATATGAGGCGTTAGCCGGAATGAGAGGGATTTATGGCACCAAGAAAAAGAGGATTAGGTGGTAAAGGAATCAACACACTTATCGAAGCCAGCAACACAGATAATGGAGCTACTGAAATTGATATTAACAAGGTTCAGCCGAATTCAAAGCAACCAAGAAAAAATTTTAATGAAGATGCATTAAATGAATTGGTTGAGTCAATTAAGAGTTTGGGTATTATCGAACCACTTATTGTTAATAAGAAATCTAAGGAAGGTTTTTATGAAATCGTTGCAGGTGAGAGACGTTGGAGAGCTGCTAAGCTTGCCGGTATCAAAAAGGTTCCTGTTATTATAAAGGACTATAGTGATCAGGAAGTTATGGAGATAGCTCTTGTTGAGAATATTCAGAGGGAAGACCTTAATCCTATCGAAGAAGCTGAGGCCTATAACAGTTTGATAAAGGAGTACAAGCTTACACAGGATCAGGTTGCTGAGAAGGTGTCAAAGAGTAGAACAGTTATTACAAACTCCATCAGACTTTTAAAACTTGATGAAAAAGTTAGACAGATGGTAATAGAAGAGAAGCTTACTAACGGTCACGCCAGAGCACTTCTTTCTATCAAGGATAAGAAGAAACAGTTTGAGGTTGCAACACTTATATTTGACAGTAGCATGAGTGTTCGTGAAACTGAGAAATATATTAAAAAACTTCTTAATTCTTCTAATTCAAAGAAGAAGGCAAAACAGCCGCAGACTGCTATGGACGCTATATACAGCAAGTATGAGGAAAGACTCAGAGAAAGCATTGGTTCAAAGGTATCTATTAAAAGTGCTTCTAACGGCAAGGGTAAGATAGAGATAGAGTATTATTCCAATGATGATTTTGAGAGAATTGTAGAGATATTATCTAAGTAAAGAAATGGAGATAACAAAATATCATGAGTATATTTGAAATGATTGGAATTGATGCAGGTTATGTAATTTTAGGATTATGTGCCCTTTGCATTATTCTTTTAATTATGGTTATAGTGGCACTTGTAAAAATCGGTCATATGAAGAAAAACTACGAGAAGCTTATGGATGGTAAGGATGGTCAGAGTCTTGAGGAAGCAATTCTTAGAAAGTTTTCAAGTATCGATGTTTTAGAAAAAAATGTTATTGATATTTACAAGATTCTTGAGTCACATGATAACAGACTTACTAATACTTATCAGAAATTAGGCGTTGTAAAATACGATGCATTTAAGGAGATTGGTGGAAAGCTCAGCTTTTGTATAGCGCTTCTTACAGCTAATAATGATGGATTTATTATTAATACAATGCATAGCTCAAAGGAAGGTTGCTATACCTATACTAAAGAAATTGCAAATGGAGAGTCATTTGTTACTCTTTCAAAGGAAGAAGAAAAGGCTCTTTTAAAGGCAATTAATTTTAGTAAAAATGATGCTTACGAGGATGAAGATTAATAAAAAAATAATTAAATAGATAATAAAAAAGATAATAAAAAATAAATCAAAAAAGTTCTTCTCTAATATTTAGAGAAGAACTTTTTATTTTAGTTAAATCCATATATGCGACTAAGAAGTCTGTAGCTTTTCTTTACTATATTTTCATTTAAACTCTTGTTGGATTTTAAGATAAATCCTAGCTTAGAACGAACAATTATTTTATAAAGTAAAAGATTTTTTTGTTTCAAATATAGCCAAAGATCATCCCTTTTTTCAAGGCTCTCAGGAGTTCCGTCATAGATAAGAAGAGATGATGAAACCATCATTATCATAGCCATATATTTAATCATATATTTTTTTAATCCGCGAGGAGACAAGAAAACAGGATTACAACAATCTATCATAATCTTGGTTACTTTAATCTGCTGATCAATTCGTGAAATCATAACCTGTTCATTTACGGACTGATCTTCCCTGCCGATGTAATATCTGTATAGATCTACATCATGATAATAAATCGTTTTTACAAACTGCATAGGATAATATGCAAAAATGTTATCTACATAGAAGGTATGCTCTGGAAGCTCCAAGTTACAGTCTATGAGCAAGGTTCTACGATAGATAAGAGTGTGCATTAAAAGGTTTTGAGACATTTTAAAATGTCCAACATTTTTCCAGGTTATCTCCTTGTTCTTTGGAATAGCCATACCAAAGGACATAATTTTTCTCTTATTAAGGGCCACCTTTTCGTAAACATAATTGGTTATATAAAGGTCGAGCACCTTACCATTTGAAATCATATATTTAATGAGATCAATAGTACTGATAAGACTTTCCTCATCAAACCAATCATCGCTGTCAAGTACCTTAAAATAAGTACCTGTGGCATTTTTTAAACCAGTATTAACCGCTGAACCATGTCCTCCATTTTCCTTCTTGATGACACGTACTGTGTCAGGATATTTCTCTTCATAATCTCTAGCGATTTCGTAAGTGTTATCTGTTGAACCGTCATCTACTATAATTATCTCAACGTCATTTTTACAAACCAGTGCAGAGTCTATAGCACGGTTCATATATTCAGCAGAATTATAACAAGGAATCGCCACTGTAAGTATTTTCATATAATTCTCAACCTCCAATATATTATAAAAATTATTAATTAATTAATTGTTATTAGCAAAAACCGTTATATCTTCTAATTTAATTTTTCTATTTAAAACATTCAAATCTATATATTTTTGATCTCCATTAAAGCCTTCAAGTTCACCAAGATCAGTATATTGCCAAACTTCCCAGTCATTTCCGGCATCGATAAATACGTGATAATAAACGCTTCGTCTCCAGCGGGTACAATCCTTAAAATCACCTTTTAAAAACTTCTTTTCGATTGAACGAGGCGCATAAATCATAGGCTTTACGCCATATTCTGCCTCAATGGTTTTAATGTAAGACCGGAGTTCTTTAACTACAGCCTCTCTTTTTGGTGGATGGATTTTCTTGTCGGCGTAGTATTCAACATCAACTACAGGTAACAGAGATCCCTCCAAATCACCAACTGTTGCAATAAAGTTCTGGGCCTGGGTTTTGCCGCTGCTGTCAAATGAAAAGAAATGATATGCACCTCGTACCAAACCGGTATTAGCTGCATTTTCCCAATTTGTTTGAAAATATCTGTCAACGTGTGAGCTTCCCTCTGTAGCCTTAATATAAACAAATTTTATATTTTGCTCTTTTAACCTTTGCATATTTACATCGCCCTGATATACGGATAAATCAACTCCGATGGTATCTGTTTTTTTAATAAAATATTTGTTTATCAATAGCTTTTTTGTTTTCAACAAATAACATAGAGCGACGAAGATTAAGAAAAGCAAAAATAGTATTATAATAATGGCAATAACTGCCTTCTTTTTCTTAGTCAAAACAACCTCCAAATCAAAGTTACCCCATTGAAAATGAGTATAACATAACAGGATGTAAAAATCTATATGAATTCTATATAATAATTTGGCAATCAGGATGATTGGAGGTAAAGTTATTAAGGCTCTCTTCAGATATTTTGGTACCATGAAGATTTAGAAATTTTAATTCCGAAAAATTGGAGAGAACAGATATATCAGAAATATCAGTATCTGAGATATCCAAGTAAGTAAGATTTATTAATTCTTTAATGGGACTTAAATCCTTAATGGGATTGTCATTAAGAACAAGAATTTTAAGGCTGTTAAGCCCTGATAGTTCATCTAAATTTTCCAGTTTATTATTACTTAGATAAAGCTCTGAAATATAGGTAAATGCAGCGATTCCGTCAGTGCTTTTTAGAAAATTATCATGAAGATAAAGTATATTTACAGAGTCAGCAAATTTTTTAGAAAGCTTATCCTTTGGTAAGGAGGTTATGCTTTCTAATTTTGAATTGGAGAAATCTGCAGAGGTATCCTCTGAAATATTTTCATTTTTGTTTGGAGAAGTAGAGACCTTTTTTTGTGTAGTTTTTAATGCAGATTTTTTTGAAAAAACAGGAGCATTAAATGCTATAAAAAAAGTAGAAATTATCAAAAAAATCCATAGAAAAATATATCTAAATTTTGGTCGTTTTAGCTTCAAAAATTTAGAGGTAATTGAAGGCATATTTATTATGATTTTAGAGTGCTTTTTTGTAGGTTTTGAAGGGGTTTTAAACCTTGTATTTTCAATGGTTTCAGGTCCTATATTATCAGATATTTTTTCTGTTTTTTTATAGATAATATTTTGGATTTTTTGGCTTAAAATTATATCTTCTGAAAATACATTTTCGTTGTCAAATTCCTTATTAAATTCTTCGTAAATTTTATAGTTAATTTCTTCTAAAGCAGATAAAATATCATCCCATTCAGAAGAATTTATATCAATTAAATTTTCCTCTAATTTTATAAGAATACTTATATTAAAATCAAAGGCCTCATATAATGAGTCCAATTGAAACAATTCATTTTGAAGAATTAACCTATTATTAGAGGATTTTGCATTATTAGAGGATTTTTCACTATTAGAAGTTTTTGCATTATTAGAGGATTTTGCATTATTATAATTATCATATGGAAAATCGCATAATGCGGCCACATTTAAGGCTTCTTTAATTAACATATTTGGAATGGAAATATCCTTATGAGTTAATCCATTTCTATGAAGGACAATTATAGCCTCTAAGACATTATTAAAATAGCCTAAAAGGGTTGATTTAGTGACACTATTTGATTCGATTAGTTTAGTTAGAGGTGTGAGATTATCAAATATTAAAATCACATAGTAGTCATTTATATATTTATTTGTTGGGGTGCAAAGCATAGGACATTTAATCTTTGTAAGCTTATTATAATAATCATGAGAAAAATTATTTTTTGGTATTAACTTAGCTATGTAAGATGCATCGTCTATGCTATTTTTGCAGCGAAAAACAAAGGAGCTGTCGTGATCAGAGAGCTCCTCTGTTATGGTATACTCCTCTAAAAATGTTTCAGGGAGCTTTCGTAAAAGTTTTCTTCCCGGATTATAATAAGCAGAGTCAGTATTAATTGTTTGGTCTGAATTGATATTATTAGTTGTCATAAATCCCCCTATCAAACGCTATAATTATATCTTACTTAAGTATTTTTACTGTACAGGTATCTAAAATATTTCCATCTAAATCCTTTAAAATTAGTGAGGTTAAGCCTTCTTTTAAAGCGATTATTTCTGTATCATTTATTTCTAATTTTGTTATATCCAAACAGAAAAATTCATAGCTTGTTGCATTATAATTATCCATTAAATCAGAGAAGGAAAGCTTCTCGTTTTTTTGTAATTTAATAAATGAATTTTTAAGCTTAACTGATGTGTAATTATTATCGGAATTAGTGCTGTTTTTCTCGTTGTTTTTCTTGTTATTTTTGTCTGAATTTTTGTCTGAATTCTTGGCAGATTTATTACCTGAGTTTTTACCTGAATTTTTATCTGTTTTTTTACTGGAATTAGTATCAGAAATTTGAGAATTTTTATCTGTATTTTTGTCTGAATTTTTTCCATTAAAATTATGAGAATTTACACCATTACTATATGCTGTAACACCATTATTTACAGTCTTTGAAGAACTTGTATCCGACGAGTTATTAGTATCATTTTTAATGGACTTATTACTTGTTTTTTTGGATGAATTATTCTTCTTATTTGAGGTGTTATTTTTGTTATTTTTACTGGAGTTATTATTCGAGTTTTTACCCTTATTTTTACTGCTATTATTACCTGAATTTTTACTCTTATTATCTACCTTAGAACTTGTTGTTTTCTTTGTGTTATTATTTGCAGTAGACAGAGTAAGGGTTAGTTTATAATATACGCTTTCGCTATTTTGATTAGTTACAGTTAGCTTATAAGTATCTAAGTTGTTAAGCTTATAGGTTGCCTTAAAGCAGGCTCCACCTGATGTATAACTTAGAGTGCTTTGCCTCTGAATTACACCTGCGGAGGAGTAGAGTTTTAGTGGTAGCTTACTTATATATTCTTTCTCACAATTAAGACTTATACTTAGAAGCTGACCGGTTTCTTTTGTGCTTATATTATAGGTTTTTGAAGCATAAGGGGAGAGTGTTTTAGAGTAGGTTTTTACTGTAGAATTAGTTGCAGCTGTAACTAATATTTCACCTGAAAAATTACCTACCTGTTTTCTGGATTCAAACAGATTAAAGCTAAGGCTAAGTATCAAAATTAGCCCAAATATTTTTTTAAAATGTATATTTCTTAAAAAATTATTAGAAGCAATGTTATTAAAAAAAATTTTACTAACTTTCTTACTTTTCAACGCATTAAAAAAATGTGATTTCCGCCGATCTTCCATAGTTTTTTCCCTTTCTATTATATCTTTTATAACCTTTATAACAATTAACTTTTGTGAAGTGATATGTTAAAGATTTTACATTTTTAAAATAGAAAAGTCTATGTGCAAAGTGACGGAAATCACATTTAAATTTTGTATAATTATCACAAATTTTTAGTTCTAAATAGTTCTAAATAGTTCTAAATAAGTTCTAAATAATTCTAAGTACTTCTAAGTACTTTTAATTAATTCCAGATAATCCGGATAATTTTAAATTATTACAAATAACTATAAAATGAATTATCACCCTTTTCAAATTCATCTTCAGCGGCGCTTAGGCTGCGCTTTACATTTCTTCCTGTTTCCGGATCGTAGTAGGTTATATTTGCTGAAGTGTAGCCAGTAATAAGTACATAATGATTGCTTGAAATCTTAGCAATTACAGGCTTTTTGGAGCTGACAAAATAGATGATTTCATCAATGCTGCAGCCCTTTAAGTTAACGGCATTATCCATCTTTTTATTAAGGACGGACATCGGTGTATAACCCTTAAGATTATTGGCCTTAACCGTAATCTGATTGGATCTTAAAAGTAGTGCACAACAAGCCTGAAGGGATGAAATATTTGACCTTGTTTTTATATCGTCAAAGCCTGCCAAATCCTGTGAAAGATAGGCACCTCCACGCTCCCAGATAACATTGCCTTTTTCATCTGTAACAACACCCATCTGAGCATCTGCTTTTTTAATGGCAGAATTGGCACGTCTTTCCTTGGAATCAATTCGTCCGTAGGAATAAATGTAGAAGCCTGCTTCAGGGTCCTTATACTTAATATAAAGGTTTGTATTTTCAGAAACCTTTACATTTTTTGTTGTAGTTGTTTCAGGTATTTTGTCAAGCACAGTACCTGATGGGAGAGAAATGTATTTCTCTGTAAGAAGCCTCTTGGTTACACGTGTTGTAACCTTGTACTTTGCCTTGTTTGGCGAAGACTCAGTAAGCATGCTGTCGTTAGAGGTTGGTTTAAATGTTCTGCCCTGCTTCTTACTTCTGTAAATGGTAATAATTTTATTTTTAACCTCAACCCCCGTTACATAGATATTTCCCTTTTTGTATGAACGGATGGTCTTTCCATAAGGATCTGCGATGATGGTTTCATAAGCAGGACTTACCACAGTTCCATCGTCGCTGGTATAGATATCGCTGTTATGAACGAAGCCGTAAATCAAGTTAGAATCTATAGTTCCAAGGACTTTAATAGTGTCACCTTCTTTAGATTCTACTGTATATTTTTTACCGGTATCAATGTTTTGAATAGTAATTTTATCAGCCGGTTTGTCCTTCGTTGCATTTGATAAAATAATTGATTTTGAGGACTTAATCATGGCAAAGTTTCCTGAAGAAATATTGTCTGAAAGTATCTCATTTTTCCTTGAAGAAGTGTTGTATTTGTAGGCAACACCGTTAAGGGTAAAGTAAAAATCATTCTTATCATTTATATAACAAAATGAACCGAAATCCTCTTTAAGTCTGTCATAGGTTGTATTAAGAGGAACATAAATCTTTTCGGAAAGCTCATTTTTCTTAGCGTTAAATGCATATAAAATAATGGATACACGTCCTTCGTAATCACCACTGTTCATGTAGCCGTAAACAACGAAATCAATGTTTCCGGAATTTTTCATATTGATAATTTTTATGTCGTGACTGTCAAAATCATTTGTAAGATAATCATCGTCTCCCTGCTCGAAGGAGAACACCTTTCCAAGCTGATTATTCTTAAGATTATAGGACCAGAGAGTACCATTTCTGACAAATGCCATATGCTCATTATCGTCACTTATGGAAATATTGAAATTGTCTTTATCTGTGATTCCAATCTTAAATTCACTCTTTGTAAGGGAAGTAAGCTCAGGCTTAAATATAGCCTCCATTTTTCTCTTATAATTGAGAAGATAGTAGGTTCCCTTGCTAAGTCTGACTCTGTAATATTCGGTTACATGGTAGGTTTCATTAGCTTTATTTTTCTGAAGAGTTACAAAATAATCCAGAGAAATTGCAGCTGTTTCAATATTAATTTCATTGATGGTTGTTGTAACCGGAGTAATAATATTTGGAACGGTTTTATTCCATTTTATAAGGGTAGAGCTGGAATTAATGGTAACATCTGCGAGAGAATTATTGCTCTGTGATGTAGGCTCGATATAATCTGAAATGTTTAGCTTACCCTTGTCAAATGTAGCTTTATGAAAGTTCTTTACGAAGGTTAATTTTTCATCCAGGAAGAAATCACTTTCATAATATTTTATTCTTGTATAGTAATGAATATATTTTCCTTTGTTGGTGGTAAGGGTGAACATAAGATTATATTCTTTACCCGTATCCATAGTAACATCCAGCTTTACAGGCGCATATAGGGATGAATTTTTTTTCTTAAATGCAGACACTGAAGACTCACACATTTTGGAATTATCAGACAAATCATATAGAGCATAATCAAGCTTTTTATATGCTGATAAATCCGAGCCGGATATCTGTAAATCAAAGGATTTAGTGGTGTCTATAGGTGTTATGGATTCGCGAACGATACCGTCGGAAAGCTCACCTGAATAACCCCTTAAGGTATTGATATTTTTGTCATCGAGTTTTATGGAAACTACCGGAAAAGTAGAGGATTGTAATACAGTTGCGGTAGATGAATATACAGCAAGATTTGGTATGCTTCTGTAAAATATAACAACAGACGCTATAAGTACTGCAAATAAAATTAGATATTTGTATATACCTCTCATACTTTCCTCCTTTTTGGTGTGTGATAAACGCTTGCAAGATTTGAATTAAATTCTCTAAAAATCAAGTCATAACCTGGTTATAAATTTCTCTTTTTGGAACGTCTCTTTCCTTTGCTACCTGCTTAATGGCATCTTTTTTGGAAAGGCCATTTGAAATGTGATATTCAACGTGTTCCTCTATAGTCATGTCATCCCAGAAATGCTCCATTTGATTATCTGCATCATCCTGGGTAAGTCCCTTTATTACAAGAACATATTCACCTCGAGGGTCTGTTTCTTCGTAATGGGAGAGTGCCTCACTAAAGGTTGTTATGTTAAATTCTTCATGAATTTTTGTAAGCTCTCTGCAGATGGTAAGCTCCCTGTCACCTAGGGTTTCCATCAAGGTTTTCAGAGTCTGTTTTAAATCATGAGGTGCCGAATATAGTATAATAGTTCTGGTTTCAAGTTTTAATCTTTCCAGCACTATTTTTTGATCTTTTTTCTTCTTTGGTAAAAATGCTTCGAAAACAAATTGGGCTGTTGGCATGCCGCTTGCACAAAGGGCAGTTATTACTGCGCTTGGTCCCGGAATAGGAGTTACCTTTATTCCTTCTTCATGTGCAAGTCTCACTAAAACCTCGCCCGGATCTGAGATTCCGGGAGTTCCTGCATCTGTTACAACAGCTACATTTTTACCTTCCTTTAACATCTCAATTATCTCATAAGCCTTGTCGTATTTATTATACTCGTGGTAGCTTGTGAGAGTATTTTTTATTTCAAAATGATTTAGAAGTCGGAGAGTATTTCTCGTGTCTTCTGCCGCGATTACGTCTGAATTTTTAAGGCATTCTATAGCCCTGTAGGAAATGTCTGAAAGATTTCCTATGGGCGTAGCGCATACATATAAAGTACCTGTATCCACGATTTCCCTCCTGTTCTAAGTCTTAGTTATTTTCTAATTATTTTCTGATTCTTACTAATTTTTTATTTTTCCATCCCATACAGTCTTAATAATTCCTCCGTATAGGAGCCGTCCTGATTATATACTATCAATGGACTTTCCACTGTAAGAAATGGTTTGCCGGCTCTTACGCCTTCTATCAGCAGCATATTTGGCTCCTTATCTACATAAGGATATATGAGTCTTAGGCGTTTCGGCTCTAATTTATATTTGCGCATCAGGTCGATTATCTCCACCAGTCGGTGGGGTCTGTGAACCATAAAGAAATGCCCGGATGGCTTTAACAAATTGCTTGCCTCAAGGATTAAATCCTCTAAGGTTAGTAAAAGCTCGTGACGGGCAATTGCCTTTGGTTCATTAGGATTTTTAATCCCGTGACCTGTATTCATATAAGGGGGATTGGCAGTTACAATGTCGTAAACGCCCTTGCCGTAAATGTTGTGAGCATCCTTAACATCCCCTTTTGTAAGTGTAATATCATTTTCCAGATTATTATAGAGAATACTTCTATTTGCAATGTCCGCGCTTTCTTCCTGAATCTCTATGCAATCAATATGAGAGTAAGGAATCTTGGCACTTAGAAGAAGTGGTATAATTCCATTTCCTGTGCAAAGGTCTAAGACCTTGCCTTTTGTCTTAGTACGGACAAAGGATGAAAGCAAAACTGCATCCATCCCAAAACAAAAAATATCCGGATTTTGAATTATTTTCAGATTATTAATCTGTAAGTCATCAAGCCTTTCATTAGGCTTAATGAGACTTGTTAGTTCTTTATTATCCATAGTTCTTTACTAAATTATTTCTTGCCTCTTCTTTCCATAGGCTGTTTGTTAAATGCTTTCTTCTTAAATACACCTGGTTTCTTAGGTTTTGCACCCTTAGCTGCATTAGGATTCTTAGCATTTTTTGGATTAGGCTGATTGTGGTGTTTGTTATTGTTTTTATTATTGCCATTATTGTTGTTGGCGTTATTAAAATGTCCCTGCTTTTTAGGCTTTGACTTTTTCTTATGATTACCCTTGTTATGCTGCTGTGACTGTTCTTCCTCAGCTTCCATATCAGAGATATCAGCGCTTTCCATAAGCTTTAATTCCTTGAGAAGATTGTCGTCAAGAGCTTCATCCTCAGGAAGAGATGCAACATAATCTTTGGTTGCTTTTTTCTCACCGAAGGAAAGCTCCTTGGCAGGATATTCTCTAACCTCTTTATCACCACTGTCGGTTTCTAATATAATCTTAACCTTTTGTTTTAAGACGCTTACGGACTGAACCTCTCCGCTAAATCCATCTATGGTTTTAACTCTCTGACCTATATTTGGAAGGTTTTTGTTAAGCTCCTCGTAAGCCTCTTCCTCATTTTTAAGGCAGCACATTAAGCGGCCGCAGACTCCTGAAATCTTAGCCGGATTAAGGGAAAGCCCCTGATCCTTAGCCATCTTTATAGATACAGGTGAAAAGTCTGTTAAAAATGTAGTACAGCAAAATGGTCTTCCGCAGATACCATAACCACCGATTAATTTGGTCTCATCTCTTACACCTATCTGTCTAAGCTCGATACGG
>JAILGL010000090.1 GCA_024696825.1 Lachnospiraceae bacterium
AAGGTTTTATCGCTGACGATGTAAAGCAAAAGATATACGATATCTGCAATTCTAAAGGTTACGGTATTATAGCTATGGAAACTGATAAAGACCATATACATTTTCTTATCAGCTATGATACCACGGACAGAGTTTGCGACATGGTAAAGCTTATTAAACTGCAGACCACATACTATCTTTGGCAGAAATATCCAAACTTTTTGTCTAAACAGTATTGGAAGAAGAAAATCTTTTGGTCCGACGGATATTTTGCTTGTAGTATAGGCGAAGTATCATCATCCACTATACAAAAGTATATCGAGAGCCAAGGTTAATGGCTACGAATTCACAAGGCTCCTCCCACCGCCCAAGGGCAGTGGGTTTCCGCCTACAACAACAGAAAGGATTTTATTTATGAATCCCATAGTAGATTCATTAAATGTAGCGGCCGCAAGCGCCGTCATGTTCTGGGAAATCACGAAGTGAAGCACCCACCATTTCAGCAAGTGTTCCTACGTGTTTGTTTTTATAATAGACGTCAAGGGTTTTGTTTTTGCTCATTAACAACCTCCTCAATACTGTTATATACAGGAACTGAAAACAAATTGTTGAGTTCACTTGTAAGACCAAGTTCCATAGAAATCTTTATAAATGATTCAAGGGAAATTTTACCGGTTTTTTCAAATTTTCTAAGGGTTGCGTAACTTACATTGCTTCGTGCTGCCAATTGTTTTTGTGTTATCTTTCTTCTTTTTCTTATTGACTTCATTTTTTGTGCCAGTTTAATAGCTATATCAGATGGTGTGTCAAATGTATATATCATGGCGAACCCCCTTTCTGCTACTATTATATCATTTTTAGTGTAAAATGTCACGTATTTGATACTATAATAGCATTTTTATTATAAATATGGGGCGTATATTTTTGTGGAAGATGAAATATCATAGAGATAAATATCACGAATTAAAGCTATCCACCATTTCCTGCAATTCTATAAATCGCTCGAGTTTTCTCTCGGCTTCGGCATCAACCTCTTCCTTTTCTTTGGTATATTCCATAAGCTTAGGAAAGTCTGTGGCAGCTTCAGCAATCAGTGAATCCAGCTCCTCACTTCTTTCTTCTAAATGCTTGATTTCATCCTCAATGTTGTCATATTCCTGTTGCTCCTTAAAGGAGAGCTTGGTTTTCTCACGAGGAGCACGGTATGACTTGGAAGCATTAGTTGATCCGTTTTCAGCTGCATTTTCAGCCCCGGTCACATAATTTTTTCTATGCTCCAGGTAGTCGGAGTAACCACCTTCTGACTGCATAAGTACGGGCTTTCCAGCTACATTTTCAAATGAAAAGATTCTTGTAACCACGCGGTCTAAGAAATATCTGTCGTGAGAAACTGTGATAATAATGCCTGCAAATGCATCCAGATAATCCTCGAGAACTCGAAGGGTTTGGATGTCTAAGTCGTTGGTAGGCTCATCTAGAATAATCACGTTAGGGGCCGACATAAGCACCTTTAAAAGATAAAGTCTACGCTTCTCGCCGCCTGAAAGCTTGGAAATAGGGGCATACTTCAAATCCCCCTCAAATAAAAATCGCTCGCACATGGCGGAAGCTGTCACAAGGCCTTCGGTGGTTTTAATGTATTCGGCCGTATCCTTTATATAATCGATAACCCGGCTGTTTTCGTCGAGAGCCTCATTTTCCTGGCTAAAGTAGCCGATTTTAATAGTCTGCCCAATCTCGACATTTCCTGAATCCAGCGGAATCAGGCCCTGGATACATTTCATAAGGGTGGATTTTCCACAACCATTAGGGCCGATAATGCCGATTCTATCCAGCTTGTTAAATGTATATGAAAAGTTTTCAAATAAAACCATGTCCTCATAACTCTTGCTGATTTTGTCAAGAATAATGGTTTTGTTGCCCATTCTTGAAGGAAGAGAACTAAGGGCTACCTGTCTTTCTTCCTCAGGCTTAACCCTGTCTCTAAGTGCCTCAAAACGCTGGATATGGGCCTTTTGTTTGGTGGAGCGGGCTCTTGCCCCTCTCATCATCCAGGCAAGATCCTTTCTATAAAGAGTTGCAGCCTTTCTTTCGGCAGCAAGTTCAAAGTCAAGCCTCTGCTGCTTAAGCTCCAGAAAGCCTGAGTAATTGGCCTCATAGCGATAGGCACTTCCTTTATGAATCTCGACTATCTGATTGGTTACCTCATCAAGAAAATATCTGTCATGAGTAACCATGAGAATAGCCCCCTTAAAGCGCTGAAGATAGGCCTCCAGCCACTCTATCATTTCAGAATCCAGGTGGTTAGTTGGCTCGTCAAGAATCAATAAATCTGAAGGAGTCATTATGGCCGCCACTAAAGCCGCGCGCTTCTTCTGGCCACCCGATAAAATGGATGGATTGCACTCAGGATCATTTATTCCAAACTTTGCAAGATTAGCCTTGATTTCTCCCATTTTATCCCAGTTATCATTGCCTGAATAAATGGTATCAGTAACATTTTCAAGCAGAGTCTTAGACTCGTCAAATGTAGGATTCTGTGGGAGATAAGAAATTTTAATATCATTTCCCTTAATTATCTCGCCAGCATCTGCTTCAACCGCCCCCGCCACAATGCTAAGGAGAGTGGATTTTCCAGTTCCATTAGTGCCCACCACGCCGATTTTATCAGAATCATCAATACCAAAATTAATGTTTTCAAGCACCGGCTTTGACATATAAGTTTTTGAAATATTTTCTATATTTAAAATGTTCATAACTTACCTCAAAATTTAATTAAAGTCTCATAGAAGTTAATTTTCTAAACCTTTGGATATTATAACACATTTAATATAAAGGTAAAGGAAATGTATTCTTTACAAATCAGGGGATTTGAGAGATAATAAGCATAACGAATTCGAACAATATAATATGGATATTAAGTCCATGATTTTATAGAAAGTAAGAGGTATACGTATGTTAAAAGAATGGGTGAAAAACGAAAATGACACTGTCGAAGATATTTCAGAAAGACTCGAAAAAGCCAGGTTTGAGCTGGCGACCCGTCAGATGATGATAAAGGAGAAGAAGCTTCCGGTTCTCGTTATATTTGACGGTTGGGGAGCAGCAGGTAAGGGTAGTGTTCTTGGTCGAATCATTAAGAATCTGGATCCAAGATTTTTCAAATGCCAGACCCTTTCCAAGGCGACGGATGATGATCTTAGAAAACCATTTTTATATCGATATTTTGTAAAGATTCCTAAGGAGGGAAACTTCGCATTTTTCGATGAGAGCTGGATGGGAGAGGTGACCTATAGTTACCTTAAGGGAAAGCTTAGCGACGATGAATATCGCGAGCATATTAAGGGAATAAAAAGGTTTGAGCGCCAGTTAAATGACAATGGTTATTTGGTGGTGAAGTTCTTCTTTCACATTGATAAAAAGACACAGAAAAAGCGTCTGGAGAAGCTAAAAGATGACAAGAATGCGAAATGGCGCGTTTCCAAGAGAGATAAATGGGAGAATAAGCATTACAAGGAGTGCTTAGATGTCTATGATAATTACATTGAGGATACTAATCAGTTCGTGGCTCCTTGGTATTTTGTAGATTCTTCCGATAAGAAGCTCGCAGAACTCACAGTAATTGAAACCCTTATAAAAAGTATAGATGTGGCACTTTCTAATTCAAAGCAAAATGTTCAGGTACTTCAGAACATTTTCCCACTTGTGAAAATGCCTAAGCTTTCAGAAATTTCACTGGATAAAACTATCGAGCAGGATGAATACAAATCCCGTCTTGACTCGCTTCAGAAGAAGCTTGGAAATCTGCATAATGAGCTTTACAAGAAAAAGATTCCGGTTATTATCGCCTACGAAGGCTGGGATGCAGCAGGAAAGGGCGGTAACATAAAGAGACTGGCGGCAGCTTTAGATCCTCGTGGATACGAGGTTCATCCTATAGCAAGTCCGGAGCCTGAGGAAAAGGCAAGGCATTACCTATGGAGATTTTGGAAGAGACTTCCAAAGGATGGCCATATCGCTATATTTGACCGTACCTGGTACGGCCGCGTTATGGTGGAGCGCCTAGAGGGCTTTTGTTCAGAAAATGACTGGCAGAGAGCTTACAATGAAATCAATGAATTTGAAAAAGAACTGTACGACTGGAATGCAGTAATCGTTAAGTTCTGGGTTCAGATTGATAAAGATACTCAGCTTGCCAGATTTACCGACAGACAAAACACTCCTGAAAAGCAGTGGAAGATTACAGATGAAGATTGGAGAAACCGCGAAAAATGGGACGAGTACGAGGTTGCCATCAATGAGATGATTGAGAAAACCAGCACCACCTTCGCCCCATGGCACATTTTAGAATCCAACGACAAACACTACGCCAGAATCAAGGCTTTAGAAACAGTAGTGGCGGCAATCGAGAAGAAGCTGGAGGAAGTGGAGTGATAAGTGGAGTAAGAAGTAGAGGTAGTTTTCGCTTATATTGAAAAATCAAGCAAAAACCAAGAGGCACCAGCGAGTGGATTCTTAAAGTTAACCTTTAGAATCGCACAATCGCTGATGCCTCTTATATTGTAAGATGAAATGAAGTTTATCTAATTAATTACATTTTATTAAATACATTGTAATTACTCTTCTGAGTGGTGAGTAACTCGTTTTTCATAAGGCCTGTCTTCTTATATCCTTTAACCTTTGAGAACCAGCCATATGATGGACCGCTGCTACCCTTGATATCATACTGGTCGGCGGAAAGATCTTCCATGCCTACCGTACCATCCTTGTATTTAATAGCATTTGAGAACTGAACTGGGAAGTAAACCTTTGTAGGCTTGAAATCCTTGTCCTTACTCTTTACTGTACATGAGTAAATAATGTAAATAATATTGTTATTGTACCAACTGCTTGAATTCTTGCTGCTGAGGAAATAGTAGCCCTCATACTTGTATCCGCCACGCTTAATATATGACTTGTAAGAAGCAAAATAACTTGAGATAGCATCGCGTGCGCCTGACTTCATGTTATTAAGAATCTTGTCATCCAAATCGGCAGGATCTGTAACGTAGGCATCTACATTTTCAACTGTGTACTCTTTCTCAAGCTCAGTCACCTTTAATCCCTGCTTTGCAAAATATTCTTCAACTGATTTTGAACCATCTGAATAATAGCAGTTTGCAGTGATTTTAACCTTGTCGCCAAGCTTTAATCCATAGGATTTATCATACTCAAATGTAAATGAATTAATATTCTCATCAGTATCCTTTTCAAGATTGAGACTTGCATTTGGAGACATTCCATCGAAACTAACAGTTATATGGTCAAATGGATTATATTCCTTAGCTTCCTTAAGTCCCTTAACTTCAAATGTTTTTGACTTTCCAACAAATTTAATTTTTGCTTTTTTAGCAGCTTCATTATCAAACTTGTAAGTGATGGTAACCTTATCACCATTTTTAAGATTTTCTTCCTTAGAAATGTGATAATCTAAATCCTTATAAGCATAGAAAAGATTTCTGAGTTTTTTAGCTTCCTTAGTTTGCTTAGAAGAGCCTGCACCAAATAAAGCACCTATCTCATTTTCAAAATAACTCTCAAGATCCCTATAATCAACACCTGCAGCCTTTGCAGTATCTTTTAAAAGCTTGGTATCCTTAACATTAACCTTAGCTTTTCCATAAGAATCATAACCCTCAAATGTAACTGTGTAATAATCATTTAAATCAATTTTTGTTTTCCTATTAACAATAAGGAAAATAACAACTGCAATCAGTACAAGTGCTGCAAATGCAATACCTGCAATTATTGCAATCTTAGCAGGTTCTATGGCTGGCTTAGCTAAAGCAGGATTCGGGTTAGAACCAGGAGCTGCACCAGGGGCCGCACTGGAATTATTAAAGCTAGAACCAGGAGCTGCGTTACCAGCACCGTTTGGCTGGTTATTTCCAAAGTTGTACTTTGGTGCACTATTTGGCGCATTGTTTGGTGCGTCGTTTGGTGTGTTGTTTGGAGCCTGAGTTGGAGTAGGCTGTGGAGCACCTGTAGGTGCACTTGTAGGTGCGCTGTTCTGTGGTGCCTGATTCGTTGGCGCCTGAGTTGCGTCGTTAGCAGGTGCACTTGTAGGTGCATCGCTTGCTGGAGCATCAGTTGGAGCACTAGTAGGTGCATCACTCTGTGGTGCCTGATTTGTTGGCGCCTGAGACGCGTCGTTTGATAAAAGAGTTCCGCAGGTCATGCAAAAACGGCTTCCCTCCGGATTGTTTGCATTACATTTTGGACAAATCATATAAATCCTCCTTCTTTTTTTCATAATAAATTAAAATTAATTTAAGCAAAACTGATAATTTAACTCATTATACTATATTATAGTGATTCATGCAAATAAAGATAGTAAGATTAGATATTAATGTTATAACTGGACTTAGTTTTTAATTTTAAGACCACCACAACAGCTTAAAAAAAAACACAACAACATACCCACCACAATAAATTTTATAAAGTTTTAATAATTTAAAAGTTGACATATTATATTTGGCCCCATATAATGAAAGTATGTGAAAACGATTTCATATTTTTCGAGCGAATATTGGTTTATATGGATCTGTGTGCAGGCGAGTCGGCATGGAGGCTGAATCAGTGAAAGTGCAGGTTTATAGGGGTGTTGATAAGCAAAAATGAAGGACTGTATGGATCAGTGAAAAAATATGAGAGAGAAAAATTAATACGGAAATGATGTGAAAGTGCATCAGAAACGGAGGAGTGATATGGTTATTTACCAAGGAAAAGCCGTATTTGAGGGGGTTGCCATTGGTAAGCTTTCCGTTTACAAAAAGGCCGAGCATGTGGTTAAGCGCGAAAAAGTAACCGATGTTGAGGCCGAGGTAAACAGATATGCCGAGGCAAGAGAAGTAGCCATCAAACAGCTTCAGGCTCTTTACGACAAGGCGGTTAAGGAAGTTGGTGAGGCAAGTGCAGAGATATTTGAGGCTCACCAGATGATGGTTGATGACGAGGATTACATTGACTCAGTAGAGAACATAATCCGCACACAGGAGGTAAACGCTGAATTCGCTGTTGCTGAGACGGGAGACAATTTTGAAAAAATGTTTCTTGCCATGGAAGATGAGTATTTCAGAGGCAGAGCAGCAGACATCAAGGATATAACTGAAAGAATTATATCTGCGCTATTTGGTGGTGATGATTCAGGATTAGTTTCAGATGAACCTGTAATCGTTATCGCAGATGATTTGGCACCTTCAGAAACGGTACAGATGGACAAGGACAAGATTCTTTCCTTTGTAACCGTGCATGGATCAGCTAACTCACATACATCAATCCTCGCAAAGACTATGAACATACCTGCTATCATTGGTTGCGACATACCACTTGATGATGAGCTTAACGGCAAGATGGCAGTTGTTGATGGATTTGAAGGTAAGGTATATGTTGAACCTGATGAGGCTGTAATGGCTGAGAAGAAGAAGCTTCTTGACAAGGAGCTTGAGAAGAAACAGCTTTTAGAGCAGCTTAAGGGTAAGGACAATGTAACTCTTGACGGACAGCATATTAACATATATGCAAACATTGGAAATACTAAGGATCTTGCGCTTGTGCTTGAAAATGATGCTGGCGGAATCGGACTTTTCCGTTCAGAATTCATTTACTTAGAATCCTCTGATTATCCTACAGAGGAGCATCAGTTCGCAATCTATAAGCAGGTTGCCGAAAGCATGGCGGGCAAGAAAGTTATAATCAGAACATTGGATATCGGTGCAGATAAGCAGGCGGATTATTTCAATCTTCCTAAGGAAGAGAATCCAGCCATGGGTATGAGAGCTATAAGAATATGTCTCACACAGCCTGAGATATTTAAAACTCAGTTGAGAGCCATTCTTAGGGCATCTGCATTTGGAAAGATTTCCATAATGTTCCCAATGATTATATCTGTGGACGAGGTTAAGAAGATAAAAGAAATAGTGGAAGAGGTTAAGAAGTCACTGGATGCAGACGGATTTAAATATGACAAGGACATTGAACTTGGAATTATGATTGAGACACCGGCTGCAGTTATGATGGCTGAGGAGCTTGCGAAGGAGGTTGATTTCTTCTCTGTTGGAACAAACGACCTTACTCAGTACACCTTGGCAATTGACCGTCAGAATCAGACCTTGGACGAGTTCTACGATTCACATCATCCGGGCCTTTTGAAAATGCTTCAAATGGTTGTGGATGGCGCTCACAAGGGAGGTGCCTGGGCAGGTATCTGTGGTGAGCTTGGTTCAGACCTTACACTTACAAAGGAATTCTTAGCCATGGGCTTCGACGAACTCTCAGTTTCACCGGGACGAGTTCTTCCACTTAGGAAGGTCGTTTTGGAAACAAATGTAGGCGATTATAAAAAAACAAAATGCTAACTTTTTACTAGCTCTTAAAGGTTAGAAGGTTGAAAATAGATTAAAAATAATTCAAAAAAATAACGTTACATTTTACAATTTCAAAAAAAGAAGGAGGGCAAATTATGGCCTTAGATTATAGAAAATGTGCTGAAGAAATATACAGCCATCTTGGCGGCAGAGATAATATTGTTCAGGCCGCACATTGTGCAACAAGACTTAGATTAGTGCTTGCTGATAACTCAAAGATTGATAAGAAAGCACTTGAAAATGTTGATGGAGTTAAGGGTCTTTTTGAATCCAATGGACAGATTCAGCTTATTATTGGAACCGGTACAGTTAACAAGGTTTATGAGGAATTCCTTGCAGTTACCGGTATGACAGCTGCTACAAAGGATGATGTAAAAAATGCAGCAGCAGCTCAGCAGCCTGTTTGGAAGAGAGCACTTAAGTCAGTAGGAGACGTATTCGTACCTATCCTTCCTGCAATCGTAGCATCCGGTCTTATGATGGGTGTTGTAGAAGCTTTAGGTAAAGCTATTCCAAACTTTGCAAGTACCGATTGGTATGCATTTTTAGATATGGTTGCTAATACAGCCTTTGCTTTTCTCCCTGTTATCGTTGCAGTTTCAGCAGCGAGAGTATTTGGCGGAAATATCTTCTTAGGAGCAGTTATCGGACTTATGATGGTTCATACAGGTCTCTTAAATGGCTGGAATGTAGCTAACGAAGATGCTATCAATGCTTTCTTTGGTGTGAAGGATGGCGTGATTCCAACGTGGAACCTGTTTGGAAACTTTAAGATTGGCGATTACGTCGTCGGTTCCATCTCAAGGCACGGCTATCAGGGTCACGTAATTCCTGTAATGATATCTGTTTGGCTTATGTGTAAGATTGAGAAATGGTTACACAAGAAGGTTCCAGAGATGATCGACCTTTTCGTAGTACCTATTACAACAGTATTTTTAACAGGTTTAGCAACATTTGTAGTAATCGGACCTATCTTCGCTACACTTGAGACTTACGTTCTTAAGGGAGCAGAGTGGCTCGTACAGTTCCCACCTGGAGCATTTATCATGGGTGGTCTTTATCCAATCACAGTAGTTATGGGTCTCCACCATATGTACAACGTTATTGAAGCAGGAATGCTTTCAGTTGAAGGTGGATTAAATACCTGGATGCCTATCGCAACAGCAGCTAACTTCGCACAGTTTGGTGCCTGTCTCGCAGTAGGTATTAAATGTAAGCAGGCTAAGCTTAAGACTGTAGCAGTTCCATCAGCTTTATCAGCTTCTCTTGGAATTACTGAGCCTGCAATCTTCGGTGTAAACTTCAGATTCATGAAACCTTTCGTATGTGCTATGATCGGTGGTGCTTGTGGTGCTTTATTTGGTGCTATTTCAGGTATCGGCGCAAAGGCATACGGCGTTACAGGTATTCCTGGTTATCTTACAATTGATAAGCCTGGTCTTTACACTGTACTTCTTCTTATCGCTGGTGGTGTTGCATTTGGACTTACCTGGTTTATCTGGAAAGAGGAAATGCCAGAGCCTACAGCTGAAGAGATTCAGAAGCAGGAAGCAGCAGAAAATGCAAATGCAGCTGATAGCGAAAGTGCTATAACAGGCGAGCCTAAGATTTACGCTCCTATTAAGGGTAATGCTATTTCTTATACTGACATTCCTGACGCAACATTTGCATCCGGTGTGCTCGGTACAGGTATCGGAATCGAGCCTGCGGAGGGGGTTGTGTATGCTCCATATGACGGCGAGATTTCTTCTGTGACGGATACCAAGCATGCAGTGGGAATTACAGGACCTAATGACATGGAACTTCTCATTCATGTTGGTGTAGATACCGTAAATATGCAGGGCGACGGCTTCGAGATATTTGTTAAGGAAGGCCAGAAGGTTAAGAAGGGCGACAAACTCATTACATTTGACATTGACAAAATCAAGGCAGCAGGCTACAGTCCAACAACTGCAGTACTTCTAACAAATAGCGACGACTTTGAGAACTTCAAGGTTGTTAAGACCGGTAATGTAAGCGTTGGAGATTTATTTGCAGAGGTATAATTAGTAAATTATGTCGAAAAAATCGACAAAAAATAAATGAAAAATAAGGAGGATTTCACAATGAAAAGTTTTGATTATGTTATCACTGACGAGGTAGGAATTCACGCTAGGCCAGCAGGTCTTTTAGCAAAAACAGTTAAGGCACTCGGTGCTAATGTTACTGTTGCTAAGGGCGATAAGACAGCTAGTGCAACCAGTCTTATGAAGCTCATGGGAATGGGCATCAAGAAGGGCGACACTATTACAGTTTCTGTAGAGGGTGACGACGAAGAAAATGCAGCGGCTGAAATCGAGAAATTCTTTAAAGAGAATCTTTAATTAAAATATTTTGAAGAGAATCTTTGAAAATGTGAGGTGATACATATTACTATTAAAGATATTGCAGCTAAGGCAGGGGTTTCTACTGCCGCCGTTTCGAGGTATTTTAATAATGGTTATGTATCAGAAGAAAAGAAAAAAGCCATAAAAAAAGTAATCGATGAAACGGGTTACATACCATCGCAACATGCGAGAACATTGAGAACCCAGAAAACCGGACTTATAGGAGTAATTCTTCCGAGAATTTCATCTAATTCAATAAGTAAAATGGTAGATGGTATTCTTAAGGTTACAGACAGGGAGGGTTATAAAATCCTCCTTGCCAACACCTTAAATGATCCTGAAAGAGAACTGGAGTATCTCAAGGTTTTTAATGAAAAACAGGTTGATGGAGTGATTCTATTTGGTACCATTCTTACCGATGAGCACTCAGAATTTATCTCTCAGATGAAGCTTCCAATCGTGGTTGTGGGGCAGAAGATAAGGGGGGTAAATTCAGTTTTTCATGATGAATACCATGTCACATATGATCTTACAAAATTACTGCTTAGTAAGGGG
The DNA here is from genome assembly GCA_024696825.1 of Lachnospiraceae bacterium. Lineage (GTDB taxonomy): Bacteria > Bacillota > Clostridia > Lachnospirales > Lachnospiraceae > JAEEJA01. The sequence continues at coordinate 11,306 of JAILGL010000090.1, forward strand.
TGCAAAAAGCCTGCATACATCGGCGTAACCAGAAAGGACAAGGCCGTTGGACTGGAAAGATTTAAGGGTTACAGAGATGCGTTGAAGGAAGCTGACATGGCGGATTTTGCCAAGCGAAAAGCGCTTTCCGGCTTCGACATGCAGGACGGTTACAATTGTATGAAAAGCATTTTGGATAAATATCCTGAAACAGACGGAGTTGTGGCAGCCACTGATACCATTGGTGTAGGCGCCATAAAATATCTGAATGAATTAGGAATCAAAATGCCTAAAAATGTCATGATTACAGGCGTTGGAGATTCCAATCTTGGAAATGTAACGACACCGTCTCTTACAACAGCAAGATATTTTTATGAGGAATCCGGAACGAAAGCCACCGAGATTCTAATAAGACATATGAAAGACGAAAAGAGCGTTATAGAGCATGTGATGGTGGGTTATGAATTGTTAGAAAAAGGAAGTACCCGCAAGAAGAAGGCGTAAATATTTGTGAAAAGAATTCAGAAAATTCGCACAAAAATTTGTGAAGAGAATTCAGAAAATTCGCACAAAAAGCGGGGGATATAGACAAGGATATACCTTGCAGAATAGGAGGTTTCCTTGAAAGAATGGACTAAGGAAGAGCGTTATAGACCTCTTAATTCCCTGGATGAAATCAGGGAATTGGAAGAGAAGATTAAGACATCTCCATTTAGACAGGGCTTCCATGTACAGCCGAGGACAGGACTTTTAAATGATCCAAATGGATTTATTTATGATGACGAAACTAAGACCTGGCACCTCTTTTACCAGTGGTTCCCTTGGGGCGCAACTCATGGACTAAAATATTGGTATCATATGACCTCCAAGAACCTGGTAAATTGGGAGGATGCGGGCATCGGCATAAAGCCTGACACCGACATGGATAACAAGGGGGCGTACTCTGGTTCAGCCATAAAATGTAACGGAGAGATTTACATTTATTATACTGGAAATCACCGTGACGAGAATTGGGTTAGAACCGCATATACCTGCCTTGCAAAGCTAAAATCTGATAACAGTGTGGAGAAGTTTGAGAAGCCTTTATTTGGGCCTGAAGAGGACTATAGCGAACATCAAAGAGATCCTAAAATATGGTATGACGAGAAGCTTGGCAAATATTTTATTATAATAGGTGCCAGATCTAAGGATGACAGGGGCTGCCTTTTGGTTTACGAATCAGAGGATGCGACCCAGGGCTGGAAGCTTAAAGGCGAGTTAAATGTAAAGGGCTACGAGGCATTTGGAAAAATGTGGGAATGCCCATCCATCGAGAAAATCGGTGATTCATATGTTTTCATTTTCTGTCCGCAGTTTATAAAACTACCTGGAAGAGGAGAGGTTACTAATCACAACCTCTATGTAATAGGCGATTTGGATATGGAGAAGATGACTTTCACACCGACAGGAGATTTTAAACATTTGGATCTTGGCTTCGAAGTCTATGCAGCAGCCTGTGCCGCCAATACTGAGAAAACCTTTGATTACAAGGTGCTTTCAGCTTGGATGGGACTTCCGGACGCTGTATATTATACGGATGATGAGGACTGGAGCGGTTGCCTGACACTTCCAAGAGAGCTTCACATAAAGGACGGAAAGCTCCTTCAAAAGCCAATTAGAAATATATTTGACGCCAAGAAGGAAATGCTTTATTCAGAAGGAAATGCCGGAGATAATGGAAGCACTGAAAATTCAGGCGATGCAGGAAGTGTAGCAAGTGCTGGAAAGTACTACGAAATCAAGGCTCCTTCCGTATGGGAACTTGCCACTGAAAATGATGATTTCAACATGGAGATTTTCTGTGACGCCGATGGCAATGGTGGCATAAGCCTTTCCTACGATGCTTCAAGCTCATGCCTAAAGATAAGTCGTGCAAAGTTGAAGAGAAAAATCAATCCTGAATACGGCGAAGAAAGAGAAGTCATTTTTGAAAATGCAATTAGCAAGCTGACTTGCTTCTTCGACAACAGCAGCATTGAAATATTCTTTAACGATGGCGAAGAAGTCTTTACAAGCCGCATTTTCCCAGACAGGGAAAATGGCGAGAAATACCTTAAGCTAGAGGGCATAAAGAAGTTTTTAGCCTACGGACTGTAGGGTAAAGGCTAACAGTTTTGGCCATAGGCTGTAGTTACAGCTACATTTACAGCTTAAGGACTGATGGTTAAATTAAAAATAGATTTCTTATAAAGAGAAGAGCTCAAAAATAAGTTTAACTTATTGCTGCGCTCTTCTTTTGTTTCAAGAAAAAGAAGCCTCACACTTCTTCTTTTATACTTGAATGAAATGTGGTAAAATGTGTCTGAAAACAACAACCAAAATAACAACAAAAACAACAACCAAAAAATCTATAAGGAGGTTGCTTATGAATATTACACAAATTAAATATGTACTTGGAATCGCAGGTTCGTCTTCCATGAGAGAAGCTGCCTCTAAGCTGTATGTGTCTCAGCCAGCCCTTTCAGCTAGTATAAGAGAGTTAGAGGAAGAGCTTGGCATACTTATATTTGAAAGAACCAATAAGGGAATCTCTCTTACTGTCGAGGGCCGTGAATTCGTTGAATATGCGAAAAAGGCTATGGGGCAGTATGAGATTCTTGAAGATAGATATTTGTCTAAGGACAGCGGGAAGGAACATTTTTCTGTTTCTACTCAGCATTTTAACTTCTCAATCAAGGCATTTACAGAGGTTATAAAAAATATAGATCCAGAGCAATTCAATTTTTCTATCCACGAAACCAAGACCAGAGAGGTTTTGGAGGATGTAAAAACCTTAAAAAGTGAGGTGGGAATCGTTTCATTTTCAGGTGCTTATGAAAAGGTTATGAAGAAGCTATTTAAGGATTATCAGCTGGAATTTGTGCCCCTTATGATAAGAGAAACCTATGCCTATGTATGGAAGAATCACAAGTTTGCAAAGCGTAAGAAAATATCTCTCGAGGAGCTTTCTGATTATCCTTGCGTTTCATTTGATCAGACTGATGACAGCAACATCTATCTTACTGAGGAAGCCATGGCTGATTATGATTTCAAGAAGATGATAAAGTCCGATGACAGGGCAACCTCCATGGAACTTATCGCCAAGTTAAATGGATATTCCATCGGGTCAGGTATGCTTTCCGGCGAGGAGGCGATTCTTGACGGCCTTGTGTCCATAAAGCTTAAGGAAGAGGACCCTCTGACCATCGGCTATATAACCAGAAAAGGAAGCAAAATGTCTGTCTACGGAGAGGCATTTATTGAGGAGATTTTGAAATATAAAGAAATTTGAAATTCATAGAAATGCATCAAATTCTATGATAATCAATACTTATCACAGACGATAAATATAATTGAATTTTCAACTGAATCCAAACTTGCTATGATAAATGCATGAAGTCGCAAACAGTGAAAACACGATGCGGCCGATATGAAGAAATGCTTATAGATTTATGCTTAGCAAGACTTATGAAGTCGCAAATAAAAAGCAGCGTGCGACAGATTAAACACCTTCATAAGAAATAAAACAAATAAAACAATAGGAGGATTCAGTTATGAGTGATTACAAATTTGAAACATTACAGTTACATGTTGGACAGGAAGAGGCCGATCCTACGACTGATTCAAGAGCTGTTCCAATTTACCAGACAACATCATATGTATTTCATAATTCTCAGCACGCGGCGGACAGATTTGGTCTTGCTGATGCAGGAAATATTTATGGAAGACTTACCAATTCAACACAGGATGTGTTAGAGAAAAGGCTTGCAGCCTTAGAGGGCGGCAGTGCAGCATTAGCACTTTCATCAGGTGCAGCTGCCATAACCTATGCCATACAGGCCCTTGCAGCTAATGGCGGTCACATAGTGGCTCAGAAAACCATTTACGGAGGAAGCTACAATCTTCTTTCTCACACTCTCCCTCAATATGGTATTGAAACAACATTTGTAAATGCTCATAATCTGGCGGAGGTTGAGGGAGCCATAAAGGACAACACCAGAGCTATTTACATTGAGACTCTTGGAAATCCTAACAGTGACATTCCGGATATCGATGCAATCGCCGAGTTGGCCCATAAACACGGTCTTCCAGTGGTGGTTGACAATACCTTTGGAACACCTTATCTTATAAGGCCTATAGAACACGGCGCTGATATCGTGGTGCATTCAGCCACAAAGTTTATCGGCGGCCACGGCACAACTCTAGGTGGAATTATCGTGGAGTCCGGGAAGTTTGACTGGAAGGCAAGCGGCAAATATCCGAATATTGCCGATCCAAACCCAAGCTATCATGGCATTTCATTTTACGATGCTGTGGGTCCGGCGGCCTTTGTTACATATATTCGCGCAATTCTCCTTCGAGACACCGGCGCAACTATCTCGCCTTTCAATGCATTTCTACTTTTACAGGGCGTGGAGACACTTTCACTTCGCCTTGACAGACACGTGGAAAATACCAAGAAGGTCGTGGAATTTCTGAATAATCACCCTCAGGTTGAAAATGTAAATCATCCGTCCATTATCGGACATCCGGACCACGCTCTTTACGAGAGATATTTCCCAAATGGTGGCGCCTCTATATTTACATTTGAGATAAAGGGCGGCAAGGAAGAGGCTTGGAAA
>JAILGL010000093.1 GCA_024696825.1 Lachnospiraceae bacterium
TGTGTCAATGCCCTTACTCGGGCTTTCTCCATTTCTACAGACTTTCCACTCAGTTCAGTTGAGTGGGATTTCATATTTGTGTCAATGCCCTTACTCGGGCTTTCTCCATTTCTACGCAGAGAAAGGAGATAGATCTTCTTAAGAAAGAAATTGTGTCAATGCCCTTACTCGGGCTTTCTCCATTTCTACGAAAAAAAAAATGTAACTGATATGGAAAAGAAAATTAGTGTCAATGCCCTTACTCGGGCTTTCTCCATTTCTACGGATTTGTTACTATGTATGATATTATGATAAATGGTTGTGTCAATGCCCTTACTCGGGCTTTCTCCATTTCTACCGAGGTTGAAATTAATAACCTCGTTGACCATTTAGTTGTGTCAATGCCCTTACTCGGGCTTTCTCCATTTCTACCCTGACCTCCGCAAACCCTTTATTTATCGGGGCTCAATTTAGCCACAATTAATGTTATTGTGTGCATAATTCACTTTTACTAAAATTTGTTCCTTCTTTTTGAAATCTGTCTAAATTATATCTTATATTCCTCTTCTTTACAACCCAAAATGCTAATAAATTAAGCTCAATTTAGCAATGTAAACATATTTAAAATAATGTTGGAAATACCCAATCATATAAATAAAAATATAGAAGCCCAGTGGCTAAGCATTGGGCTCCTTGAAATTCACTTATACCAAAAAACAATCCACTTCAAGGCAATCTTTTTAATAGCATCCATATATTGTTTAAAAAATCTTTTATCAATCAAGCAACATATCATCCATATATTGTTCAAAAAATATTTTATCAATCAAGCAACATAGCATCCATATATTGTTTAAAAAACATTTCATCAATCAAGCAACATACTTGTCTCTGGCATAAGTGATTCTTTAAAATCCGTAATCATAGCGGCATAATACTTGAACTTAGGTAAAGGATTATCCGTTGATTCCTTATATGCAGCATAATTAGCATTTTCCTTTAGTTTATTTTCATTAGCTAGTTCTCCATCGCGGAAATGAATTGCCTCATATTTTACATCTTCAAAATCAATAAACCACTTGTTAGAAAATACTTGTATTTCTTTATCAATGGCATCATAACGCATCTTGTTTAATATCACAGAAATATCCTGACCAATATATTTTTCTTTGTCCTTCTTTATATCCTCAAGTACTTCAAGTAAGAATCCGCCCATCCTCGAATTTTCACTCATATACTCTTCAATGATTGTTCTTAATGTAAGGATTTCCTCTTCAAACTGGACCGCAGTCATATTATCTTCATCCTGATCTAATAAATCAATGAATCCCTGAAGAAGTTCTACAATATACTCATAATTAACCTTGAATTTACTATAAGCCTGTAATTCATAATCAAGATCTAAAGGATCATCTAAAGGATCATCATCTTTTGGCTTTTTTAATAATTCAATAACATTATTATAAACAGCTGCATAATCTTCATATTCTTCTTCCGAAAATGAAAATCTATCAATAATATCTGTATCGTATGATGAAAAAGATTTTAAGTGTGCAAAATCGCTATCCAGGTTTCTAAATAACTTCACATAGGTTTTCATCTGTTCTCTTGACATACTTAAAACATCCGTAGGATTCTCTGCAAATGCTCTAATTGTTTTTAGAGAAAGTGAAAAATCATTATATACTGTATCCCAATCATCTGCTATAGCTTCGCCAAAACCACCTCTTGAATATAAGATTAAGGCGTTATTAATCCTTTCCTTAAATTCTTTAGGTGAACGGAATGTTACGATTTGTCCATACTCTTTATTGGCATCAAACAAGCGATTTGTCCTTGAAAATGCCTGGATTAACCCTTGCGGACTCATTGGTGGACGATCAATATAAAGTGTAGATAAACATGGGGCATCAAAACCGGTAAGTAGCCTATCTACTACGATTACTAAATCTAACTGTTGATCTCGATTAAGATATTTCTTCTCTTTTCGTGCCAGCCTATCGTTTAGATTTCCATTATATGCTCCGATTCCATCGATCTGATATTTGGTACCAAAATTCTTATTATAATAATCAAGGTAACGTTTCATTGCATCCTGATTTGAAATGGAATCATCTTCATTTTCGGAAACAGAAAAAGTTATTGCAAACTTAGGAAAGTCTGGTAGGACTTTTTTTACTTCGTCACTAATCTTCAGTTCATCCTCACCATTTTTAACCTTAATAAGAAAGTCAAAGTATTTCTGTGCCATTTCAATTGACTCAACTGTCAACATTGCTTCATAGGTCTGGCCTTTTCCATTTTGCATTCCAAGTTTACTCAATGATTTATTTAAAATCACATCCAATACGGAACGCATATGCTTCTCACTATGATAATATGCATCTGCATCTTCTTCTACTAAATTTTTCGGACCCAGGTTTTCAACGCTAAAGCCTAAAACTGCTGCATCATGTATTGCCTCTTTGATTGTATAACGATGTAAACATGGACCATATAGTTCATCCGTAGTTCTTGGTAAGTCACCTTTTTTTTCATAACTATTTTCTTCAAAAATTGGGGTTCCAGTAAAACCAAACCAAATAGAGTTAGAAAAGAATCTTTCAATGGAACGTTTGGTCTCAGGTGTGACTGCTCGGTGACATTCATCTACTACAAAAGCGATTCGAAGAGATTTGATTTTGTAATATTCTTTGGTATCTTCCTTTAAGCGACGATCAATCATAATCTGCATTTTCTGTCTCGTAGTAACAATCATCTGTCGATTACCATCAGTTAATCGCTTAATCAAACTTCCAACATTTTCAGTATCATCTACATCTATAGTATCATTATCTGCATAAGATTGAAATGCACCTTTGGTCTGTAAATCCAGGTCTTTTCGATCAATTAAAAATATAGTCTTATCAATCGAAGGAATATCCATCAGTAAATTTCTGGTTGCCTTGTAAGAAGTCATGGTTTTTCCTGACCCTGTAGTATGCCAAATATATCCTGACTGTCCTGTTGTAGAAGCCT
>JAILGL010000104.1 GCA_024696825.1 Lachnospiraceae bacterium
GTTTTTCCTGCTCCTGTATCACCCGTAATAAGGAATAAATTATCCTTTAATTCATTAAAGTCTAATACTGTTTCATTACCATAAGCTCCAAATGCTTTCATCGTAAGTTTTATTGGTCTCATTTTTAGCCCTCCTTAACCCCTTAAAACATCTTTATAATGTCTTCCAAAAACTTATCAACGACTACGTCTTCAGGATCCTTTTGCTTAACATCTGCATCCGTACCTGTTACGATATTAGATGCCATAGTTATAATCTTATCTTCTGTCTCATTTGGATCAATACTGTTATTTTTCTCCCTGTAAAGTTCTCCAAAATATTCTTCTATAGATTTACTATTATAGCTGGAAGCTGTTTTATCAGTATTATTAGAATGTGGTCTATAATCAGATAAAAGTTCCATAACTATTGAATTCTGCTTTTCACAAAGTCCTCTTACATAATCTGAAAAACCTGGTGTCATCTTGGAATCTGTAATAGTAACACTTAAGTATTCATTCTCATGTTTTTCTTCCTCAAGTCTTTTCTTAACTTCCTCCACAGTTCCTTTTATAACCACCATCCTATGAAGTGGTTCTATTACTAAAGTCTCTGTCAGAACCTTATCACCTTTGGCTCCCATATTCACCAGAATCGGTCCCTTATTCTGCTGCCTTGTCTCATCAAAATGATAACAAAGCGGTGAACCTGCGTATCTAACTTCTTCTCTACCCACGTGATATGAAGAATGTATATGTCCAAGAGCCACATAATCAAAACCATCAAAGACTTTATAATCTACACCTCTTGAGCCCCCTACCATTGACTCAGATCCTCCAAGCTTAACAGGTTCTCCATTAGCAATAATGTTCTGATGAGCTATAAATACATTTCGCTCTGAAAAATCCACATTCTGCGCCTTGATTACTTCCGCTATAGCAGTTTCAGAATCCTTGATAGAATCATCTTCAAGCTTCTCAGCCACTAAATTAGGGAATATATATGGCAAAAGATAGAAATTAACTTTTCCAAACTCATCCTCCAATGTAACCTTCATTAACTCTTTATTCAATCTACCGGATATAAATACATTTTTCTTAGCCAGTATTTCTGATAAATGTTGAAGCTTTGTACCTGAATCATGATTTCCTGCAATCATTAAGACTGGTATATTTCTATCTTCAAGCTCTGTAATAAGATAATCTAACAACTGATAAGCATCATCCTTAGGTGCACTTCTATCGAAGACATCACCGGAAAACATAACAGCATCGGGCCCAACTTCATCAATTTTCTCTAAAAATCTATCCACCCATACAGGCTGATCCCCATTATCTATAAGCGATACTCCATAAATTATTTTACCCAGATGTAAATCACTCGCATGAATTATTTTCATAACATTTCCTCCTCGTATTATCTATTATCAGTTATCATTCTTCATAGCTAAAAATACCTTTGCATTAGCCTCTGCATCAGCCCATGCTCTATGTGCATTATCATGCTCTATTCCAAAATATTTGGAAAGAGTTTCTAGTTTAATATTATCCAAATTATACTTTTCCTTAAATTGTTTAGCGTAATCCCTGGTATCAAAATACTGATTATTAAATGTAATACCCGCTTTTTTGGCAGCCTTTACAATATGCGGTATATCACAAGCCTTAATATTATGGCCAAGTAAAATACTATCACCTACAAAATCCCTGAATTCTTTTACCACCTCTGTGATAGGCGCCTCATCCTTAACCATATCGTTATTAATACCTGTAATTCTACTTATTCTTGGAACTATATCTCTTCCAGGATTTGCTAAACTGCTAAACTTATCTACAATCTGTCCATCTACAACCCTAACAGCACCTATCTCCATTATCTCAGACTCAAGATCTCCTTTAGCCACACCATAGGTACCTGTGTGCTCTATGTCAAATGCTACAAATTCATTAAAATCAGTTGATTTTACTTCTTCCATATGCTTTGGCATCCCATCCTCTAATTCATCATATTCAACGTCCATAATATCAAGATATGTAACAATCTGAAGCATCTGGAGTTCTGTTGCTGTGATTTTAAGAACCTTGTATCCCACAGGTGAATCATCCTGAAAATCTTCTGAAGCTTTATCTACATTACTTTCATTAACACTTTTAATAAACTCCTTAGTACTGTCCATATCTAAATTCTGAAAATAATGAGTTAAAGCAATATCTTTATTCTCATTAGTTACCTCTTTTATGGCACTTATTTCTTTCTTAGCTGAATCAATTTTTTCGTCTATGGCTTCTCTTATTTTCTTCATAGATGTAGTTTTATTCAACCATTTATCATTGAAAAATGCATTACTGTCAACAACCTTATTAGCGTATTCACCAAGCTCAGCTCCCTTAGTCCTGGCATATTCCATTATTTCTATTCTTTTATTTTCTTTTTCATAATTTTTTATAAACTTATCTATAATATCAAAAGGCTCTTTAACCAGATTAATTAACTCATCTAACTTTTCTTTAACATCAACATAAGGTTCTGTATATGCATTTTCTATTTCCTTTTTCTTATCTGTAAGTTTTTTCTTAATACTCTTTAATTCATCAAGATCCTTTTTGGCATCCTCAATATTATCTGTGGTATACTGAGTTGTTTTATAAACACTTAATCCCTGTTCAAGATAACTCTTTATTTCTTCGTAATTGCTAAATGTAACCTGTCCCGGCACCTGACTAGCATTAATAATAATCATATTAGAATCTAAATTACTCATATACAACCTCCAATCATTAAACCTCAATCTTACTATCAAAAAATGCTTGCCCTCCGGCTAACGCCTGTCAAATGGGCATAAGAATACCACCCTTATTATACGCTTTTATTATTCTCTCTTTAATCTACGCCCTTTATCCTACATACTTAGAAATTCAACGAAGCCAAAGACTTGAAACCTATCTACTTAAGGTATCGTCTTATGTCGATACCCGCCTCGTCAGCAAGCTCCACAAGTTCACTC
>JAILGL010000114.1 GCA_024696825.1 Lachnospiraceae bacterium
GCCCAAAAACAAATCAGATATATAATTATCTTTGCGTACATTTTCGCCAGTACAGTTGCACATATTCACCTACGTCGAATTTGCAGTCGCCATCGCTTAACTTGTTCAACAACGCTGCTCGATAGTGTATAAAGCGCATTAAATGCGCTTATGAAGCGGAATGGCTTTGCGTGCATTTTCGTCAGCACAGTTGTACGCTAGCAGTCGCCATCGCTTAACTTGCTCAACAACGCCGCTCAAGTGTATAAAGCGCATAAAATGCGCTTATGAAGCGAAAAGGCTTTGCGCAAATTTTCGTCAGTGCCTGAACACAAATTCGCCTACGTCGAATTCACAGGAGCCGCACGCTTAGCTTGCCTAACAACGCCGCTCGATGTGTGTACGAAGCGGAATGGCTTTGCGTGCATTTTCGTTAGCGACGAGCAATCTAGCTAGGAGCCGCACGCTTAGCTTGATGTTTGAGTGCTCACTACCTCTGCTTTATCTACCAACTTTCAAGCACGAGTTTCAAGCGACGCGGCGACGGACAAGCGCGTGTGAGGAGGTAGAAAATCCGCAGCCTTTCGCGAACACATCACGAGCAAGTGTTTGCAAGCGACGCGGCGACGAATAAGCGAGTTGCGAATATTCTCCTTTGGAGAATTGGTAGAAAATCCGCAGCCTTTTAAGCGCGCATTGCGCGCTTTGAACACAAGCACGAGCAAGTGTTGCAAGTGACGTGACAACAAAAAAGCGCTTGCAAGGAGCAGAAAAATCAGCAGCCTCACAAGCGCATCTTATTAGCGAGTGTACTTCACAACCGGCAGAAATCAAATTCACCTTCGGTGAATAAGGTCGCCGTTGGATATCATGCACGCGTATTATTTTCTATTTTCTTAAATCACTTACGGAGCGACCCTTACAGATAATGCCCCCTAATCTCCTCCCCACTCAGTGGTGAAAGATAAGCTGGTGCAATATCAAAAACTGTCTTAGCTCCTGACATGCCTTCCTGATTCATACGATAAGCAGCTCTTGCATAAGCGATAAGAACTGCACCTGTAAATTCAGGGTTAGAATCAAGCTTTAAGCTGTACTCGATAACGTGAGTATTCTTGTTACCCTCGCCAGTCTTTCCTGTATAAATAACTGAACCACCATGAGGAAGTCCACTGTGATCTCTCTTCATTTCCTCTTCTGTAATGAAATTAACAGTTGTATCATAATCTGAGAAATAGTTTGGCATAGTCTTAATAGCATTTTCGATGGCAGCCTTGTCAGCACCCTCTTCTGCTACTACGAAGCACTCTCTTGTATGCTTCTGTCTGGTTGTAAGCTCTGGGTTAGAACCACTTCTAACAGCATTAACTGAATCCTCAACAGGAATAGTATACTGACGGCAATCCTTAACACCATCGATTCTTCTAACTGCATCAGAATGACCCTGGCTAACACCCTTGCCCCAGAAAGTATAATCCTTGCCTTCCTGTAAGATAGACATTGCATAAAGTCTGTTTAATGAGAACATTCCAGGATCCCAACCACAAGAAATAACGCCAATCTTCTTGCCTTCCTTAGCCTTTGCATCAACATTTGCAAAATGCTCAGGGATTCTTGCATGTGTATCAAAACTATCGATAACATTGTATTTTGCAGCATACTTTGGAGTCATTTCCGGTAAGTCTGTAGCACTACCACCACAGATTACGAGAACGTCAATGTCATTTTCCATATTTTCCAAATCATCAGAAGATAAAACCTTTGCACTTGGTGTATTTATAGTAAGTGACGATGGGTCTCTACGTGTAAATACAGCAACAAGCTCCATATCATCTGACTGTTTTATAGCACATTCAACACCTTTTCCAAGGTTTCCATAACCTAAAATTCCGATTCTAATACTCACTTGTATTAACCTCCTAATTATATTTATTATTTTATTTTAAAATACCTTAAATAACAAATAACCAGTTACAAATAATTAATTGCTACCTGCTATTTAGTACTATTTCAAATATCCTTAAATATAATAATCCTAAAAAAATGATAATTCAAGAATTTTCTTACTTCTCCCAAGCCTTACTTTCGATAAATTCTTCAAGTATTTCTCTGTCAAGTTTTCCTTCATCAGCCATGGAACGAAGAACCATAAATGCTTTTTCTGATGGCATTGCCGGTTTATAAGGTCTGTCATCAGCCGTAAGAGCATCGTAAATATCTATAATTGTAAGGATTCTTGTCTCCCATGGTATATCCTTCGCAGTAAGCTTTCCGGGATATCCAGAACCATCAAGATACTCGTGATGATTTCCTGCCCACCTTGGAACATTCTCAAATGCTCCCTCAAAATTCATCTTTGTAAGAATATTAAATGTCTCGATTACGTGAGATTGAACTATTTCTCTTTCTTCCTTCGTAAGAGTTCCCTTCTTTATGGATAAAGCGTCCGCCTCATCCTCTGTTATAAGATTTATTTCTTCTCCTGATGAAGTAAGACATTTATGTTTTTTTAATTCCTCAATCTTTCTAAATGTCTCATCGTCTATAAATCCTGCTACATTTGTCTTTTTAACAAATTCCCAGGCATCATCCAGATATTTTATGTTTTCATCTAACTCATTTTTTAAAGCATCTGAATCTGCTTCTGAAGCCGGATTCATAATAGCTTCATAGGTCTTTACTTTTGCAGAAAGCTTAGCTATTTCAATCCTATGGAAAATATCCTTTTCCTTGTCGCCAAGTCTGCTTTCCTTATCCAAAACCTCAGTTGGAATAAGAAGCTTACCCACATCATGAAGCCAAAAGCTTGCAAGAAGAGGATTCTTAATCTCAGGCGAAAGTCCCTTTCCCTTCTCATCCATCCAATCAAAATATTTGGTGGCATAATTAACCATATTTCTCGTATGGTTAGCATTATAAGGCGATCTTGCATCAATGGTATCAATAGTTACAGTAACAAAATTATTTACAAATTCAATAAGCTTTTTATTTAAAAATTCATTTCTGTTACCAAGCTCTGCAATATCTGTAATATCACTAAATACAACGATTACGGCAACATCCTGCCCCTTGTCTCTAATAGGTGAAACCAAAAGTCTTAGAAATCTAACATCTTTTTCCCTATGATAAATAATTGTTTTTACTATTCTTTTTCTTTCAAAAACAGCATCAATTATACATTGGAAAAAATCATCGTTTTCAGAGCTATCCTTCATGTAGTAATACATGGTTTTTCCAATCATGCTTTCGCCGTCTCTTCCTAAAACCTCTGCGGCTACAGGATTTTCAAATCTGATAGTTCCATCAAAACCAATGATTACAATACCATCATTAATATCCTCTACTATTTTTTTATAAATCACATTATCGTTGACATTGTCAATACTAATATCTAAGTCATCAGGTAATTCACCTGATATATGAAGTTTTTTATACTTCTCTCTATAATATTTTTCTATATTGTCCAACGAATCAACGTGATTAACCCCATTTGTTTTTTCAAAAATCATGTTCTCCTCATTATTTTCCATAAAATAACCTCGCTACTTAGTTGTTTTTAGCATTATTATCATTTTTAGAAATACCTTCATCACCCGGCTTATAATCAAATGTTACTTCGATAGTCTTAACCTCTCCAAGAGCATCTCCTGCAATTATAGTAGGTGAAGCGTCATCAAGCTTTCCTGATACAGTTCTGGTTCCCTTTTCAGGCACCTTATTAACCCATGAATTGTAAAGATTAACACGGGTACAATGCTTATCATCAGCTGTTGTATAAGGCTCGCCCTTTAATGCGTAATCCTTTCCATTTATCTTAACAGACTTAATATCCATAATATAACCAGGGAATAAATCCTCACCATTATAGATACCAACCGCTGAAAATGCACAGTTATTAGACATCTGATTAGCTGTTTCTGTAAAATCAAGAGCTACTGTATAAGTTCCCTCACCAGTTACCTCTACATCAGTTGCCTTAAGACCTTCTGAAGTCTCATCAGGCTTATAAACATCACCAACACTGTAAGCAAGGCTCCAATCACCTGCATTCCACATAATCCATGCAATAGCCTTGTCCTTACCAGCCTTAATTTTACTCTTTTCCTGGAAGGTGTCTGGAGCGTCATTTAAAGCATCATCCATTGTCTTCTTTGCAGCGCTCTTAACCTCATCCTCGCTCTTATCCTTCTCATTTTCATAAGCATCCTTGAAGAACTTTCCTAAATCCTCGCCGATGCACTCACCTGAACTACGGTCAAATATATTTCCAGTATCCCAAAGCATAGGTGTATATCCGTAATAATCACAGTTTGCGTAGAGATTTGTGTACCAAAGAATGTCATTAGTCTTTTCTTTGCCGTCATCTGTAGGGCCTACAGACTCCTCACCGATAATGATTCCATAACCATCATCAGCATATTTAGAAAGCTTCTTCATAAGGTCATTCATCTCGGTATAATTATCCTTAGTACCCCATTTACTGTCGCCGGTACCACCGCAATATGACCATGGAGTGTAGTAATGAACTGAAAGAAGGAGCTTATCATCTGCCTTATCTGTAGGCATTTTCCATCTCTCATCCATAGTCATGGTAATATCTGTATTATAACCAGGAATAAGTAAAAATCTATTTTCATTGTTACCACCTGAAGCACGTACAATATCTACAAACTTCTGGTTGATTTCAAGAGCCTTCTCATAGCACTCATCCTGAGAAAGAGTTGCGCCCTTAGGATTAAAATCTTCATCCAAATCATTTAATCTGTCACCTATTTCCTCGTTACCGCCTTCAAATACGACTCTGTTGTCATAATCCTTAAAGCTTTCAGAAAGCTGCTCCCACATAGAGGTGTAAAGCTCCATGGCAGCTTCTTTTTTCTTCTCATCCTCGGAGCCAAACATGCCCCACCAGCCGCCGTCCCAGTGGTCATTAAATATTACGATCATGTCTTCATTTAAAGCATAATCAACAACTTCCTTAACTCTCTTAATATAGTCCTCAGAAATCTTATAATCTCCATCTTCAAAATTCATTTTGTTAGTCCATGCAACAGGAATTCTAATGCTTGTAAAACCATTTTTCTTCATGTTGGAAATGGTTTCCTGAGTTGTCTCAGGAGCACCCCACAAGGTCTCATAGAACTTAACCTCCTTGTCTGTTCCACTTTTATGGCCATAGGCCTCAAATGTATTTCCAAGATTTATACCATTTCCCATAAGTCTGGCAAATTCTCTGGAACTAACCTTTGTTAAATCTGTCTTAGATTCTTTCTCCACTTTTTTATCATTCCCCTTTTTCTCAACCTTCTTAGACTTAGTACAGCCTGTAAATACCATAGCCGTAAGCCCCATAACTAAAATGCTTCCAAATATTTTCTTAATGCTTTTCTTCAAGCCAATATACCTCCTTAGAATAAATAATCACTTAAACACCTACCTTTAAATATACATTACTTAAGCTACATTTTCAACATCTTTGCACCCCCTTAGTACAATTAGGATTCTTGCTATTTTAAGGGAAAAATTAAAGATTTAAAATTTTTTTGAAAAAAATTTAAATATGGGTACACTTTGAGTACAGTGCGTATATTATAATGCGTACATAAAATAAAAAACAGGTCTAAAGAATACCGACCCCCATGATTTAGACCTGTTTTAAGTTTTATATTTTGTTTAATTTTTGTTTCAGTTTTTTGTTTCATTTTCATTTTTAATTTGCGACTTTTCATTGTCGTAGATTTCATTACCTTTTAAAAATTACATAATAACCTAAAAAATCCCTATAAGATTTCTCTTACAGGGATTTTTAATTTTGCCACAGGCCGGGGTCGAACCGGCACGGGTATTACTACCCACGGGATTTTAAGTCCCGGGCGTCTGCCAATTCCGCCACTGTGGCATTTTATGTGCTTGAGTTATAAATAATAAATAACTCAAACGACCCAGGCGGGACTCGAACCCGCGACCTCCGCCGTGACAGGGCGGCGCTCTAACCAACTGAGCCACTAGGCCATATAAGTGGACCCTCTGGGACTCGAACCCAGGACCGACCGGTTATGAGCCGGTTGCTCTAACCAACTGAGCTAAAGGTCCAAAAACTCCCCGAGTAGGGCTCGAACCTACAACCCCACGGTTAACAGCCGTGTGCTCTACCATTGAGCTATCGAGGAATA
>JAILGL010000138.1 GCA_024696825.1 Lachnospiraceae bacterium
TGTATCACCAGGTATAACATCCGCATTATAACGAACATATCTAATGGCAGCCTTAAGGTCAGTTACACCTGTAGGTGCTCCTGAATCTCTGCCTCGACAACCTGCATAAACATAGATAATACCTTCTGCAGCAAACTCTGCTGCACTGCTGGTATATCCTGTTGGAGGACTCATAGCAGAATAACCTGCCGTGTTAACAGGGATAACCATCGGTGCAGTAGAGGCTGTATAATTACCAACTGTACCAGATTCATTAATGGTACAGGTGTAAGTGGATCCATCTGAATTTTGAGTTGCATTCATATAAGCTGCCGGAATATATATTCCCATAGTCTCATATGAAGAATCTGCAGGCGATTCACAATAAGAAATACCTGTCTGATAATAAACATCGCCACTGGAATTATAACTCCAAGCTGACATATCAATAGTCGAAAGATTAGTAACTACCTCTGCCTTTGCATTTTTCTCAGAAGCCGGTTTCTCTAAATGACATACTAAACCACTTCCAATCATACAAAAAGCGACGAGGCCTGCCAAAAATTTTTTCCTCATACTTTTTGTTTCCTTTCTGTTAAATGCTTAATATTTATTATTGCTATTTTTTAAGAAGTATCTTGTAAGGTATTATATTATCTCAACCTTGAAATACCCTTGAAGTTTTAAAAAAATTTTTAAATATGTAATTATTTTTTAAGTATGAGGACAAAAACGCCTAAAAATAAACGAAAAATTCGGTCCAACCATCCTTACATTTCACTTTAACCTCCGTTTTATGACGCTTGGCTATTTCAGATGCTATAGTAAGACCAAGACCGTATCTTCCTTTTTCTCTATGTCTTGCAGAATCTACCTGGTAGAATCTGTTAAAAATATTTTTTTGCTCACTTTCAGGAATAGGATTTCCCTGATTTCTTACGGTAAGCTTTGTTTTTCCTTCTTTTTTGTTAAGAGTAACCCAAATCTCATCTCCGGAATTAGTATGCCTTATGGCATTATCCGTTAAAATCCCGGTAAGTCTTGCCAGATGAGGAGAACTTCCATAATAGGTAATATCCGGTTCTATATCCAGATTAAGCTTTATCCCTTTTTCATATGCCATTGCTTCAAATGGAAGAGTCGCTCCCTCAATACATTTACTCAAATTGATGTCTTCTTTATCAAACTCCAAAGAGTAATCATCCAGCTTTGAGACCTCTAACATTTCTTTTACCAGCTGGCTCATATTTTCAAGTTCTTCTTCAGCATAATCCAGATACTTATTATTTATTTTTTCACGTCTCATCATGGAATGACTGGTTTCAATAACGGAAATCGGTGTCTTTAATTCATGCCCCGCAGCCAGCAAAAACTCGGATTGTTTTTTCATGGCAATTTCCAGCGGACTTACCAAATATTTACTTAGCCAAAGTACAAAACCTGAGTAGAAAAATAAGGAAATAATTCCAATCATAACCATTCGCCAAAAACTAATTTTTTCTTTTTTTAGAATCTCCGTAATATCTGTAAATGCAATAAGATATCCCTCATCCCAAACTGTAATTTCATATTGATATTTGTCCCATTTTCCATCCTGTTTTTTCTTACTGGAAATTATTTTTGCAATTTTTACAATTTCATCATCTGATACAATATCAGTATTAGAATTATAATAAACTGAAAATTTATTTTTTGCCCAATAAACAGAGTAGATGTCTCTTGGTTTTTCAATTTCCAAATCATTATTAATTCTGGATGGATTGTTTATATCCTCTGTAGGAGGCTTCATTTTATCACCCTCAGATACACCATCCGGTAAGGCAGTTGGGGCCTCTCCAAGACCTGATCCCTGTCTTAATTCTGTCTGAACCTTAAAATGAGTCATTATGGCCTTTGATATATCCTTCTCATTTTCCTTACGCAATAGGAAGGAGTAAATAATCAAAATAAAAATGAAAAAAAGAAGATAAACGGTAATCAATATACCTGTTATTTTTATTTTTGTTTTTTTAATCATACGGCTCCTCCGTTTAAATCTCTTAAACGGTATCCACTTCCACGTATAGTTTCTATGGTAATATCACAACCCAGATACCTAAGTTTTTTTCTTAAAAATGAAATATAAACCTCTTCATTATTATAGCTTACATCTGTGTCATAACCCCAGATATAGGTAGTTATCTGCTCTTTTGAAAGAAGTTGGTTTACATTGGTCAAAAAATATTCCATAAGTGTATATTCTTTTGACGGCAATGCAACGCTAAGCTCCGAATCCACATTTTTTAAAATGTGGCTGTTTTTATCCAAAGAAAGATTGGCAAATCTAATGCAATTATCATCATTTTGATATTGGTTAAGATTATCTGTACTTCTTGCCTTTTTTGCAAGAATAGCAACTCTTGCATCCAGTTCCTCCACATGAAATGGTTTTGTTAAATAATCCTCTGCACCATATTTAAACCCCTTAAGCTTATCCTCTAATTCATAGCGGGCTGACAAAATAAGTATAGGTGTTTTTATCATCTTTTTTCTCAAATCGGAAAGGATGGAAAAACCATCCTTTCCTGGAAGCATAACATCTAATATAATTACATCAAAGCTTTCCTTCAATGCACATTTATATCCCTCCATACCATCAACACATACCTTCACCTTATCGCCTTTTTGGGCGAACCAGTCCCTTAACATATCTGCTAAACGGTATTCATCCTCGATAATTAGAAGTTTCATATAATTCTCCTATAAA
This sequence comes from Lachnospiraceae bacterium, assembly GCA_024696825.1. Taxonomy (GTDB): domain Bacteria; phylum Bacillota; class Clostridia; order Lachnospirales; family Lachnospiraceae; genus JAEEJA01. Next base: position 2,726 of record JAILGL010000138.1, read on the forward strand.
AATTAATCTATACCTGTTTGTTTAAATATATTTAGTCATCTGAACTATCATCCGAGCTATTCGCGTTGAATAAATCCTTTAAGTCATCCTCATGCTCCTCAAATACCTTGAGCACATATTTATCCCAATGTCTTGCATCCTTAGAAGAATTACCAAAAACATAATCCTCCTGACCATAGTCCATAACGTCAAATCCAGGTATTGCCTTACTTGCTCCTGCTGTTCTGTAAGCTGCTGCATCTGCAAGTGAAAAATCAACCTTTCCGTTCTTATATTTAACCCACTTAGAACGGTCAGTTCCAGTAGCCTCTGATTCACTACCATTTTTAGTCTGTTTCTCAGCTGCTGCCTTTTCAACTTTCTTAGCACCATCTACATATTTACCATACATTTTATCAACATAAAGTGCAAGAGAGTCCCCTAAAATTTCTGATGGAACATGGCCACCATCCCACTGCCATTCTATCTCTGCTTCAGTACCAGCCATAAGCCATGCAATCTCAAGATTTAATGAATTAAGCATAGAAATATCGCCTTCAGATGCACCCATAAGAATCCTTGTCCAGGTTGGATTTTCTGTATCCTCTGCACCTACATAATTAACAGGATTATATAATTCAACAATGTTATTTTCATAATCATCGCCCTTTTCAACAGACTCAATATCTTCTTTATAAGCATCCAACATATCTTCAAAGCTTTCATAATTAGAAGAATCTGTACTGTTGCCGGAAGCCTGTGTGGTGCCCTGATCAGGTGTACCTACTTTTTCAGTTGAATTTCCATCAGAATTACCCTCAGAACTTCCCTCTGCCTTTGCATCAGAATTACCTTCAGGCTTACTGTCTGAGCTTGTATCAGAACTTCCCTCAGCCTTTGCATCGGAACTGCTGTCTGAACTATCGCCAGAATCTCCACCAGGACCGCCGTTACCCATATCACTAGGAGCACCGTCCGGTTTCTCTCCATCACCCATTCCACTAGGTCCGCCCTCTGGCATTTCTCCGTCACTTGAGCCACCTGGAGCGCCGCCCATGCCACCTCCAGGACCACCACTGCCTTCGCCAGAACTAGCCTTAACATAACGACCTTCTATAAATGCTTCTGCCTTATCTTCAGTACTCATATTTTTAACTTCACTGTCTGAAAGAGCCTTGCCATCATCGCCAAACCAGGTCCACTCT
>JAILGL010000011.1 GCA_024696825.1 Lachnospiraceae bacterium
TATAATAAGGCCTGCGAGATACTTAAAAATAATGGAATAGTGGCAGTTAAGGATATAGGCGGATTTCATCTTGCCTGTAAAGCCAATTCACCTGAAGCGGTTAATCTTTTAAGAGAGATAAAGCATCGAGATAAAAAGGCATTTGCCATTATGTTTAAGGATGTGGATGAGGTTTCAAAATATGCATTCCTTTGCGAAGAAGAAAAGAAGCTTCTTCTTGGAATCGACCGCCCTATAGTTCTTTTAAAAAGAAAGGATGATAGCCTCGATAGTGATAAGAGGTACTTTAAGGAGGCCTGTGGAAACAGTCCTTACATAGGTGCCATGCTTCCATCAAATCCATTGCAGGAAATGTTGCTTCACGATTTCAGCTACCTCATTATGACTAGTGCCAACTCTTCACACCTTCCAATGATTATCGACAATGATGAAATGGTTAATTGGATGGAAGAGGTTTGGAAAAATGTGGTTAAAAATATAAATGAAAAGCTTGCGGTTCTTATGCATGACAGAGATATTTATACGCCTCTTGATGATTCGATTGTGTCTTATGTTTCAGGACGAAATATAATTACTCGTAGAAGCCGCGGCCACGTACCGGGCCTATTATATCTTAATGAATTATCCAAAAATTTGGCTGATTATACTAAAAATTCAAATGGAACTAAGCTTGAAAAATCTGAGAAATTAACTAATGAATCTGAGATGAATTCTTCTGAAAACAAAGTAGCAGTAAATAAGGTTTGGTACAACATAGACAAGCAAGATATAGACCAACAAAATATAAAAGTGGTAAATAAAGACAAGCAAGGCTTAACAGTTGCAAGTCATGATAAACAGGGTGATATAACGAATTGTTATGTGAATAAAAAAGTGATTTATGCAGCGGGTGGAGACCTAAAAAATGCATTTGCACTTAGAAAAAATGATCGGATTTTAATGAGTCAGTTCTTTGGAGATATGGAGGAAGCAAGTGTAAAAGACCTTCATAAAAGTAGATTTAATTCTATGACAAATATGTTTAATGTAAGTCCCCATGTCTATGTGACAGACATGCATCCTGGATATAAAACCTACTCTTTACCAGAGGAGTTATCAGATGGAAAAACTGATGAAATAGAAATAATTCGCGTGCAGCATCATCACGCTCACATTGCCTCAGTTATGGCTGAGCATCATCTATATGAACCTGTTATTGGCGTTGCATTTGACGGAACAGGCTATGGTGATGATGGCAATGTGTGGGGAAGTGAGTTCCTCTACTGCGATGGCAGGAATTATAAGAGATATGGACATTTGCCATATGTGAAGCTTATAGGAGGAGATGAAGGGGCAAAGAATGCAGATACCATGCTTGCCGGGTTTATACATTCCATTTATGCAGAAAATGAAGATGAGATTTTAGAGTTGTATAAAACAGTACAGGATAAATTCGCTGACGATTCAAAAATAGATTTAAAGGATGACTCAAATAATGCTTCAAATCACGATTTCGCCAGCCGTTATACCTTAATTAGCAAGGCTATTGATAATAACATTAATACCGTGCTGTCTTCTTCGGCTGGAAGGTTATTTGACGCAGTTAGCGCCCTTTTAAACATTTGCCATTATAATTCCTACGAGGGGGAGGCTGCCATAGAGCTTGAGGCCATGGCCCATAAATCTAAAAATCCCTTTAATTTAGAACTTAAATATGATAAAATTTTTAGGAATATTTTAGAAGCTGTGGAGCAAAAGGTTCCGACCTGCGATATTGCCTTAGGTTTTATAAATTCGCTGGGTGATTTTATCATTGCAAAATGCGACGAAATAAGGCAGGAAACAGGTTGTGTAAATGTAGCTCTTAGCGGTGGAGTATTTCAAAATAGAACTCTTTTGAGCTACGTAATTACGGGCTTAGAAGAAAGAAATTTTAGAGTTTATACTAATGAAAAAGTTCCCATTAATGATGGCGGAATTAGCCTTGGACAAGTATATTTGGCAAGTTTAAAGTAATTGCGGTTTGTCAAAAGGCAATAGGAGGAAGAAATTATGTGCGTTGCACTCCCAGGCAGAATTAAAAAAGTAAATGAAGATAATACAGCAATCGTAGACTTTAGCGGCAATGAAGTGAATGCTATGACGGGAGTTGTAGAGGTAAAAGAAGGGGACAGAGTCCTTGTTCACGCAGGCTGCGTAATTCAGAAGATTTCAGATGACGAGGCTGATAATATGGAGAGCCTTTTCAATGAGATAAATAGCATGTTTACGTGATGTGCTGAGCCTTTTGTTTAGATAAATACCATGTTTACATGATGTACTGAAAGGTGAAAAATGGCTGACATAACTAAATTTTTGGATTATTTGAAAAATTATGACGGCGAGGAAGTTCGAATTATGGAGGTTTGCGGTAGCCATACGGCGGCTATAGCAAAGTCCGGAATTAAAGGCATTGTGTCTGATAAGATTAAGTTTTTGTCGGGACCGGGATGCCCTGTTTGCGTAACTCCGTCGGCATATATAGATAGACTTATAGAACTGTCACATGAGGAAAATGTGGCTGTTGTTACATTTGGGGACCTTTTAAGAGTGCCTGGAAGCAAGAGCACACTTATGCTTGAAAAGGGGAAGGGTGCCGATGTGATAATGGTTTACTCGCCTCTTGAGACCATTACTCTTGCGGAGGAAAATCCCGAGAAAACATTTGTATTTGCGGCTGTTGGCTTCGAGACCACGACTCCAACCTACGCCTTACTTTTAGATAAAATAGTTAAAAATAACATTAAAAATATAAAGCTTCTCACGGCATTAAAAACCATGCCTGAGATTATCGGAACCCTTGTGGAAGGCGGTGCGAAGATAGATGGATTCATCGCCCCAGGCCACGTTAGCGTTATAACCGGTGGCTATACATTTAAGAAGCTTTCTGAAAAGTATGACATGGCATTTGCGGTTATGGGCTTTGGTATGGAGGAGCTGGTTCTAGGCATTTACGGTCTTGTTAGAATGATAAATGAGCGTAAAACTCTGTACGCAAATTTCTATCCATCCGTGGTTACGGAGGAGGGAAATGTGCTTTCAAAAAATATAGTTGATAAATATTTTGAGAAGGCGGATGCTGTTTGGAGAGGTATGGGAAATGTTGAGAATTCGGGACTTAGCATAAGAGATGAATTTGCATTTTACGATGCAGGAAGTAACGATCTCACTGAGGATATTAAGATTAATAAGGCTTGTCATTGCGACCAGGTTCTTATGGGAAAAATCCAGGCCTGCGACTGCCCTCTGTTTGCGAAGGTTTGCAATCCGCAAACCCCACAGGGCGCCTGTATGGTATCCTCTGAGGGAAGCTGTTACCAGAATTATATCAATCGCTAGAAGATTTTGAATTGCAATTGTTTATGAATTGCTTTCGAGTCTTGATGATTATAAAAGTGAATTTGAGATTTTTAATCGCTAGAAATTAAATGCAAATATAATAAATTTGGAGATAAAAAATGATAGTTACGATGGCTCACGGAAGCGGTGGAAGAGCGACTTCCGAACTTATTGACGAGATATTTATAAATGAATTTGACAACGTAATTCTTTCAGAACTTGAGGATAGTGCGGTGGTTGAAGGCAATGGAAGAATTGCCATGACTACCGATAGCTTTGTGGTTGATCCTTTAAAATACAACGGTGGAAACATAGGAAGACTTGCTATTTGCGGTACCGTAAATGACCTGCTTATGCGTGGTGCCACACCCAAATACATAACCTGTGGTTACATAATTGAGGAGGGTGCAGACACTGAGCTTCTACGTGAGGTGGCCCGTTCCATGGCTGAAACCGCTCGAGAGGCCGGAGTTATAATAGTTGCCGGCGATACCAAGGTAATCGAAGGAAATGGCGGTATGTACATTAATACAGCTGGCGTTGGCTTTGTGGAGGAAGGCATTAACATTTCCTCTAAGCAGTGTAAAAAGGGCGATGTAATAATAGTTTCAGGAACGCTTGGCGAGCATCATGCAACTATTCTTTCATCCAGAATGGGAATTAAAAATAATATAAAAAGCGATAATGCCCCTCTCACAGAAATGGT
>JAILGL010000085.1 GCA_024696825.1 Lachnospiraceae bacterium
AAGCTTTCTAATATTTCCTTTGAGCAAAATGGTACAACAGAGGAGGAAAGTACTGACGATGATGTTACGGTATCAACGACCTATAATATATTTTCAAGTCTTTATAAATCCGTTGTGAGTGCCTCAGAAGAAGAAGAAGAGTTTAGAACAATGGGAGGCGCAATCTTCGCAGATAAGGGAGTTGATACAGAGATTAATGGCTGCAGTTTTTCAAGAAACAAATCCTTCTATGGTGGAGCTATTTGTAATAAAGGAACCATGAAGATTAAGAATTGTAAAATTGAAGCCAATTATGCATTTTATGAGGGTGGCGGAATATATAACAGTGGTGATATTGACATAACAGGTACAACCTTTAATGCTAATATAAGTAAAAAAGATGGAGCAGGATTATTCCAGATTGCCAATAAAAAAATAAGTATTAATAATTGTAATTTTAAGAATAATAAGTCTGAATTACAGGGTGGAGCAATTAGTGCAATTAACGGCAGCCTGGACATTTCAGATACTAAGTTTATTCAAAATGAGGCGACATATAATGGAGCCGGCATTTATTCCGGTTCTGGTATAGATGTTTCTCTAAAAGATGTAAAAGGAACTGAAAATTATACCGGTAAAAAGGATAGTAAAGGCGGATTTGCATGTATAGGTGGAAACCTGGATATAGAGAGTTGTGAGATTTCCCATAACTCATCTAAAGCAGGCGGAGCTATATATATGAATAATTCATCCTCTGATGGAAGGATTAGAATGCATGGCGGACGTATATACATTTATGATAATACCAGTATTAAAGACAGCTCCAATAATAATATTGAATATGAAAAATTTAAAACCATAAAGATTAAGGGAAAATTTAAGAAAAATAGTTTTGTAGGTGTAGTTCCACCTGGTTCAAAGACAGATATAACAGAGGATTACAGTGATTACAATATGGATACAACACCAGAAACCATATTTGCCTGTGATTCTAATGATTTTACCATTCTTTTGGATGACGATTACCCAGAGGTTGCTACTAAGAAGATTTTAAAGGCAACCAACAACGGATATAAATGTACAGTAGATATTAAGGTTACTGATGATGCGGATCTTTGGGATTTTTGCCACGTTATAATATTTGGGAAAAAAAGAAATGGAAGAGGAGAAGAAAAACAAGTATATAAATCCCATGATATACATGAAAGCGTAGATGACAGTGATGAATATATTAAACTAGACAATATAGATTGTGGTAATTATTTCCCAACTACTGTTGTTGTGGAAACTCAGTTTGGAGCGTGGTATACATATCCTGACTGGGAAGCAGATGTAGGCATTAAGGTCAATGGTGTAAACTGTGGAAACCATCACATTGAGATAAGCGAGGGTGGAAAAACCTACAGATATACAAGGCTTCCTATAGCAAGTAATATGTATCCTTATCCTGTAAACTTTGAAGCAACCAGTAAACGAGAAATTGATGGCAGTGAAGAAGATGATGGTATTATAAAGCTTAAAGCTGTTGATCAATACGGCGTTGAATGGAATATGAGCGGTAATAATGCATATAGTATTGAAAATATTAATTACCCTGAGAATGATAAGGTTAACATAATGGATGACTCAGGACTTAAGTTGAAGGTAACAAGTGATTTGAAAAAGAATCATCAAACTACCTACGCTATAAGGTTCAAAACAGGAAATAATATAGTTCCGGAGTTTACACAAAATATAACGGTGAGATTTGTATTTCCTATAAAATTAAAGATATATGTTGAGGAAGAGGTTGTTGACACCAAGAAGGGATATCAGGGACAGACAATTGAAATCGATGATATCAAAACCAAAGAAGGATATTATATAAGTGGTATAAAAAGTGAAAATGAAGGTGCAAGCGGAAGTCTTGTACTTGACGAAATAACTAAAAAATATAGTTTTACCTTTGGGTTAACCGATGGAAAAATAACAGTAACATTAAAGCCTATTTATTATTATATTAGATTTGATAAAAATGGTGAGGATGTTACAAAAACTGTAGGAGATAAAAAGGTAACCTACGATAAGAATTTTAAATTCCCAAAGAATTATTACATAAGAGAGGGATATAAATTCGTAGGCTGGAATTCAAAGCCTGATGGCTCCGGATTACAGATTGAAGATAGGGGAACCTTAACAGAAAACTTATCCTCTAAAAAGGGAGATATAATTGTATTCTATGCCCAGTGGGAAAAAGAAGGAGACGAAGATTTACAGGGTACAGGATCTTTAATATCTGATGGTCACACTGCATTATTTGTAGGAGGAATTCTTTTATTATTATCTCTAATTGCATGTGTTGTAAAACTATTCAACAGAAGAAAAAAAGCTGTTAGTTAGTAATTTATTAAGGAGGGAAGGTTATGAAGGCTAAGTATAATAAAATAATAATTCCCAATTTAATAATAATATTATTAATCGCTCTTTATGGAGCGATTAATTGGAGTGCAGACTCATCTGCAGATGTTGCAAAGGTAGAGATAAGCAGCTGGTCAGAGCTTCAGGAAGCTATAGATGAGGCAGAAGATAAGAATACTGTCTACGTACTTGCTGATAATATAAAGGCAGGAGATGAGGATAAGCCTATAACCATAGTTGACGGTATTCAGATTACCATAGATTTAAATGGTAAAAGTTTAGACAGAGGCCTTTCAGAAGAAAAGGAAGATGGAAATGTTATTACTGTAGATGATTTTGGAAAGCTAAAAATCGTTGATTCTTCAGATGAAGGAGAGGGTGTCATAACAGGCGGTAATAATAAGAATAATGGTGGTGGAATACTTGTAAAATCTAATGGTAAGCTTGAGATAAAGAATGTAACTATTTCAAAGAATAAGGCTAATAAAGGTGGTGGAATCTATCTTGCAGAGAAGGCTAGATTTACCATTTCAAAGAGCTATATAAAGGATAACGAAGCAGTTAAATTAGGTGGTGGAGTATATAGTAATGGCGGTAATATTATTTTTGACGGCGGACTTATAAGTATTAAAAATAATACAGTAGGGTCAGATGAAAATGACGGAATATATTTTGAGAATTTTAATAAAATGAAGGTTAATAATACCTTTTCCAAGAATTCACGAATCATTATATCTATGCCGGATATTATAGAAACCCTTACAGAAGGCTATGGCGAGTATAATTCTCTTCCTGCAAATTATTTCTTTACATTTAAGTGGAAGAATGACAAATACGTAATAAGTGATTCTAAAGAGGATTCAGAGGTAACTATAGTTAAGGATGCCGTAAAAGAAATCGAAAAGAAGGTAAATACAGTAGAGGTCTATAATGAAAATGGAAAGCTTATAACTGAAAATTCCTATGCTGATTTTAGAGATGCATGGAATTACTGTAATGAAGATGAAGCAGGAGATAAGGTAGTTATTTCAATGGGTGAGGACTATGAGTCAGATGAGTGGTTAAAGCTTACAACAAGAACCAAAGTAGTTTTAGATCTGAATGGACATTACATTAAGCGTAACAGAAATGGTGAAATGGACGATGACGGATGTGTTATATGGGTAGGTGAAAGAGCTGAATTTGTTATAAAGGATTCCAATCCTAAGAGTATAGGATATGATGGAATCAGAGGAGGAGTCATAACAGGAGGAGCCAGTGATGATACAGCTGGTGGAATTCATATAAATTATAATGCTGATGTTACCATGAAGGGTGGAACCATATATGAATGTACTTCCAGAGAACATGGTGGTGCAGTATATGTGGAAGGTGAAGTTGATAACGATAGACTTGGAAAAACCTGCTTTACCATGACAGGAGGAAAGATCCTTAGTTGTCAAGCTATAGATAGTGTAGATGAGTGTCATGGAGGAGCAATAATGGTTGAATGTGCAACTGCACATCTAAAGAATGTTACCATACAAAATTGTTATTCTGAGGATGACGGAGGCGCAATCGCTATAGATACAAGTGAGATTATTATAGATAACGTTACATTTTCAGGAAATAAGGCAATTGACAATGGTGGTGCTGTTTGTATAATGAGTGGATCTGATTCATCAAAGGATTCATTTTTCTCCATTCTAAACTGTAAATTCTCTGATAATACCTGCGATGGTAAGGGTGGAGGAATATTTATTGATGACAATGCCGAGGAACAAAAGGCTACTATTATTTATAATTGTATATTTAAGAAAAATTCATCTAAGAAGGAAGGCGGAGCAATCTTTATAAATGATGATGCCGTTGGACTTGCAGATGTTAATATAACTGAGAATCATTCAGATAAAAATGGAGGAGGAGTATTTGTAGATGCCCGTTATGACGTGAGTCTTAAGGGTAAGGTAATTATAAAGGATAATACAGTAAAGGAAGCGGGAGCTGGGATAATTGAAGATCTGTGTCTGGAAAATGGAACTGTATATACAGCAAGAGTTATAGATGCAGGATTGGCAGATGGTTCATATGTAAGTATAGGTACTACCAAGGATGGTGCTAAATGTCTGGGATATGATATAAGTGAATATCATCTAAAGTACTTTCATACAGATAAAGGAACCATTGGAATGGAAAAAAAGAATCTGAAAAAAACTCATATGGTTCTTTCGGCATCCCTTATTACATTTAATAATAAAAAAGTATTAATTGTATATGGAATTGTTATTTTCATAATGATTGCGGCAGCAGTTGTTATTTCCAGGAAAGGAGGTCGTAAACATGAAAAATAGAAAGAAATTATATAAGATATTTAGAATATTTATTGCGGTAGTTCTTATTATCAATTTTTCGTTTATAGACCAGCTTGGAAAGATACATCTTAAAGCTGCTGAGAATAATGATGAAGATATTCAATATATAGAGGATATAAGGGCATATTCTGTCGAGGAGGATGATGATTCCTTAGGAGAGATAAAGACTAAAATTCAAAATGATGGATATACAATGGTTGAGTCGAATCTGAATAAAGGTACCGACAGTGATAAGGAAGTATATCTTGCATATAAAACCACCAAAGATAGAAGCAAGGCTATTCGTAAGCTGGGCCTTTTAGCTATGGATAAAGGTTATAAAATAAAGGATTATTCTGAGCTTAAAAAGAAATATTTAAGCTCTAATTCTGCTGTAGCAGATACTTTAGTAACAGTAGCTATGGAGTTTGCAAGCTGTTATGAGATGGGAAGCCCTAAAGCTATAGAAGCTTACAAGGGGCTCAATCTGATAAAAATTCCTGAAAAAAATAATCAGCTATTAGGAGAGTATATTGTTGAACAGGGTGATGATCAGGATAGAGATTTTTATCTGAATTTTCTTTGTACAGCAGCTTCAGGACTTATTGGAACTGTAATAAATTTTCTTTATACAGGAATTTCAGCTTATAAAAATGAGGAGGATGAAGACGGAAAAGAAGTTACTCTCAACTGGGCTCAAAAGGCAGTAGAAAACAGTTTATGGTCTGATATAGAAGAAGGATTACTTACTAATGGAGAATTAAAGAGTTTGGACCAGATCTATGAAGATAAAGCAAGATCATTACATGAAGAAATTCAAAAATTTGCCTCTTCATATGAGACTTCCTTAAACTATTATGATGAGAACTATCTTAAAGAACAGGCTGAAAAAGGGGGAAGCGTAGAGGATGCTGTAGAAAGTGATGAAGAACTTAGTGATAAAGAGAATAAAAAGAATATGAGCGTTTATTATGTTGAATCATATAATTTGCTTAATAAATATGAGATAAATGGCACTACTCCTTTAGGAGAATGGTTTGTGGAAATGGGAAAAAAGACCAGTGAAGAGATAAATATACGTCTTTTA
>JAILGL010000034.1 GCA_024696825.1 Lachnospiraceae bacterium
AACTGTGTCTTCAAGACTGTCGGTACGCCAATTGCTTATGTCTATGGTTTTCAAACTGTTACAATCTGCAAACATACAACTCATATTATTAACTTTAGAAACATTAAGGTCGTTTAAACCTTTTATTTCCTTTAATTTATGACAGGTTGAGAACATACCGCTTATACTTTCAACATTACCAGTATTCCAACCGCTTAAATCTAGGCTTTCTAAACTATGGCAATTATAAAACAAATAACCTATATTGGTAACTTTAGAAACATCAAAATTATTTAAACCTTTGATTTCTCTGAGGTTTTTGCAATCGTCAAACATACAATTTACATCTATGGTATCACTTGTGTCTAATTCGGTTAAATCTAAAGTTTCGCATTTTAACTTGGCAAATAAATAACTACAATTAACAGGTGCTTTACCTGTTACCTTTAACTCCTTTTCATCCATATAATCATCATAATCAATAAATTCGTTAATACCTACAGTAATCATAATTACAATCTCCTTAATCTAAATCAATATCAAAATAAATATCAGTTTCTTCTTTGTTAGACTCTGTATCGGTGGTTTTAATATCTTCTTCCAACATAAAATCTATCTGTTCTTTCATAGGACAGTTTTCAAACATATTCAACAGTATAATATTCTTATCTAAAAGTTTTGAAATGTTTAAACCTTTGATCTCTTTAAGACGGGTACAGTTTTTAAACATATATCGCATATCGCTAAATGAATTAAGCTTCCAATTACTTATATCAACATTTTCTAAATTAAAGCAAAATTGAAATAAACCACTCATATTCTTAATTTTAGATACATTAAGATTTTCAAGTCCCTTTATTTCTTTTAGGTTTATACACCAATTGAAAGCATTTTCCATACTTCTAAGATTATCAGTTTGCCAACCGGTTAAATCTGTGGTTTTTATATTATTACAATCACTAAACATATAATCCATATTTTGAACTTTAGAAACATTAAGGTTATTCAAACCTTTAATCTCTTTAAGGTTGCGACAATCTTTAAATATAGATTGTATATCACTAAGATTGTTTGTCTGCCAGTTACTTATGTCTAAAGTTTCTATATTGTGGCAATTGTAAAACATATAACTCATATTAGTGACGTTTAATACATTCAGGTTATTAAGACCTTTGATTTCTTTAAGATTTGAACAACTGTTAAAACAGGATTGTATGTTATTCAGCTTGTCTGTTTTCCAATTGCTTAAATCTAAAGTTTTTAAATTTTCACATCCCTGAAACGTATAACTCATATTCGCAACTTTAGAAACATCAAGATTTTCTAAACCTCTAATCTCTTTAAGATAACAACAAGATGCGAAAAAATAAAACATATCTTCGGTATCACTTGTATCTAATTCGGTTAAATCTAACACCTCACAATTTGATTTATAAAATAACATACCACAATCAGATGGTGCTTTACCCACAACCTTCAATTCTTTTTCATTCATAACACTCGCAAAAGTATCTATATTTCTAGCGAGTTCATTTATATTTATCGTTACCATAGATTTAATCTCCTTAATCTAAATCAATGTTTGTTTCTTCTAAATTCCAAGAACCAGTTTCACACATTTTGTCATATATGCGCATAATAGTTTCATACATATTAGTACCTTTGAAAGTATATATGTCCTGAAACGGCTCTTTTGCCGGATCACATTCCTGAAGTAGATTGCCGGGAATGTCTGATTTATAAACACAGGAATTGATGTATTTATCATATTCACATCTGTTATTGTAATCAAAATCAAAATCATTTTGGTTTAGTGCTTCCAAATCGACTTTCAGGACTACTACATTTTCAGGACATTCATCAGCACACTCAGCATAGGCTTCTGCTGCATAAGACTCTAAAGCTAAAAATATTTTACCTTCAAGGATTTCCACTCCAATTTCTTTTTCATAAGAATGTTTAGGCGGATTGATTAAAAGTCCGTTTTGTTTAATTGACTCTAAATTATTTTTGTCTGTTGCGTGATAAAGATATAAACTCATAGCCTTACTCTTTTCTTTACTCTAAATCAATGGTTTTGTCTTTCTCTAAAAAATTGTCTATCCCGGTTTTTATGGCATTGACAAAAAATTCATATTTGTGCTTAACATCAATAAGGTTGTACTTTGTATTGTCTTTTTTACTAAAGAAACAATAATAATGTTCTAAAGGCAGATTTAACAAATCTCTGTTTTCTTCCAAAATCTTTTGTCCCTTTGGAGAGCTGAGTTTAGCTAAGACTGCTTTTGTGATTTTTTCTTCAAATCTCTCATCAAAACGTCCTGAATTATCAAGTTTGTATAAATCTTCCTTAAATTTCTTTGCATTGTAACCATATAAATCACGTAATCTTTCACGCTGGGGAATGTTTTCGTTAATTCCAAGATAACCCCAATAACCTTCGATGCTGTTAAATCTTCCATCTTCGGTTTCAATCGGACAGTAGGCAAAGTTGGTTAAAAATCTGCCTAAATCAGTTTTTGAACGTGAATAAATGTTGATGTGTGTAATTCCGTCTTCATAAGGATTAAGCATAATTTATCTCCTTTAATCTAAACTAATGTCAGTATCAATATCTTTATTTATAAGATAATTTTTAACTGTCATATAATCATCAATGAGCTGTGTGGTTAAATTGTCTATATCCGTATCATCACTTAGTGTGATTTCGGTATCATAAACATTACCATACTCATCACTTGGCATTATCCAATCATATTCATAATCTTTTAAAATACTATTGTTATAACCAACCTTTACGCATACGTTATGTGTACCTGTATGAAATTTACTGTCAGGTTCATTATCAAAATCATCACACCAGCCAAATGCAATCCCCCACGATACATCATCATTGTGTTTGTCATTTGGAATTAGTAAATAATAAGTAGTTGATATATCTTTTTCCTGAGCAATTCTCTGCAACATTTTTTCAATTTCAGGTTTAATGTTAAATATTAAACGGGCTTTTATAGTGTTTATTTCATTAAAATAATCTTCTATTTCTTCATCTTTAATTACATTGATACCGCTATCTGTTTTAGTGAGTATATCATTAAACTCAACAATTGAAAGGGATTTTATTCTGTTTACATCATTTTCATCAGAAGCGATGTCGTGTATATAATCATTTACCGTGTAATTTGCATACGGAATACCACCATATTCGTTTTCGTCGTCCTGTAATTCAAAATTTAAAATATCTTTTACCTTAACCATAATCATTCTCCTTACTCTAAATCATTTGTGTGGGAGCGTTCATTTATCGCCATTTCAAGTTCAGGCGATAAGGTATATTCGCTGATGCGATATTCCTTAGTTAAGTAATCGTTTATACATCTGTCGTCGCCACCCTCTATTGCGTAATTTACAATACTGGGAGGAATATCAACGTAATCAGGAATGCCAATAAAATCTTTAATCTTTTCTGATAAAGAATTGTTTTTGTAAAGGTCATTTATAATATCATATCTTTCATTTTCTGAAAGGTCATTGTAATTTTCTATTTTAAGTATATCCTTATATATTACTCTGGCTTTCTTTTCACAGGCTTCAAATATTGACTCAAAATCAACATCCCACTTAACTTTCACACGTTGATTGTCGCAAATATCTGCCCTGTACTGTTCGAGATCAGTGGTTACATCATAATCAATGTGACCGCAATTTATTTTAGCGTCACCAAAGATTTCAGCACCACTACCAATTACAGCGTTACCGTGAACTAAGGCAGCACCGTGGATTATAGCATCGCCATAAGCCTCAGCCTTACCACAAACTTGAGCTTCACCACAAACTTTAACATCATCATAGATTTTAACATTACCATAAATTTCAGCATTTTCACAAATTATGGCATCTCTACAAACAAAAGCATTTTCAAAGATTTTAGCATTGCCATAAATGTTTACGTCATTAAAAATTTCAGCATTGTCAAAAACTTTGGCATCGCCACAAATTATAGCATTGTTATGAATTCTGGCATTACCGTAAATTTCAGCATCGTCGTAGATGTGGGCATTATCGTGGATTTGGGCATTACCGTAGATTTTGGCATTATCATAAATTTGGACATTATCGGTAATCTCGGCTTTATTATAAACTTCAGCATTATCACAAATTATAACATTACCACTAATGTTGGCACTATCATAGATTTCAGCGTTATCGAAGATTTTAGCATTACCACGAACTTCAGCATTGCCATAAATAAAAGCATTATCAGTGATTATGGCATTATCGTAGATTTTGGCATTACCACCAATGAGAGCGTCATCATAGATTTTAGCATTACCATAAACACAAACATTAGCGTTTACCCAACAAGTACCATCCTGACTAAGATTGTTCTCACTCTCAATCCAGCCTCCCAACTTACCATCTAATAAACGTTTAATCTGATATAGAGTATGACCTTTGTACTCTTTAGTCTTATCCGTAAGTTCATACTTCTTCATAATTATTATTCCTTTACTCTAAATTTATTTCTTCCTTAATTTCCGTATCTTGCATTTCACAAATGTCTGTAGTTCTATCATTACCATAAATATAAGCATTACCACAAATTATAATGCTGTTTGTAATTTCATCATTACCGTAAACGTGAGCATTACCACAAATTGTGGCGTCGTTGTATACTTTGGCGTTTTCATAGACTTTGGCATTTTCATTGATTATAGCGTTATCATAAATCTCAGCATTATTATAGACATAGGCGTTGTCATAAATTTTTGCATTACCATAAATTGTAGCGTCATCAAAGATTGCAGCATTATCGTAAATTTCAGCATTATCACAAAAATGAACGTTATTAAAGATTTCTGCATTACCATAAACTTTGCTATTACCGTAAACTTTAGCATCTCCGTGGATTTTAGCATTACCATAGACTTTGGCACTACCATAAACTTCGGCATAGTCACGGATTTCGGCACAACCATAAATTTCGGCATCTTCACAAACTAAGGCGTCATACAAAACTTTGGCATTGCCATAGACTTTAGCGTTGTCATAAACTTTAGCATCGCTACTTACCCAACAGTTGCCATATTGAGAAAGGTTATATTCATTTTCAATCCAGCCACCGATTACACCGTTTGATAAATTTTTTATTCTATGTAATAAATGCCCTTTGTGAGTTTTTGTTTCTCCCGTAAATCCATACTTCTTCTTCATAAATGCTACCTCTTTAATCTAAATCATTTGTGTAAGGGGAATGTTCTTTTATTGCTATTTCAAGTTCAGGCGACAGGGTGTATCCGTTAATACACCAACCGTACTCCTGAGTTAAATATTCAGTTATATACTCATCATCACCACTTGCTATCGCATAATTTACGGTGCTTGGAGGAATAAGAGGGCATTCAGGAATACCGATAACTTTCTCTATTTCTTCCATTGATGGAGCATTATGTCTGTAAATATCATTTATAATGCTATATCTTTCATCTTTTGAAAGGCTTTTGTAATCTTTTATTTTAAGTATATTGACATATATCTTTTCGGCATTTTCTTCACACGCTTCAAATATTGACTCAAAATCAATATCCCAATCAACCTTTGCGTGTTGATTTTCACAAATGCCTATTTTGTATTGGTCGAGATCGGTGGTTACGTCATAATAAATGTTACCACGGTTTATTTCGGCACTACCAAAGATTTCTGCATCACCATAGATTGTGGCATTACCATAAATTTGAGCATTATCATAAATTACAGCGCTATCGTGGACTTTAACATTACCGCTGATTTTGGCATTGTTAAAGATTGCGGCATTATCATAAACCGTAACATTATCACTAATTTCAGTATCGCCACAAACATAAGTGCTACCAAAGATTTTAGCGTTACCGCTGATTTCTGCATTACCAAAGACTTTGGCGTTATCACTGACTTTTGCGTTATCATACACTTTAGCATCATCTTCAATCCAACAATTACCATCTTGTGATAAATTATCCGTACTCTCGATCCAACCGCCTAACTTACCGTCTGACATACGTCTGATTTGGTGTAAGGTACGACCTTTGTATTTTTTAGTTTTATCTGTTATTTCATACTTAATTTTGGCGTTACTGTGAATTTTGGCGTCATCAAAGGGTTTGGTAATATCAGCTTTCTTGGATAAATCAGAAATACATTCGCCTGAGCGATTAAAAGAAAGATTATATTGTGTCTGTCGATTTTTCTTAATATATTGCGGATATTCCTTTGAGAATGCGGCAACAAGAATATC
>JAILGL010000049.1 GCA_024696825.1 Lachnospiraceae bacterium
GACTTGCGGGCATTGTTCTTTATACTAGCGAGTATGCGCCAGCGGCTAAGTTTTATGAGAAGAATGGGTTTAAGTTGTCAAAGGGAACTATATGTATGTATTGTGAATAATTTAGGGATGCGCAAATTTAAATTTGTCGGGCTGATAATAAGCAAAACCGAAAGACAATCCGTTTGACTCTACTTTCCGTAGGTACCCTTATCAGAAAAACTGATTTACAATTTGTGCATGGAGGTGAAAAAGAATATGAACCAATATGTTACAGGCGCAGTGATTAAGGAACTGCGGGAAAAGAACAGGATGACACAGTTTCAGCTGGCGGAAAAGCTGGGAGTAAGCGATAAAAGTGTTTCAAAATGGGAAACTTTGAGAGGACTTCCAGATATTACCCTGCTGGAGCCTATTGCGGAGGCATTCAGCATATCGGTGACGGAGCTGATATCAGGCAATACCATTCATAATGCGAACATATCGGCAAATATGCTGCGGTCAAAGTTTTATGTCTGCCCGGTCTGCGGGAATGTAATACACAGCATGGGCGAAGCGGCGATTCATTGTCACGGCATCCAGCTTATGCCTTTAGAGGCGGAACAGACAGATGAGCATCATATGATATTCATCGAGCGTGTTGAGGATGAGTATTATGTGCGGATCGACCACAGCATGACAAAGGAGCATTATATTTCTTTTGTTGCGGCGGCTTCATCCGATAATATTCAGATGCGCACGCTCTATCCGGAAGGGAACGCTGAAACAAGATTTAAGATAAGGGGAGTCAGAAGAATCTTCTTTTACTGCAATCGTGATGGCCTGTTTTCGATTGACCCGGTAAAGGGCATTGATGACAAAGAAAGCGGATACGATGATTCGCAGGAACGCAGGGAACTGGAGAAGGCGGCAGATATGCTGTTTGGATAGGAGAACTGCAATGGAATGCATATATAGACCTTTTGTAACTTTAAGTTTTCGGGTGACACGGGGACGATATGGATACGGGACTGGCGTATTATTTAAGTATGTGGAATAATGCAAGAGCACTGGAATTATTATAGTAGAAAAGAGTGTGAAACCAAGTTATAATGAGAATGGATATTTAATGATGGGAGTTAAAGAATTCTTGCTTGATGATAATAGCCTGGCAATTTGAACAACATAATAATAAATGGAGGAATTTAATTATGTTTAATGTTGATTATAAAAATCTCAGATTGTCATTCAACGATTTTCGCGAGTTTAATGACAAGGACATTCCGCAGTATGGGGAATACTGTCTAGTTGAGCTTAAAACGGGCGACTATACCGCTGGGGGATGGCATCCCTCAGGAAACGGAGACACTGCGACAGGCTATTTCCTTCGTGGGACTGCGGATACGGTTAATTCTGAGGACGTAGCAAGATGGCACCCTCTCGATAGATATGACCTTACGAAGAGTCTGGAAGAAGAAGGAATCAACTGGATAGATATCGGTCGCGATGAGGAAGAGGGTGACCGTAATGTTCAGTTTGAAGGGTTTAAGTCCATTTTAGACAGAAAGTATCCGAAAAATGAGCAGTTCTGCCTTCTTATCATGAAGGACGGAAGCCTGGCGGCAGGCAGATGGAACAAGTGGAAACGCAAAGCTGGAGGAGAATTTGTCTACTCATCTGCCATGTCTAGCTACAGTTCTAACAAGGTGTGGGCATGGACGCCCCTTAGTGTTGATGAGTTCTTTGCTATGGAGTTAGAGAGGGAAAAAGAGAGAAAACTCGAAAAGAAACTTAATAAGAATCCTGTGGCAGATCCTGAGCTTTTCAAATACGGAATGGATATCAATGTATATTACGAAAAGGCACTGGAAAAGCTTCTTAAGGAGTTTGACTGGGCAACTATTACGATGATGAAAAAGGTGACTCCGGTGTGGCAGATTGCCGCTCTTAAGGGTAAATATGTTTTCGGTTATATAGAAAAGAGTTACTATGATGATTCTGATATAGTGAATCCTTGGACGGAGGGATCAACCGCTGACGAGTTCATAGATTATCTTTGCAAATACACACACAATATGGTTGAACAATCAAATCCAAAAGGAAAATTTAAGTTCGGTACCGATATTAACGTTTATTTGGAAAAAGCATTTAACAATGTCAAAAAGGATTACCATTGGCTCGATAAAAATATGCTAAAGAAAACCTTTCAGTATGATATACAGAAGGTGGATGGGGATTTTGAATTTGTTATAAGGAATTGGAATGAGAAAAAATTCTTCGTGTACAATGTAGAAAGTGCGGAGCAGTTTATAGAAAGGGTGGAGGAAAATTATAAGAGTACGGCACTAATGGCTAATGAAAGGGTGAGTAGTTATGAACCTAAATTCGGGCACATCGAAATCCACGGCTGGAATCTTGAAAGTTATGTTTTTCACAAGCTTAAGTCAGGAGATTATATGGTGAGTGTAACTGCAGGAGACCGTGTGACAGGCGGTAGCAGGGATTTCTTCATCACACCTTACTGCTTTGAAGCAAAAGACTACGAGGAGTTTTTGGACCGTTATCTTGAAATTGTTCCGGATTACTCCTTTGGACTCGGAAAGGATGAGCTTTTACCTGACAAAGATTTGAAAAAATTCCTTGGGTATTAATAATACTAGCGAGCTGAAATAATATGAATAATTACTAGAAAGGGGCAAGATTAGATTCTTAAGGACTTGCAGGCTGAAGGAAAAATTGATAAGATAATAAAAAAACATATTCAGAAAGAGTAATGCTAGATTGGAGATTTATTATGACAGAGAATAAAAGCAGTGCTTTAGGAAAATTTACAGACAAACTTTATGGTGGAATAAAAATGTCCTGGCTTAAGGTAATATTATTTGCTGTATGTACAGCAGTTTTAACATCGGTATTTTTAATAGTGTCTGTATTTAAAGATACCTCTTTTGAACGAATGGGAGTTCATCTGGAGGCTTGGATTTTATTTGCCATAATAATTATGGCTAACTGTGAAAAACCTCTGGAATCGGCTTTAAAGACCTTCGTGTTCTTTTTAATAAGTCAGCCACTTATTTATCTTATTCAGGTACCATTTACTCATATGGGATGGGGCATATTTGGATATTATAAATACTGGGGATTCATAACTATACTTACATTCCCTGCTGCTTTTATAGGTTGGTACATTAAGAAGAAAAACTGGTTAAGTCTTGTGATAATTGCACCTATATTATGCTTGCTCGCATACTATACAGTTGGTGCAGTTAAAGAGATTATGGGTAATTTCCCACATTTAATTATTACAGCTATTTTTTGTATTATTCAGATAATTTTGTATGTTTATGCATTTACCGGTAACACTGTACAAAGGATTGTTGGAGCCGTAATTCCAACAGTGGTTGCCGTAGTAATTGGGATAATGATACTTGGTTCACCGGTTGATGTAAATGCAAATATGCCACTTCCTGATAACGTGATTTTAACTGATAATGCCACTGTGGAAGTTGAAGATAAAGAACTGGCAAATATATCTATAAGTGCCACAGGAGAAGATACTACAATTAGCATTCATGCGACAAAATATGGTGAAAGCAGTTTTACCATAAAAGACGGCGATAAGGAATATAACTATAGTATTAAAGTATATGAGGAAAATGGCACAGGTCAGGTAGAAGTAAATCCGAAATAAGATTAATAAATTTAATAAATTAATATAATAAATAAAGCAGAGACTGAATAGTCTGATGATAATATCAGATCATTCAGTCTTTTTGTTTTTTTATAAAAAACTTGAAAAAACCTTAAAAATAATGTTCAAATTGATAGTTTTATGATATTATAGATGGTAATTGATAACAAAATTGAATATGAAAAAGAAATACTTACTATTTTTACATAAAAAGGGAGAGCAAGAAGTAATGAAAAAGAAAAGGAGCCTGAGCATTGTTATATTGTTCGCATCTTTGCTTTTGGCCGTGACACTTATGGACACTTGGATTCTATTCAGGCAGACTCATAATCAGACAACCCAGGCGGGAGCCTATCAGCTGGAATCTGTAAGTGGACGAATGGAATCAACCATTAGTAGTGCAGAACAACTAACTATGGAACTTGCCATAGAGGCAAGGGAGAATTTATCAGATAAAAAATCTCTTGAAAAATTTATATATGCTCAGAAAAATGAAGTAATATCAAGTGATACAGATGCATTTAACGTCTATATTGCAGGTTCAGATTATACTATTATTCCGGATTTTGATATGCCGGATGACTATAATGCAACTGAACGTGTATGGTATACCGGAGCTATAAAAAAGCACGGTAAACCTTATGTTTCGTCACCTTACCAGGATGCCATGACTGGTAAAATCTGCTATACCGTATCTGTAATGTTAGGTGATGAGGATGCGGTATTAGGAGTAGATTATACTCTGGAAGGTATTCAAAATTACATAACCCTAATGGCTGATAATGCTGTAAATGCCATAATTGTTACGGACGAAGGCTATATAGCCGGATGTTCTGACAAAAAAATGGTTGGAAAAAAGGTTGTAAGCAGCATGCCTGATTATGCGGGCATATATACCAGTGCTAAAACCAGTGACAGTGTTGCCACAGGAAGAGTAAAGGATGGTTTCTTTTATGAGAATCTCTTTGCAACGAAGTCTGGTAATGGATGGTATCTGATAGTTGGAATCAGCGATTGGGAGCTTTATAAAAATTCATATGTACAGGTCGCTGTAACTATGATTCTTTCTCTCGCCCTTTTTGCAGTTATTATTATATTATATCTTTCTGCTATGAGAAACAGGGAAAATGCAGAAAAGGCCTTGGAGTCACGAGAAAAATTCCTTTCAAATATTACAAATGAATTGTCAGAGCCACTGAGTCTTATAGTTACTCATTCCAGCAAGGAATATGTAAAAGAGAATAAAGACTATGAAGATGAGATGGCATCTATCCATAAGGCAGGCAAGCGTCTATCAGAAATGATGGAACAGATAATGTCTTACAATAGCATTGTGTCTACCTACAAGATAGAAAAAAATAAAACTAAAACCAAAAAGACTAGAAGTATTAATAAAAGGTTTAGAAGCATTATTATGATAATCATGTTTTTAGCCATGTTTCTAAGCCTTTATACAAACATTTTATCCTCCTACAGATGGGGTAATACTCAGACGGAAAAAGAAGCTGAGAAGTATGAATATCAGCTTTCTGAATGGATTAATACCCAGAAAAGTATATTGGATATGTTTGTAAGTGTTATCTCAACCCATCCTGAAATGATGGATGATTATGAGGGGACAGTTGAATATCTTAAAAATATAACGGAGCAATATCCTGAGATTTCCGTTACCTATATGACTAATCCGGACCTTGAACATACAGTATATATGAGTAACGGCTGGGAGCCGGACGAGGGCTGGAAGGTTGAAGAAAGACAGTGGTACATAGATACCTCTAAATCAGATAAGGGTTGGAGCATATCTGATCCATATTTTGATGATCAGACAGGTGGATATTGCGTAACCATTTCTGAAATGGTATATGATGCCAAAACAGGTGAGTTTTTAGGTATATTTGGAATAGACTTTTTCATGGATAAGCTGGTTCAGATTCTCGGTGACAGCTATAGTAAAAATGGATATGCATTTCTTGTAGATCCGGAAGGTGAGATTATAAATCATCCTTATGGTAAGTACCAGATGACTCAGCATAAGGCTAAAAACGTAAATTCATTACCATATGCAGAGATTAGACCTGATGATGAAAAGGGACATATTATTAAGGACTATGATGGTACCCATAAAATCCTATATGCATCCAGAAATGAGGAGTCAAGCTTTACAGTATACGTTGTTTCAAATGTTTGGAAGGTTTATGCCCATGTAATAATACTTGTAATATTATGTCTCGTTACATTTTTACTTTGTATATTTATGGTTTACAAGCTTATTACAGACTTTATAAATATTCAGGCAAAAACTAATGAGCAGCTCTCAGAGGCGGCGGATGCAGCTATTGCAGCAGGTAAGGCTAAGAGTCAGTTTTTGGCGCAGATGTCCCATGAGATTAGAACCCCTATAAATGCAGTTCTTGGAATGAATGAAATGATAATTAGAGAGTCGGATGACGAAGATATTAAGGATTATGCCAAGAGTATAAGGTCTTCGGGACGCACCCTTCTTTCACTAATTAACAGCATTTTGGATTTTTCAAAAATAGAAGATGGAAAGATGAAGGTTGTACCTGTAAAATACAGCGTTTTATCTCTTATAAATGACCTTGAAAATTCCATTTCTGAAAGGGCTAAGGCGAAGAAGCTTGAGCTTATACTTCAGATAGATGAAAGTCTTCCAAGTACCCTTTATGGCGATGATGTGCGAATTCGCCAGGTTATAATGAACCTTCTTACTAATGCGGTAAAATACACTGAAGAAGGTCAGGTTACCCTTAAAATGTGGACTAAAAAGAGGGAGGGTGATTCCTTTACCTTACAGGTTTTTGTAAAGGATACAGGCATAGGAATTCGTGAGGAAGATAAGAAAAAAATGTTTGAATCTTTCTCAAGACTTGATGAAATCAGAAATAGAAATATAGAGGGAACAGGACTTGGAATGTCCGTAGTTACAAAGCTTTTAGAGATGATGGGAAGCTCCCTTCAGATGGAAAGTGAATACGGAAAGGGTTCAACCTTCTATTTTGAAATCGATCAAAAGATTATAAATGAAGAGCCAATAGGAAAGTATGAGGAAAGAATGAGTCACAGTGAAGAAGGTGACAGAGAGGAAGAATATCTTTATGTTAAGGATGCCAATGTCCTGTTGGTAGATGACAATGAATTAAATCTTAAGGTGGCAAGAAACCTTATGAAGAGAAATGGAATTGTTCCGGATGAAGCAATGTCCGGAGTAGAAACCATAGAAAAAATGCGTTATAAGAAATATGATATTGTTTTCTTAGATCATATGATGCCAAAGATGGACGGAATAGAAACTCTTGACCAGTTAAAGAAGGAGAAGCTGATTCCAAAGGGATGCACTGTTATAGCCCTTACTGCCAATGCTATATCCGGTTCTAAGGATAAATATTTAGAGGCAGGTTTTGATGACTATCTTACAAAGCCAATCGATGTTGTACAGATGGAGAAAAAGCTTTCTGTATGGCTTCCTGATGAAAAGACTGAGTGGAGAAAGATAGAAGAAAAACATGAGAATAAACATGAGAAAAAAGGCAGCGATGATGAGATATTTGAGTTTGACAGTGTAGGCGATGATGACGAGGTATTTGAGTTTGACAGTGTAGGCGATGGCAACGACGAAATATTTGAGTTTAAAAGTGAAAGTGAATTAAATGATACAAGTGAACTTAATAACGTAAGCGATGCAAATTATAAAAGTGATTTTAATGACAAAAATTCGTTAAATCAAACTCAAATTGATAAGCTACGTGCAATAGGACTTGATACAGAGAAGGCACTTGGTTTTTGCAGTGGAGAGACTGAGTTTTATATGGAACTTGTGACTGATTATGTGGAAGATTATAAAGAGAGAATAAAAGCTCTAAGTAAAGCCTGTGACACTGAAAACTGGTATGATTTTGAGGTTAAAATTCATGGATTAAAGAGTATTTCTGCGACTATCGGAGCCAATAATCTGGCTGAAAAAGCATTAGAATTAGAGAAGGCTGCCGAAAGTGAAAATGCAAGATATGTTATAGAAAAATATCATGAATTTGAAAAGGATTATAAAGATTTAATTGGGAAGATAAAAACGGTTTTTGAAGATTAAAAGATGATGTTTTTAAGGTTAAAACCATGAGAATTATACGCAAGATAAAGTCGAGACATAAGGAGGATACAAATGGCTGATTGGGTAATTGTTGTTGATGATGACGAGGTTAATTTAAAGATAGCGGGGCATATTTTAAGTAAGGCTAATATGCGTGTGACAGCTATGAAATCAGGTGTTAAGCTACTTGAATATATTAAAGAAAATGATATTCCTGACTTAATATTACTAGATGTAAAAATGCCTGAAATGGATGGTTTTGAAACCATTAAGGAGCTTAGGAAAATAGAGAAAGCTAAAGATATACCGGTTATTTTTCTTACAGCTGATGACAGTGAGGGAACTGAAGTTAAAGGTCTTTCACAGGGGGCAAAGGATTTTATTAAAAAACCATTTGTGCCTGAAATTCTGATTCTGCGTGTAAGAAATATGATTGAACTGGAGCATCTTCAGAAAAACTTAGCAGAAGAGGTTGAAAAGAAAACAAGAGAAAATGAAAAGCTGTTTTTACACGTAGTATCAGCTCTCGCTTCAGCAATTGATACTAAGGATACTTATACTAATGGTCATTCCAACAGAGTTGCCAAGTATTCCAAAGAAATAGCAAGACGAGCAGGCTATACCGGACAGTTTTTGGAAGATATCTATATGATGGGACTTCTTCATGATGTAGGAAAAATCGGTGTTCCTGACACTGTTATTAATAAACCGGACAAACTTACAGATGAAGAATATGAAATCATAAAAATTCATCCTGTTTTAGGCTCCAAAATTCTAGGCGAGATAAAGGAGATGCCAAAGCTTTCAGAAGGTGCTAAGTGGCACCATGAACGCTATGATGGAAAGGGATATCCGGATGGCTTTTCAGGAGAAAATATTCCTGTAGAAGCAAGAATAATAGCGGTTGCAGATGCCTATGATGCCATGACAAGTAATAGAAGTTATCGTTATCCACTTCCACAGGAGGAAGTAAGAAATGAGATAGAACGATGCAGTGGTACTCAGTTTGATCCTAAGTTCGCAAAAATCATGATTGAAATGATTGATGAAGATACAGAGTATACCATGAAAGAATTAGGTAAATAGATAAAAAAATAAGGAAAATGAAGCGCAGTAATACTTTAAGAAATAACTTATAAGTTGTCTTTACCCACAAAAAATGCTAGAATTTTAAATGAAAAACTAAAAAATAAAAGGATAAGTGATATGAAGTTTACTGTAATAATACTGCTTTATAATGCTGATAATAAAAGTATAAAAAATACTATTGATTCAATTTTAAAACAAAAAAATATGGAATATAATATCGTCCTTGCTGATGACGCATCTTCAAATGATTGTGTAAGCTATGCAAAAAAATATCTTGAAGATAATGATTTTTTTGATTATAAGCTTTCAGTTCATGAAGAAAATGTGGGAACAGTAAGAAATGTTTATGATGCATTATCTGTTGCAGATGGGAAGTATGTAAAGCTTATTGGTGCAGGAGATTTACTGTATAATAAAAACGTTTTAAAAAATGTATATGAAAAGATGTCAGCAGAAGATTCAGCCATGTGCTTTGGAAAAATAAAGGGTTACCGAAAAGAAAATGATAAGCTTATATTGGAAGATATTAGTTTCCCTTATGATATTTGTGCATTTGAAAAAAATGATATAAAAAGAATACGTAATAACATCCTTGTAAATCATGGGTGGATTGTAGGTGCAAGCATGTTCCATGAGCGTCTTAGATTCAAAAAATGCTTAGAGGAATTAGTTGGGAAAGTGCGTTATTGTGAGGATTTGACTCAAAGTATTTTCCTACTTCATAAGGAGAAAATCTCATATTTGGATAAGGGAGTTATATATTATGAGACTGTTGGCGGTGTTTCGACAGATAAAAGTAAATCTGCCAATAAAAGAATGATGGATGACATTAATAGTATTGATAAATTACTTATGGAAAAATATTCCTCAAATTCCTATGTCGTAAAAGGCAATCAAATGTTTAAATGGCAGAGAATTGAGAATGCAAGAAAACGCCAGATAAAAATATTTTTCGGCAATCAAAACTATGTAAGAATGATTTTAAAAACCATCCTTCAGAAAAAGCATTATAGGATAACGGAAAAGGGATTTCTGGATTATAATGAAAAATGAAAAATATTAAAAGAGTTAGACTTAAGTAAGTTGCCACTCTATATTTAATGTGATATAATACAAACATAAACAGACAAAGGCGCCTGGAGAGGTTTTCTTTGTCTGCTTTTTTTTTGGAATTTTTGGTAAATTTCACTGGAAAAAATCAGGAAATATTCAAGTAAATACGTTAAGGAGAGGGGAATATTATGGCTGCATTTGATAGAGTAAAATCAGGAATTGAACAAATGGATAAGGCGTTTGATAACATCAGGCTGGGAGATAATGTTGTTTTTAGAGTTGACGATCTAGATGAATTTAAGCTGTTTGTAAAGCCTTATGTAAAGCAGGCTATAGAGGATAAAAGAAATCTTATATATATAAGATTTGCTTCCCACGAGCCTCTTTTAGAGGAGATGGAGGGCTTAAAAATCGTAAATGTAAATCTGTCTCATCGTTTTGAAGACTTTACAGTTGAGATTCATGAATTAATAGACAGAGAGGGTAGAGATGCGTTTTATGTATTTGACTGTTTGTCGGAATTACAGACTGCATGGGCTACTGACCTTATGATGGGGAATTTCTTTCAGGTAACCTGCCCGTTTTTATTTATCCTGGATACAGTGGCATTTTTCCCTGTAATAAGGGGAAAGCATTCAAGTCATGCAGTTTCAAAAATAAGGGAAACCACGCAGCTTTTCTTAGATGTTTATTCTGACGATATAAATATCTATGTAAGGCCTGATAAAATATGGCGAAGAGACTCAGAAACCATGTTTTTACCGCATCTTTATAACCCTGAAACAGGGGAGTTTAATCCTATATTAGATGGAGTTTTAGCAAGCCGTTTCTATACGACTCTTGACAGAGTGGGTTCTACCACTGAGACCGATAATGTGGACAGCTGGCATCGTTTCTTCACCCTCACAAAGCTCTTATATGATAATGGAAATGATGTTAAGGATAATTGTAGAAGAATGTGTAACATCATGATGACCAGGGATGAACGTCTTAGAAAGCTTATAAAAAAGAATTTTAAGCCGGAGGATTATCTTAATGTAAAATCCAGAATGATAGGAACAGGCATGATAGGTGGAAAGGCCTGTGGTATGCTCCTTGCAAGAAAACTGGTAGAGAATAATTGTCCGGAAATATATGCTAAAATGGAGCCTCACGATTCATTTTACATAGGCTCAGATGTGTTTTATTCATACATTGTGGAGAATAAATTTTGGGATTTAAGAATAAGACAGAGAAGTGATGAAGAATATTTTTCACTGGCTGACGAGTTTGCAGAGCATTTGTATTCAGGAAAGTTTTCAAAGGATTTGGAAGAGCAGCTTATAAGTATGCTGGATTATTATGGCCAGAATCCTGTGATTGTGAGGTCTAGTTCTATTTTGGAGGATGGATTTGGAAATGCCTTTGCAGGAAAATATGAGTCTGTTTTCTGTTCTAATTCAGGTAGTATAGAACAGAGATTGGAAGAGATTGAAAATGCTATTAGAGTAGTGTATGCAAGTACCATGAGTAAGTCTGCTCTGGACTATAGAAAGAGAAGGGGATTACAAAAGAGAGATGAGCAGATGGCATTACTTGTTCAGAGAGTGTCAGGCTCCTATTATGGAGAGTATTATATGCCTTGTGCAGCAGGTGTTGGTTACTCCTACAGTCCTTATAAATTCATGGAAATAATAGATCAGAATGCAGGAATGCTTAGACTTGTTATGGGACTTGGAACCTCTGCTGTTGATAGAACGGAGGGGTCGTATCCAAGGCTTGTAAGTCTTGATATGCCAAAGGTTATTGCTGCCAAAACCTCCATCGAGAAGCATCGTTATTCTCAGAGAAAATTAGAGCTTATGAATAGGAGCAGTAGACAGCTCGAAAGAGTGACTTTAGATAAGATTGAGCCATATATGCCAATGTATCTTAAAAAGCTTCTTTTAGAGCATGATTATGAGACAGAAAGCATGTTCCGTGAAAGGGGACAGAATAGAAATATCGAATTCATTTCCTGTGCAGGAATTGTTGAGAAGGATATATTAATGGCCGAGATGAAGGAGATATTAAAGGTTCTTCAGGATAAATACAGACAGCCTGTAGATATAGAATTTACCATTAATTTCTCTGAAACAGGAGATTATGTAATAAACCTTTTACAGTGCCGACCACTGCAGGTATATCAGGATGTGGATGAACTTAAGATACCTGAAAACCTAAAAGAAGAAAATGTAATCTTTGAGTGCAAGGGCTCTGCTATGGGGCTTTCCAGGGCAGAAAAACTGGATAAAATCGTATATGTGGATCCTTTTAATTATTACAATATGCCTTATCAGGATAAGAGTCGAATCGCAAAAATTATAGGTGACATTAACTGGAAAATGAGAGAACAAAATAAACATATGTTATTAATGGTGCCTGGAAGAATCGGAACTTCCTCACCGGAACTTGGTGTGCCTACAAGCTTTTCAGATATAAGTGAATTTGACGCCGTATGTGAGATAGCAGCCTCTAAGGTAGGCTATAATCCTGAATTATCCTATGGAAGTCATTTCTTCCAGGATCTTGTAGAATCAGGCATTTTATACAATGCCATTTTTGAAAATGAGAAGACCATCCGCTTTGATTTAAATGTTCTTAAAGAATCAAAAAATCTAATAGATGATGAAGAAAATCCTAGCAAAGCATTTAAGGAAATAGTTATGGAATTAGATGTTTCAGGGGATAATATATATTTGTATCATGACATGAATTCTAACAGGCTTGTGTGCGCAAGGGTGGAAGAGTAGGAATAAATTATACATTTTAAACCAGATTCATTGTTAAAAAACAGAAAATAGAAAAAAGGGTGAAATATATTAATAATACATTTCACCTTTTTCCCATTTTCTTTTCATTTTTTTCAATTTATAAGAAGTAAATTTTAACTATTCCATAATTTTAAAAGGTCGTCTCGAATCTCGTTATAATGAGCATCGGCGATTCCAAAATCCTTGTACTTATAATTCCAAATAGCATATCCAATCTGATATTTTCTAAATATAGCATCCACGTCTTCAAACCATCTCTTGGTTGCATCCAGGGGAGCTTTATCAATAACTCCAAATTCGCCGCAATAAAGCCCTACACAAGCTTCTTTAGCAGCATTTACAGCCTCTAAAACTATTTCTTCCAGAAATTCTTTTCCTATGAATGGAGAATCTGATTCGTAGACAGGCTTTCCCTGATCACCTAAAGCTTCAGATTTGGAAGCATAATACTTTTTTGATTCAGGGTAGTTAATGGTCCAAAACGGATTCATATTTTCAACCCAGTAAGCTTTCTGGTGGGTGAATAGCAGTGGTTCATAGAAATGAAATGTATAAATTACCTTATCATCCGTAGGTGGATCAAGGAATTTAAGAGTCTTTGCACTGTTCCACTGAATTCCACCATATATAATGTAGTTGTCAGGAGCAACACTTCTAACGGTTTCTATAGCTCTTTTTATTAGTTTATTCCACTCTTCAGAATTAGATTCTTCTACCACCTCATTTAAAAGCTCAAATGCTACATTTTTATAGCTTTTAAAAGTAGATGCAATTTCCTTCCACAGGTTTAAAAATCTAACCTTAAGCTCTTCTTCACGGAAAAGATTATTTTTTAAAGAATCACCTGCATTGTCAAAGGTGTATCCATAGGTTTTATGAAGATCCAAAACTACAGAGAGGTTGTATTCTTCACACCAGGAAATTATATTTTTAATAATATCATATCCGGAATTGAGCTTCTTGCCTTCTTCATTTTCTAATGATTCATAGTCAATAGGGAGTCTGACATGATCAAAACCCCAATTGGCAATTCTCTTAATATCCCATTCAGACATAAAACAATCATAATGAACTGTTTTATGATCACATTGTGATAAAAAACCACCAAGGTTTACGCCTCTATTAAGTAACATAACTTACCTCCTAAATTATAATTGACACTTTTTCTTCTAGTATACACACATAATTATACTGGTATATCTTTTTCATTTCTTTTTTGTCGTTTTAATGATATAATTTAAAATATGAAAGGAGTACTATATAATGAGCATAGAAAAAGAAATGTTTTATAGGGATTTCGTAAGAAGAGAAGAGAATTTTTTTAGAGCTCCCTTTAAACCGGAAATAGATTTTTACAATACCATTAGAGTCGGAGATGTGGAAAGGCTTAAGGAGATGCTTATAGAGGAGCCCTTTATGGATAAGGAGGGACTTGGAAAGCTTTCTGAGGACAGTCTTCAGAACCTAAAATACCATTTTGCCATTACAGCTGCTATGGTTGCAAGATATTGTATTTATGGCGGAATGAATTTATCAGAGGCCTATGGTTTAAGTGATTTTTATATACTTAAGGTGGATAAATGTCACGATAAGGAAGGAATTCAGGAGTTGCATCCTGCAATGTGTATGGCATATGCGAAGAAAATGAAGGAATTAAATAATAGAATGATTAATTCCAAGCATATTGTGGAATGTATTAATTACATTTATGATAACCTTCATAAAAGAATAACAATGGAAGAATTATCTGAGTTTATAGGGGTTAACCCCAGTTATCTATCCAGGCTCTTTAAGAAGGAAATGGAAATTTCCATAAGTGATTATATAAGACATCAAAAACTTGAAACAGCAAAAAATATGCTTAAGTATTCAGACTATAAGATTTCAGAAATAGCGGCAACTTTGGCCTTTCCAAGCCAGAGTTATTTTACCGAAAAGTTTCATGAGTATGCCGGAGTTACACCTAGTAAATACAGAAAAATTAATGTAAGGGGCTGATTTGGCATATCTGGAAGGGTATCTGTTTTATTAGAATAAGATTAGGAAGAATAATAAATGATATTTATATCATATTTTTAGGATAGTTTTCAAATGATAAAATGTGTATAATTACATCCATAAATACGTGACTCGATTAGATTATATTTGGGTATTTTTTTAAGGTTGAAAATTTTATAACAATGTGAAAGGAGAGCGATATGGCTATTGATGTTGAGAAAATGCCTAAACTGGGCTTTGGATTAATGAGACTTCCTGAAAAGGATGGCGAAATCGAGATGGACCGCGTATGTAAGATGGTCGATAGTTACATGAAATCCGGACTTAACTATTTTGATACTGCCTATGTATATCATGGTGGAAAAAGTGAGGTAGTTGCCAGAGAGGCAGTAGTTAAGCGTTATCCTAGAGACAGCTTTACCATTGCAACTAAGCTGCCTGCCTGGGAGATTAAGAAGGAAGAGGATATTGAAAGAATCTTTAACGAGCAGCTTGAGCGTGCCGGAGTTGATTACTTTGACTTCTATCTTTTACACTCAGTAGAGGATGGTAACAACTATGATACTTATGTAAAATATGATTGTTTTAAATGGGGAGTTAAAAAGAAAGAGGAAGGCAAGATTAAGCATTTCGGATTCTCATTTCATGGAAGCCCTGAGCTTCTTGAGGAGATTGTGGATTCTCATCCGGAGATTGAATTTGTACAGATTCAGCTTAACTATCTGGACAGAACTAACCCTGTAGTTCGTTCTGGAGAATTATATGACATTCTTCATAAGAGAAATATTCCTATTATCGTAATGGAGCCTGTACGCGGTGGTATGCTTGCTAATATGACTCCTGAGAATGAGGCTCGTTTTAAGGCTGTAAGACCGAATGATTCCATGGCTTCATGGGCTCTTCGTTATGTAGGTTCACTTCCTGGAATAATGACTATCCTTTCTGGAATGTCAGCCGAAGATCAGATGGAAGATAATCTTAAAACCTTTACCAATTTTGAGCCGGTTTCTGAAGAAGAAATGGCCGTTATTAATGAGGTTACGGATGATATTTTAAGTGTTCCTCAGATTGGTTGTACTGCTTGTAAATACTGCGTTGACGGTTGTCCTATGAACATCAGTATTCCAGATGTATTTAGAACCATCAATACTCTTAGAAGATATCCTGACGACTGGAGATCTAAGAATTTTTATTCAGGAGTTACAGCTACTCATGGAAAGGCTGAAGACTGTATCGCCTGCGGACAGTGCGAAAGCGTATGTCCACAGCATCTTCCAATTATAGAGCTTATGAAAGAGGCTGCTGAGATCCTGGATAAAAAAGAGAATTAATAGGGAAAATTTTAAGGAAAATTTACAAGAAATCTGGATTAGAAAAGTGGAAAAATTTTCTAAAAAAAGTGATTAGAAAAGTGGAAAAATTATAAGAAATTTATGATATAATAACGTGAATAATTTAAAACACCTGCGAACTTGGAAATGCCTTAAATATTAAGGCTTAACCAAGTGACGCAGGTGTTTTTTTGCTGTTAAATTATTTGTATATTTATATGAAATTAATTGCTAAAATATTTACTCCTTATATTCAACAAGTGCATTTCCGTAATCCTTACCGGTAATATAATTCAATACATTTTCCATGGTAACAGTTGCTATAGCCTGAAGTGCTTCTCTTGTAAAGAAAGCCTGGTGTGAGGTTAAAAGCACCTGTGGATAGAACTGAAGTCTGGCTGTAATATCATTTGAAATAACATCACTTGAGCGGTCTACATATACATTTTGATCCTCGCCCTCGTAAACGTCTAATGCAACTGCGTGGAATTTCTTGCTTCTAAGTCCATGGAGAAGAGCCTCATTATCAATGAGTGCGCCACGGGCTGTATTTATAAGCATTACATCGTCTTTCATTTTGTCAACTCTTTCCCTGTCAATAAGGTGATAGGTTCCGCCCTCGCCCATAATAAGCGGCGCATGAAGAGAGATAAGATCAGCCTTACTAATTACATCGTCAAGAGATGAGTAGGTAAGAAGTCCCTCATCCACAAGACTCTGGTTTGGATAGGCATCCCAGCCAATAACAGTCATGCCGTAACCCTTACAAATACGAGCAAAGCATTGACCGATTTTTCCTGTTCCAAGAACGCCTGCAACCTTATTGTGAAGGTCGAGACCAACTAATCCACTCAGCTCAAAATCGTTATCACGAACTCTGTTATGAGCCTTGTGGAGACGACGGTTAGCCGCCTGTAAGATAGCCATGGCATGCTCTGCAACTGCATAAGGTGAATAAGCAGGAACACGAAGAACCGTCATATTAAATTCCTTGGCAACCTTCAAATCCACATTGTTAAAGCCTGCACAACGAAGCAAAATTAAATGTATATCAAACTCGTGAAGAGTCTCTATAACCTTTGAATTACACTCATCATTTACAAATATACAAACAGCGTCGTAACCCTTTGCAAGCTCTACTGTTTCCTCAGTGAGACGAGGCTCAAAGAAATGAATGTGTGAGTTGTAAGTATGGTCACCCTTTTCATGACTAAGCTGTGAAAAATAAACTCTGTCATAATCCTTACTTCCGAAAAATGCAATACGGAAAACCTTAGTGCCATCAAGCTTTTCAGCAGGATGTGACTGAAGAATCTTATCAATCTTTTCAGCAACCTCTTCTTCATCCTCACCTTCGATTCTGATAGTTACTTTTTCGTGCTGCTTTACATTTATCTTAAGAATCTGCAAAACGCTTTTGGCATTGGCCTGAAGGTCATCCTTCTCTACCGTAACCAAACTCTTAGCTGCACTTGCAACCTCAGCAAGCTTTGCGGCAGGACGGGCATGCAAACCCTGTGGTAAATTAATTACGTAAAATAATTCTTTCATTTTAGAATCCTCCGTTTGTTAGTCAAATATAATAATAACATTGTAAGCATTAATCAATTACAGATATTATACATTAAATAGGGTTATAAATGCAATGGTGTGAAGTATGAATATTTTTTATGACAGCGAGTTTTGAGCGGGCATCGATTTTGGCGAAAAGAAGCAATTCCGATGCCCGGTGGTTTTATGTGGGCATCGAATTTGGCAAAAAGAAGCTTTTCCGATGCCCGACGGTCTTATGTGGGCATCGATTTTGGCGAAAAGAAGCAATTCCGATGCCCGGCGGTTTTGAGTGGGCATCGAATTAAGCAAAAAGTTTCTTTTTCGATGCCCGGCGGTTTTATGTGGGCATCGAATTTGGCGAAAAGAAGCTTTTCCGATGCCCTCCACTTTCCAGCAGGCATCGATTTTGGCGAAAAGAAGCAATTCCGATGCCCGTCGGTTTTGAGTGGGCATCGAATTTAACATAAACTTGCTTTTTCGATGCCTGGCGGTTTTACGTGGGCATCGATTTTGGCAAAAAGTTTCTTTTCCGATGCCCGGCGGTTTTACGTGGGCATCGA
Organism: Lachnospiraceae bacterium; assembly: GCA_024696825.1. Taxonomy (GTDB): domain Bacteria; phylum Bacillota; class Clostridia; order Lachnospirales; family Lachnospiraceae; genus JAEEJA01. Next base: position 18,141 of record JAILGL010000049.1, read on the forward strand.
TTTAAGCGAAAAGTTTCTTTTCCGATGCCCGGTGGTTTTACGTGGGCATCGATTTTGGCAAAAAGAAGCTTTTCCGATGCCCGGTGGTTTTACGTGGGCATCGATTTAAGCAAAAAGAAGCTTTTCCGATGCCCGGCACTTTCCAGTGGGCATCGATTTTGGCGAAAAGAAGCTATTTCGATGCCCTCCACTTTCCAGCAGGCATCGAATTTAGCGAAAAGAAGCAATTTCGATGCCCGGCACTTTCCAGCAGGCATCGAATTTGGCAAAAAGAAGCTTTTCCGATGCCCTCCACTTTCCAGCAGGCATCGAATTAAGCAAAAAGTTTCTTTTTCGATGCCCGGCACTTTTCAGTGGGCATCGATTTTGGCGAAAAGAAGCAATTCCGATGCCCTCCACTTTCCAGCAGGCATCGGTTTTACCGAAGTAACTTTTTTAAAAGTAGATTTGCCTCATAGCTTCCGGCATGGAGTTAAACATCATGGTTACTGCAGTTTCAGCCGGTGTAATGTTATCATTTAGGAGCCATTCTCTAGTCATACCCACGGCTCCGTAGCAGTACAGACGGATGCTGTAGACTAACTGTGTATCCAAAACTTCGGTTTCAAGCCTTTCCCTGGCAATGTCTGCATAACGTTTCACAAAATACTCCACCATATATTTCCATAAAGGATTCTGAGAATTATCCTCGTAGGCTCGCTTGTAGAATATAAAATCGTTCTTCATGGAATTTAGAGCCTCTGCAGCGGATTTTATGTCAATTATGTTTGTGTTATAAGCAGAAGAGAAAAAAATCCAAGCAACAAGGTCATATTTATCTTTAAAGTGGTAATAAAATGTAGGCCGCTCTATCTGAGCCTCTTTACAAATCTCAGTCACCCTAATTTTATCAATAGGTTTCTTCGCCATAATATCACGCATGGTATTTGCAATCCATATTTTAGTTCTGTCAGTCATGGGACCCGCCTTTCTTACAAAAACGCATAAATGTAATAAAATATAACATAATTATACTTTTGTAAGTAGAAATAATCAAGATAAGATTGTAAGATAAAATCGCAAGATAAGATTGCAACGAAGAAACGTAAGGAAATTCTTGGGAGGCAAGCCTTCAAAGAATTAAGTGAATTTTAGAAAACTGAAACAAAAAAATCAAAAGACAATTAGGAAAGAAAGAGGAAAAATGCATGAAAAAAATAGTAGCAATTAATGCAAGTCCAAGAATTGGATGGAACACATCAACATTAGTAAAAGAGGCGGCTGAAGGCGCAAGAAAAGGGGGCGCAACAGTGGAAGAATATAATCTTTACAGTTTAGATAAATATAACGGTTGTATGTCTTGTTTTGCCTGCAAGCTCGCGCCAAATGAGGGTAAATGTATATTTAAAGACGGCCTTGCTCAGGTGCTTCAGTCAATTAGAGAAGCTGACGGATTAATCATCGGAACTCCTAATTATCTTGGAGATGTATCAGCGGGCTTCAAGGCATTGTACGAAAGATTAATATTTCAGTCCCTGACCTATAAAAATAATCCGCATCGTTATCCTATAAATAAGATTCCAGTTTTATTTATTATGACAAGCAATGCGGAAAATGATTATTACGAACCACTCGGGTACAAAGAAATGTTAAATCGTTATGCAGGAGGATTTAATGATGCAGTAGGTGACACCAAGATTTATATCGCCGGCAATACGCTGCAGGTCAAGGATTACAGCAGATTTGATTGGGATATGTTTAATCCTGAGGAAAAGCAAAAGCACCATGAAACTGTATTTCAGGATTCGAAAAAAGAGGTTTATGAGCTTGGAGTAGAGATGGTTAAGGCATCATGGTAAAAGAGTAAAAACAGCAGAAATTCAGTGAAAAAACATACTAGGAGGTAGCAAAATGCATTTTACAGGAACAGTTTATAGAAACCCATATTGGCCAACATTTCCCCTTTTACAAATATCTCAGGGATGTACACACAATAAATGTAAGTTCTGTACTATGTACAAGGATGTGGATTTTAGACTTCAGCCAATGGAGTGGATTGAGGAAGATCTCAAAGAAATTGCAACAATGGCGCCTAATTCAACTACCATTCAGCTTTTGTCTGCGAATCCCCTTGTATTAACATTTGACAAGCTTAAGCCAATATTTGAAATGATTAATAAATATCTTCCAAAAATGGAATACATTTATCTTGCAGGAAGGGTAACGGATTTAAATAATAAAGCAGTGGAAGAGCTTAAAATATTAAAAGAACTCGGCATGAAAGAAATATCACTTGGAGTTGAAAGTGGCGACGACTGGACCCTTGACAGAATCCACAAAGGCTATCATGCAGAGGATATTTTGGAGCAGTGTCATAAGCTTGAGGAGGCTGGAATCGACTATTGGATGACATTTTTAAATGGAGTTGCAGGCAGGGAGCACAGCCACGAGCATGCTATAAATTCAGCGAAAATATTTAGCCAGTGTAAGCCGATGTTAGTCGGAACCGGCGGCCTCACATTATTCCCTGGAACCCCACTTTTAGAGGAGGCACAGCGCGGAGAATTCGACCCACTTTCAGAAAAAGAAATGCTCATAGAATTAAAAACATTTGTGGAAAATCTTACCTGTGATTGCGCATTTATCACTCATCACACAGTTGCCGCAAACCTCACAGGACCGAACTTCTTAAGCCGCAAGGAAAAAATCGTGGCTGCCATCGACCGCGTAATAAAGAATGGTGACATGGATAGAATGGCCGCCATCAGAAGAAATAAAAGGACATTGTAAAGGTGAAAGTAGATGATAAAAATAGGTCGTTGTAAAATGTGGATGGGAGTGAGATAATAGGGATATAAAATTGTAAAAAAGTAAGCAAAAAAATGTGGCGTGAGGTGAGGTTGTGATACAGAAATTTGGCAATGAAAATTCAAATAATATTTTGATTCAAATGGTAGATGAAAATGACCTTTCTGTAATGGAAAATGAAGTCAAAAAAATAAAAGAATTAGCAGGAGATGATTTCTCTCTCATAACCATAAAGGTTGATGATTGGAATGGCGATTTGTCACCCTGGGAAGCACCTGCGGCCTTTGGGAAAATTCCATTTGCAGGAAGAGCAAATAAGACATTGGAAAAGGTGCTAGATATCATAAAAAATGATGTGTTAAATGGGAAAAAATTGTACATAGGTGGATATTCACTTGCTGCTTTATTTGCCTTGTGGAGTGCCTATGAAACCGATATATTTACAGGGGTTGCGGCAGCTTCGCCTTCCCTTTGGTTTCCTAATTTTTATGAGCACATTTCTCAGAAAAAAATACTCACAGATAATGTTTATCTAAGCTTAGGAAACAAGGAAGAAAAAACAAAAAATCCAGTTATGTCTCAGGTTGGCGATAAAATGAAAGCCACATATGAGTTGCTAAAAAAACAAATAAATTGCACACTTGAGTGGAACGAAGGAAATCATTTCAAGGACTCAGACATAAGAACAGCAAAGGCCTTTGCCTGGGTGTTAACTCAGTCGGAGAAATAAGTTATAAAAGATTTAGAAAAAATTTTGAGAAAGATTTGTAAGTGATTTTAGGAGACCAAAATGTTTAGAAAAATGCGAAGATTTAAACAACAAATTAGCGAAGAAGAATGTAAAAAAATACTTAAGGAAGAACCTCGTGGAGTTCTTTCCATGCTGGGTGACGATGGTTATCCATATGGGATTCCAATCACACATTTTTATAGTGAAGAAGATGGAAAAATATACTTTCACGGCGCGAAGGTTGGTCATAAAATAGATGCCATTTCAAAATGTGATAAGGTTAGTTTTTGCGTCTACGATAAGGGCTATAGAAAAGAGGGAGACTGGGCTCTAAACATAAAAAGTGTAGTGGTATTTGGCAGGATAAAACTCATTACAGACGAAGAAATGGCAAGAAAAATCTGCACTGAGCTCTGCTACAAATTTACCGATGACGAAGAGTACATACAAAAGGAGTTAGAAAATGCACTAAAAAGAGTGCAGTGCTTAGAACTAACCATCGAGCACATGACTGGAAAACTCGTAAACGAATCGTAAGGAAAATTATAAATATAGAAAGCATGAATATAGTAAATGTAAGAAGCATCCAGACAATAAGTCCGGGTGCTTTTTTTTTACTTAAATTTTACACCACCCTGATAACACATTTTACATTCCGGCCATATAATAAGTCCCATACTAAAAAATTTTTTAGGGAGGCCTCTTATGATTTTTTGTGTTGAAGATGACAGTAGTATTCGCGAACTGATGGTATATACCCTTAAAGCATCGGATTTTGAGGCTTGTGGTCTGCCAGATGGAAAGGCATTTTGGGAGGCATTAAAGGAGACAAAACCTGAGATGATAATATTAGATATAATGCTTCCTGGAGAGGATGGAATAAGCATATTAAAACGACTCAAAAGTTCCCCTGAAACGGAAGAAATACCAGTGATTATGGCGACTGCAAAAAGTAGTGAATTTGATAAGGTAATTGGCCTTGATAGTGGCGCCGACGATTATCTATCCAAGCCATTTGGCATGATGGAGATGATTTCACGAGTGAAGGCGGTACTTAGAAGAACTACGCCCAAAAGAAAGTCAAAGGAGATTAAATGTGGCGAAATAACCATAGACGAGGGAAGGCACGTGGTTATAGTTAAAGATAAAAAGGCAAATTTAACCTTGAAGGAATATGAATTATTGAAAATTTTAGCGGAAAACCCAGGCCAGGTTTATACCAGAGAAATGCTTCTAACTTACGTTTGGGGCCTTGATTTTATTGGAGAAACAAGGACGGTGGATGTGCATATCGGCACCCTTAGAACCAAGCTTTATGAATGTGGAGACATGATAAAAACAGTGCGTGGTGTAGGTTATAAAATGGAAGGATAAATATGAATAAAAAAATATTTAATGCAATATGGATCGTTGCGATAGTTGTGTTTTTATCGTCACTAATATTCATTTTGGGAGTGTCCTATGACTATTTTTCCAAGCTTCAGATGAGGCAGCTAAAGGTGGAAACTGAGCTCGCAGTTCAAGGGGTAAATATGTCCGGACAGAAATATCTCGACACCCTGGAAACTAAGGAATACAGGGTAACCTGGGTGGATGCAAATGGAAAAGTTTTATACGATACCAAGGCAGATAAAGCGAAAATGGAGAACCATTTTGAAAGGGAAGAGATAAAAGAAGCATTGGATAAAGGCTATGGCGAGAGTGTCAGATATTCAAGCACCTTGGCGGAAAAGCAGTTATATTCTGCTATGAAATTAGATAACGGATCGGTATTAAGATTATCTATAGTTCAGATGGCTATATGGACCTTATTTGTTGACTTTGCGCAGCCTATTTGTATTGTAATGCTTATAGCACTGATTCTCTCCATAGTTCTAGCTTCGCGGATTTCCAAAATGATTATTGAACCTATTAATAACATTAATCTAGATAATCCCATGGAGCACGTAAATGAGGAAAAATACGAGGAAGTGGCCCCTCTATTAAAGCGAATCCACTATCAGCAGGAACAGCTAAAAAAAGATAAGGAGGAGATTCACAAGGCGTCCCTTATTAGACAGGAGTTTTCTGCAAATGTTTCTCATGAGCTGAAAAGCCCATTGCATGCCATCTCTGGCTATGCGGAGCTCTTGGAAAATGGAATGGTAAAAGCGAAAGATATCAAACCATTTGCGACTAAAATTCGAATCGAAGCCAGCAGAATGACAACACTTGTGGAGGATATTATACATCTTACAAAGCTTGATGAAGGCGGAGCTGAGCAGGTTTGGGAGGAATGCGACATTTATAAAATTGCTGAAAATGCCTTGGATAGCCTTATTTCATTTGCCGATGAAAAGCATGTGAATATGGAGCTTAAGGGTGAGTCCACGACTATGTATGGCGTGTCAAAGCTTCTATATAGCGTTATTTACAACCTTTGCGACAATGCCATCAAATACAATGTGGAAAATGGAAGGGTCACAGTTTTCGTTGAATCACTGGAAGATGCAATAATTCTTAGGTTTAAGGACACAGGCGTTGGGATTCCGGATGATGCAAAAGGAAGAATATTTGAGAGATTTTATAGAGTTGATAAAAGTAGAAGTAAGGAAGTCGGTGGTACAGGCCTTGGCCTATCCATCGTAAAACACGCCGTTTTGCTGCATAAAGGCGATATAAAAGTTACAGGAAAATATGGCGAAGGAACGGAGTTTGAAGTAAGATTTCCGAAATAAGTTTTAAAAGAATGGAGTAATTATGAATATTTTTAATGTGTTAAATATGCTGGGAGGACTGTGCTTATTCCTTTTTGGAATGGCGGTCATGGGAGATGCGTTGGAGCGTAGAGCAGGAGATAAACTAAAGGTTTTACTTGGAAAATTAACCAGTAATAAAATAACCGGATTACTTACGGGACTTGGCGTAACCGCCGTAATTCAGAGTTCCTCAGCTACAACAGTTATGGTGGTTGGATTTGTAAACTCAGGGCTTATGACTTTGAGACAGGCTATAAATGTTATTATGGGTGCAAATATTGGAACCACTGTAACCGCTTGGATTCTAAGTCTTTCAGGAATCAGTAGCGACAATTATATCGTGAAGCTTTTGAAACCAGAATCATTTACACCGATACTTGCATTTATTGGGATTATATTTTTTATGGTTGCAAAAGAGGCAAAAAAGAAAGACACGGGCATGATTCTGTTGGGATTTGCAACCCTTATGTTTGGTATGGAAACCATGTCATCCGCAGTTTCAGGACTTAGGGATATGCCGGAATTTACGAATTTATTCGTTGCATTTTCAAATCCTGTTCTTGGGGTTCTGGCAGGTGCAGTACTGACTGCTATAATTCAGAGTAGTTCAGCTTCTGTGGGGATTCTTCAGGCTCTTGCGTCAACAGGGGCAGTAACCTATGGTTCGGCTATTCCAATCATTATGGGACAGAATATCGGAACCTGCGTAACTGCCATGCTCTCATCCATCGGTGCGAATAAAAATGCAAAGCGAGCTGCACTTGTGCATCTTAGTTTTAACATCATTGGAACAGCGGTTTGGCTCACTACATTTATCCTTGTGAAGAGTATTTTATCTCCGCATCTTTTAGGGGAGTCAGCAAGTCTTTTTGGAATTGCAGTGTGTCACTCAGTTTTTAATGTCCTTTGTACATTGCTGTTGCTTCCATTTGCAGGAATACTTGAAAAAATGGTTAATAAATTATTGCCTGACAATGAAAAGGGCGATAAGGTTGTAGTGCTTGATGACAGGCTTCTTGGAAGTCCTGCCCTTGCATTATCTCAGTGCGGAAAAGTGCTGGATGTTATGGCGCAAAAATCAATGGAAGCATTCAAATTAAGTCTAAATTTAATCGGAAAATATGATGCAAAAATTGCTGAAAAAATAAAGGAATTGGAGAATGACACGGACTGTTTGGAGGACGTACTTGGGACCTATCTTGTGAAGTTAACCTCCAGGCAGCTTGGGGAAAATGAGAGTGCCATCGCAACAGAATATATGAAGCTTATCGGAGACTATGAAAGAATCGCAGACCATGCCGTAAATATGGTGCTTTCTGCGGAAGAACTTAGGCAGAAAAAAATATCATTTTCAAAAAATGCAAAGAAAGAATATGCTCTTTTATCTGAGGCGGTGGAAGAAATTTTGGACATTTCCTATAAGGCATTTTGCACAGGTGATTTGACAGCTGCAAAAAGAACAGAGCCATTGGATCAGACTGTAGATGACCTTCGAGAAACCCTTAGAACTCGTCATATTCACAGGTTGCAAAAGGGTAAATGTTCAGTGGATGCAGGATTTGTGTGGTCAGATATATTGACTAATATGGGGCGTGTGGCAGACCATTGTTCTAATATATCAGGCTGCGTTCTTGACACTGCAGAGCATACCTTAAACCTTCACCAGAACTTAAGAATGCTTAGAAATAGTGGAGATGATTATATTCAGGAATTAAAGGAATTAAAGATAAAATATCAGGTTTAAAGGCAATAATTAGAGTTTATCATGAAGAAATTATTGCTTTTAGGGCAGTCTTTGGACTGCTCTTTTTATTTTTTTGCTTTTAATTGCAATTTAGGCCATATTATGAGAAAATATGCTTAACATTTACGGATTAAAACTTGCATATTAAAGAATACAAAATGCTAATCGATTAGTCAACTACCCATCACCTAAAGGTAATGGGCTTGTAACTGCCCAGTCGTAGTAACGGCTTATGCCTCCGACCTTTGACCCCAATAGGTATTATTACCTAAAGTGGCGTTACATTATAGGGTGGTTGACAACACCCTTTAC
>JAILGL010000133.1 GCA_024696825.1 Lachnospiraceae bacterium
TGAAAGCGAGCTTAGAACCTTCGTTAATGCCAGCCATAGAGTCGGTGTTATCGAGAGGGAAGAAAGAGAAATGATTACAAATGTGGTGGACTTTGGTGATTCTCTTGCCAAGGATGTAATGGTACCTAAGGCTGATATCCAATTTGCAAATGCAGATTATAATTACGAAGAGCTTATGGAATGCTATAAAGAGGAAAAGTTTACCCGTATGCCTGTATATGCAGAATCAGAGGATAATATAATCGGAATTATAAACCTTAAGGATATATTTTTCTACAATGGTTCAAAGGAAACCTTTAATGTTCGTGCCATAATGCGTGAACCATATTTCACCTATGAATACAAGAACACCTCTGAGTTATTCTTAGAGATGAAACGAGCTTCCATCCCTATGGCTATAGTATTGGATGAGTACGGCTCCACTACGGGAATTCTTACCTTAGAAGATTTATTAGAAGAAATTGTTGGTGAAATTCGTGATGAATATGATTCTAATGAAGAAGATGAAATTACTAAGATTTCTGATAAAGAATATGTTGTACTTGGCTTTACAAGACTTGATGATATTAATGATAAGCTTGGAACTAAAATTGAAGCTGAAAATTACGATTCCATTGCAGGTCATATTATAAATCTTTTCAATGATTTCCCACATAAGGGAGACATGGTATCTGATGAATATGCAGATTACAAGGTACTTGAAGCTAATAATAACCGCGTAGACAAGGTTAAGATTACCCTTAGAAAAGTTAAGAAAAATGCATAAAATTATTAATCTTTAAAACAGCACAAAAAGGAGACTTATACTTAAAGTAAAAGTCTCCTTTAATTATTTATATCATTTAAATATAATAAATCTTATTACTGCTGTTCCTTCTTTCTTCTCATACCCAAATATACTACCATAGTACTAATTAAGGCACCAAAGAGAGCACCTAATACAACCATTACTCCTTTTCCACTGCTAAATGCAGAAGCAGTATTTACAGAATTATCAGAATCATCAGAATCATCAGAATCACCCATAGTCTTATATCTGACATAGGTTCCATTTTCTTTATCAGCAAAATTAAAGGTAGGTGAAGTAAGGTTTAAACCTGTACTTCTTGTATTAAAACTATGTATTTGAGTATATCCCTCTTCATAAGGCGTATCTCCATACTTAACCTCAAATGAGCTAGGATCTATAGGCTTTCCTGCGGAAACATCAGTGGTAGTATACATGGTAACCCAGTATTTACCGGAATCACCATTAATATCACCAAAATCCTTTAATCCTTCATAATCCATTTTAACACCCTTCATGTTCTGATCATTACGATTACACTTTACAGCCTCATAATAAATAAAATTATCTTCAACTTCATTAGGATCAGTTATTGTATCCACCATAAACTCCGGTATATCTACACTATAATCGCCCTTAAGCTTCGCCTTAGCTTCATCTACTATTTTCCAGATGTTATAAGCAGATATAATTATACCTATTACTGCTATTGCTACTCCGATACCAAGAATAATACTACCGGCAACTCTGTTATACTTAGTAAGCAACCGTTCCGCTTTTTCTCGAGTTGCCTTATGAGCTTCGTCCTCAAAATAAGTTTTAGAAGCTACACCTAAATATCTCTCATCAAATAAACTATTACAAATTTTCTTTGTAGTCTTATAAGTTAAAGTATCGAGAAATCCATTTACCTCATAAGATATAATCTTTCCCATATACTCTCTTATTCCCTGATATACAAAAAGAACACCAAGTCCTGTAACAGCTAATCCTGCAACAATTCCAATACTTGAAAAAGCAAGAGCAGCCTTACTTGGATAAACTATATTATTTGCAGTTCTTGTATCTGCAAGTGATGTAATTGCAACATCGCCATCAAATATTTTACGGTTGATTCCGGCATAGATAGAAGTCTCTTCTACTAAATCAATTTCTTTATTAGTGCTTTTTAAGGCCGCCTTTGCATCCTTATTCTCATATGTCTCTTTGTCATTGGTCATGGAAGTTTTTATAAGATTATAAATATCTATAGCCTCACCTAAAACCAACTTCTGTCCATCTGATAAAGCTTCAAGAACAGCACATACTTCATATCTGTCAAGACCATCACTGAAATCTCTTTCTTTGGTAAAGAAATCATACAAATCTCCATCACCATAGTTTAAACGTGAAAGATACTCACTAATAGAAATAGCTTCCAAGTATTTTTGCTCTTCATTTACATTCTCTGATTTTTCTAATACTTTCTCATGAGCTTCTACAAGTTCATCACCCTCAAGTTCATCTAAATTCGTATTAATATCTGTATCAACTTCAAAATATTCATTTAATATTTCATCAGTTGCTTTATCCTCATTCTCTTTTATCTCTGATAATTCTTCCGTAGTTTCCACAGCTTCTTTAAGCCTATCCTGCATAGTCTTCCAACTATCTGTCAGGCTATCCACATAATCACCATAGGTCTCATCTATATATGCCTTGGTTCTCTTATTAGTCTTAAAGATTGCCTTTTGTCTTTCAAAAAATGTTTTATTCTTAGAAAGTCTTGCCATCTTATCAACCCAGTTTTCACTCTTATCTCCTGTTGCCATAGAGATATAGTTTTCAAGAACTGCTATGGTCTGAGGATTGGACTGAATCAAAACATTTCTTAATGCTTCTTTATTATCTTCATTAGTAAAATCCTTAAGAAGATAATCTCCCATTCCCTTTTTACTGTCATCCTCTTTAAATTTATTCAAAATATCGTGAGTAGTTATGGCTACAATATTATTAGTCTTTCCCTTAGCCTTAGCCTTAACTGCTGCCTTATATTTTACTTTATACTCACCTGCAAGGGTTATAAGCTGTTCAAGAGAATCATCTATAGCATTTGACTGGCTTTCAATAATTGAATTAATATCAGTAGTCTTAAAACCACCAGTCATCTCCATAAGTGATATATCTCTTATGGCTTCTGCAGAATTTGTAGTGGTTTTATATCCCATAAGAACAACATTTACAGTTTTACCTGTAGCGTCAGTCCCCTTATTAAGGTCGCCATCAACTACCTTGTATCCATTATCAGTAAGCCATTTTTTAGCATCGGATTCAGTCTTACCATAGCTTAAAACAACCTCTTTTAAGTATTCATTTTTAGTAGCACTTACAACCTCGCTACTTTTAACACCTATAGGTGAAGTAAGAACTAAAGCTGTAATCAAACCACAAGCTGCTATTCTTTTTATGTGTTTTTTTAAATCATTCATAAAAAATAGTTTACTAGTCATAACTAACCTCCGTTTTTCTGATCGATTATTCCACTACATCTTACGGTAAATGCTTATGATCTATTATTCTTCTTCCTTCTTTCTTCTGGATACAAAATATGTTCCAAAACCGCCTACTAAAAATCCACCTATAAGACCGATTATAAGCATAAGTGCACCATTCTTTGAAGCTATAATTGAACCTTCATTACCTGCTTTAGCTCCATCCTTATCTGAGCTTACATTAGCAGTCTTATATCTTACATAGGTACCGCCTTCCTCATCATTGAAATTATAGATTTCAGAAGTAAAGTTTGCACCTGTACTTCTACTATTAAAGTTGTGTACCTGTGCATAATCTGAATCATATTCTGAATCTCCATATATAATCTCAAGCGAATCAGCCACTATAGGTTTTCCACATACGCTATCCTTAGAAGTATACATTGCAACCCAGTATCTGCCTGAATCACCATTAATATCACCGAAGTCCTTTAAGCCCTCATCATCCTTCTTTACACCATTCATGTCCTTATCATTACGATTACACTTTACAGCTTCATAATAGACATAGCTTTCTTCTCCATCATCATCATTTAAGATATCAACCATGAATTCAGGAATATCCACACTATAATCTCCGATATACCTTTTTTTAGAAGATTCTACAATACCCCATATACTGAAGGCAGAAATAACAATTCCTGCTACAGCAAGAACTATACCTATATTTTTCATAGCTTTAAGAGCTGAAGCTCTGGATTCATTTAATACAGTAGCAGCTTGCTCAGATCCTGCCCTTGAACCGGTTCCTATAGTATAGTTAACTGATTTATTACTAAAGACATCTGTAGCTATTTCAGAAAGTTTTGTAATTTGCTGTCCATCTTTAAAAATACCTCTGGTTCCATAAGTCGCGACATATTTAGTAGCAATATTAGTTGACACCCTTTCAAGGAAATTAGCTCCTCCACCCCCATTAAGAATAATTCCCGACAAACGTCCACCTACATTCGCCAGATGCTCATAACCGAACTTAAAAAACAAGGTTCCAACAGCAGTAAGTGCCATACCTGCTGTCATAGTAAGAGTGCATAGAGTAATTCCAGCAACACTATTATATACTAATTTATCATTAGCTGTTCTGGTATTAGTAGCAGAAGTAATAGCAACCTTACCTTCATAAATTTTACGATTAACACCATCATAAACAGAGACCTCATTTACATCTTCAATACTCTGTTCAACTGCACCAAGAAGTTTCTTACTCTTTTTATCTTCATAGACTTTTGATTCATTCAACATAGAAGACTTAATAAGATTATATAAATCCATTTCCTCTCCTATAACTGAAGTCTGCGCATCTGAAAGAGCTTCAAATATAGCACAAACCTCATATAAATCATTACCATCTTCAAAATCTCTTTCTTTTGTAAAGAAATCATACATGGTCTTATCACCATATTTAATACCTGCCAGATACTCTGCTACTGAGATTCCCTGAACAAAATCATTTCTTTCCTGCATATTGTCAAGAGAATCATAAAATTCAGTAACCTTCTCTGTAAAGTCATCATCCTTAGCATTAAGCTTAGGTAATTCTTCATCTGTTACGTCAAAGTGTTCATTTAAGTTTTCAACTGAGAGTTCTTCATCACCAATTTCTTCTTTTAGATCCGCTGCAGTATCATCTGTATCCTTAAACTTTTCCTGCATATCAGTCCAAATTTTCTCTATATTTTTAATTTCATTATCATACTTTTCTTCTATATAATTCTTTGCTCTCTTATTGGTAAGCTGCTGAGTTTTAATACGTTCATAATAAGTCTTATCCTTATTAAGTCTTGAAAGCTTATCAACCCAGTTTTCGTTCTTATTACCGGCAGCATTAACCATTACATTTTCAATCTGAGCGATAATAGAAGGATTAGCCTGAACTAATATATTTCTTAAGTATTCCTTATTATCCTCATTAGAAAAATCCTTAAGAAGTATATCTCCCATTCCCTTTTTAGAGTCATCTTCTTTATATTTATTAAGTAAATCATGAACCTCTATAGCTATAAGATTATCTGTTTTACCCTTTGCCTTAGCCTTAACAGCAGCCTTATACTTAACCTTATACTCATTGGTAATCTGTAAAAGCTGATTAAGTGAATCATCAATCGCTTTAGCCTGAGCATTTAAAATTGTATCCATATCAGTTATACTAAAACCACCAGTCATCTCCATAAGAGATATATCTCTAACAGCATCATTAACATCAGTAGTTGTCTTATAACCCATAAGAACTACATTGGTATCCTTATTAGAAGTATCAGTTCCCTTGTTGAGATCTCCATTAACAATCTCGTATCCGTTATTTTTAAGCCAATTCCTTGCATCATTTTCGGTCTTACCATAGCTTAAAACAACTTCCTTAATGTACTTGGTAGTTCCGGCACTAACTACCTCACTACTCTTAACACCTATAGGTGAAGTAGTAACAAGTGCTGCAATAAGCCCACAAGAAACCACCTTTTTTAAAAACTTACTAAAATTTCTAACCTTTATCATACTAATTCCTCCTTAAATGTAGTTCAATATATCTATTAAGCTTTTTTTCTTCTTCTAAAGAATGTAACTGCGCCACCAATTAAGCCTCCTGTAACAATTCCTATAAGAAGAGTAATTGCTAACTGACCTTTGTTTGTAACTGTACCTGCTAAGTTTGAATTCTCACTATTTGCCTTTGCATTTTCTTTAAGCTGTTCATCTGTAGCTTCCTTAAATCTAATATAGGTACCGTCTTTTTCATCATTAAAACAATAGGTAGGTGATGTAAGATTTGCTCCTGTGTTATATTCATCAAATATATGAACCTGTCTGTAATCCTCATCATAAGGAGTATCCCCATAGCAAACCTCTAAGGAATCAGCAAGTATAGGATTACCTGCGTAACTGTCTGTAGTAACATAAGGAGCTACCCAATACTTACCGGAATCACCGTTAATATCGGCATAATCCTTAAGACCTTCATTAGATTCCTTAACACCTGTCATACCCTCATCATTTCTATTACACTTTAATACCTCATATATAATATAATCTTCGCTTCCATCATCCTCAAAGCTTACATCTGCCATATATTTTGGAATATCCACACTATAGTCACCCTTATACTCTGCTTTTCTTTCTGAAACAATTTTCCAGATATTCCATGCAGAAAGGATTATACCTATTACTGCAACAGCTATACCTAATACAAAGGTAATATTAGTAGCCAGTGCTTTAGCTTTGTAAAATGAGTTTCTTAAATTTGCTAAATCTTGACTTACCTCCATTCCCGTTTTATTCATATTCATTAAAAGTTGATCAGTAATTTCTCTTATACTTGTATATTGAGCTCCCATATTACATTTTAATATTATAGCCATAAATCCTCTATTAATCACTCTTGTTAATATTGGACCATAATATACACCTTTATCAATAGAACTTAAAACTCCTTTAGCCAAGCTTCTGGCTGTAATTGCAACCCAGGTTCCAACAGCACTTAAAATGCCACCTGCTACTATACATGCTATCTCAGTAGCATGATTGGATGGAGTACTAAACAGAACACTTGCATCCCTTCTGTCTGATGAAGAAGTAATAGCTACTTCACCTTCAAACACTTCACGGTTAACACCTTCATATATAGAAACATCCTCTGTTGATTTAATCATCTTATCAAGCTGTTTGATTGAAGAATTATTAGCCTTACCCCAAACCTCATTATCATCCTTTAATGCATATTTTAATGCTGTAAAAAGATCAACATTTGAACCAAGTGAATCAATCTGAGTATCTGTCATAGCTTCATAAATAGCACATATTTCATATTTATCAGTTCCAGAATCAAAATCGAATTTCTGTAATAAGAATTCAAGAAGGGTTTTATCACCATATTTATACTCAGATAATGAACCTATTAAACTGATTGATTCAACCAATGCATTCTGCTCCATAGCCCTTCCTGTTACCTCTAAGTTATTATTAAATGCATCTATCTGCTCTGAAGTCTCATCAGAATCAGATACTGTTTTTACATCACTTTCATCAACACTATAATATTTTTCAATATCTTCCTGAGTAACCTGCTCTTCTTCCTCTTTACCCACAAAGCTTCTAATTTCATTAAGTGTTTCTAAACTATCATTAATTGTATCCTGAAACTTAGTCACATTCTCCTGAAGTACTTTCTGTTCTTCCTCGTCATACTGAGAATCAATATAATCCTTTGCTCTTTTGGAGGTTTTTAACTGTGACTTCATACGACTAAAATAAGTCTTATCCTGATTAAGTCTTGTAATTTTTTCTAACCAGTTCTCCTTGGTATTACCTCCTGCCAATGCCAAAATATTTTCCATAATGGCAAGAGTCTGTGAGTTACACTGAAGAACTACCTTATCAAGCTCAGCGCTTTTAGATTCGTTAGTAAAATCATAAAGGAAAAAGTCTCCCATTCCCTTTTTACTATCATCTTCTATATAGTTATTTAAAACATCATGAACTCTAAGAGCTATAGCTTCAGCAACTCCACCCTTAGCCTTTGCCTTAACAGCAGCCTTATATCTGGTCTTATACTCCTTAGCTAAAGCCTTAACATCCTTAATACTTTCATCTACCGCATTAGCCTGCTGATTTAAAATGGTTTTCATATCTGTAATCTTGAAACCACCTGTCATCTCCATAAGGGCGATATCGGTAATGGCTTCAGCCTGATTAGTTGTTGTCTTATATCCAACAAGTACAACATTAGTATCATTACCACCCTTAGGCTTAGTTCCAGCATTAATATCACCGTCTAAAACCTTGTAGTCATTATCCTTAAGCCATTTTTCAGCGTCTGCTTTAGTCTTACCATAGCTTAATACCATTTCCTTAACATAAGGATCTGATGCAGCCTGTACAGCTTTACTTGCATTGTCTCCTATAGGAGTAGTAGCTATAATAGCTGTAGTTACAGTAAGTGCGATAATCTTTGTAATGTTCTTTCTAATCTTTGATAAATACATAATATTCACCATTCCTTTCAGTAAACTAATCTTTTGTAACTAATGTTTTTCTTCTTTTTCTTATCATAACCGCGGTAAGACTTGAAATAATACCGCCTATTAAAATGCCAATTATTATACCAACAGCTTTATTACCTGCTGTAAATATACTGGCTGAATTAGATGATTTAGTTCCTTTGCTACTCTCCACCTTATATCTTACTGTAGTTCCTTTTTTACTATCACTAAAACAGAATTCTTCAGATGTAAAGTTTGCACCTGTATATCTGTTATTAAACATACTT
Source organism: Lachnospiraceae bacterium (assembly GCA_024696825.1). Taxonomy (GTDB): domain Bacteria; phylum Bacillota; class Clostridia; order Lachnospirales; family Lachnospiraceae; genus JAEEJA01. Next base: position 8,579 of record JAILGL010000133.1, read on the forward strand.
ACCTTTTTATATTCCTCATCAGTTTCTACTTCTCCATTTAATACCTCTATGCTACCTGCAAGAATAGGTTTACCTGCCGCATAATCAGTTGTGGTATACATGGCAACCCAGTATTTACCGGTATCACCATTAATATCTCCAAAATCCTTCAAACCCTCATTATCTTCCCTGGCCCCTGTCATATTAGGATCATTTCTGTTACATCGAACAGCTTCGTAATATACATAGGTTTCATCTGTCTCATCCTGCATTACATCAATCATAAACTCAGGAATAGCTACACTATAATCCCCTATAAGCTTCTTTTTATTCTCCTGAATTATATTCCATATACTATAAGCAGAATAAGCTATACCTATAAGAGCTATAACAATACCTACACCAAGTAGAATCCCATAAGAAAGATTCCTTATCTTTTGTTGTAATACAAAATTATCATAACGCGGATTTAAACGAGAACCACTACCAAAAGTAATTTCTATTGATAATGTTTTATACTCAACTCCATATAGCTTACCTACAAGGTTCAAGGTCCTCTTGCATATATTTCTAACCATACGAGATGAACCTCCATCAAAAAACCATCTCGCTATAATATCTTTTAGGAATAATACAGCTCCTAAGGTTACAACTGCACCTGAAAAAACTCCAAGTCCACATATAAAATAAACAGCAGTTAAATCCTCAGGAATATCTACAAAATTAGCAGTTCTTGTATCTGCCAGTGAGGTTATTGCAACCTCACCATCGAAGATTTTCTGGTTAACTCCTTTATAAATGGAAATGTCCTCATACTTCTTTAAGGACTTCTCAATTTCCTTACTCTCTTCAGCCTTTCCCTCAGAAGCATCACCCATGGCATATTTAATGAGATTAAAAATATCTACTTTCTCACCTATAACCTCAGTCTGTGCATCTGAGATAACATCTGCGATTTGAGCTACAGCCATTCTTTCATCTGCTTCATCAAAATCTCTTTCTTCTACAAAGAAATCATATAAGCTGCCTTCTTCAAAATCTATACTCTTTAAATAGGCTATAACTACTGAAGTATTAATGTAATCCTGCAATTTTTCATTGGCTTTGTTTAAATCTACATTATCAGAAATAGCCTCTGTCTTTTCTTTATCAGTCATATCCTCTTCTATCTCTGTAGCCTCTTCTTCATTAATACCAAAATAGTCATTTAAAGCATCTGTATAAGGATCTTCTGAATCCTTATATTTATCAGATTCACTAACCATTTCCTCAATTTTATCAGCAACTTCTTCTGTATCATTGATTCTATCCTGCATGGAATCCCAACCGGATATTATTAAATCAATGGTTTCACCATATTTTTCTTCGAGCCTTTTTTTTGCAAGCTTTTTGGTCTTAAACTGAATTACTGTTCTCTCATAAAGAGAATTAGTTTTATTCACTCTTACAAGCTTTTCAATCCAGGTCTCTCCCGCATTTCCCGATGCCATAATCATATAATTCTCTATGCTTGCTATAATCTGTGCATTGGAACGAATTATAACATTTCTTAACTCAGCTTCCTTTTTCTCAAGAGAAAAATCATTTAATAGATAATCACCCATTTTTTTACCTGAATTATCTTCGATAAAATGATTTAAAATATCATGAGTTTTTAAAGCCATCATGCCATCGGTTTTTCCTTTAGCTTTGGCCTTAACAGCTTTCTTATAATTAGTTTTATACTCACCGGCAA
>JAILGL010000181.1 GCA_024696825.1 Lachnospiraceae bacterium
ACATTTTTCGCATGCATTGCGATTCTTTCGAAGCAGTTTAACATATCATAAAGTGAGGTTCCTGCTTCAACTGAGCACTTACCCTTCTTAAGTCTTTCGATGTGATTATGCTTAACTGTCTCATTATACTTAACTATCTCATCAGCTATTTTTTCAGCCTCAAGAGCTGATTCATGAGAGTTATCATCAAATGCATCAAATGCAGCGTCCATAACCTTTCTCGTATCGTCAATAAGCTTGGTTACCTCTTTTTTACCAGTCTTGGTAAAGAGTATTTTTTCATCATGCTTATCCTGAATAACATAGGCCATATTCATACAGTAATCACCGATTCTCTCGTAATCACCTATGGAATTAAGCACCTCATTAACCACCTTTTCATTCTCTGCCGTAAAACGCTTTCTGTCGATACGCACAACATATCTTGAAAGGTAGGTTTCACATTTATCTATAAAGCTTTCATTGTCATTTAACTTAGTAAACTCTTTGGCATCATATTTATCAAGCATGGCAATGGTAATCTCGTAGTTTTCTTTAATCTTCTCACTCATAAGCTTCATAACAACCTTGCACTGCTGAAGAGCGATAACAGGTGTTTTAAGAAGCATGTCGTCAAGTCTCTTAAGTTCTTTATCCTCAGAGGATTCATCTGTATCCTTAAGAAGCTTACCTGTAAGGTCAGACATTTTTGAAGCAAATGGTAAGAGCACGATACTTGTTATAAGGTTAAACAAAAGATGCACATTTGCTATATCTGAACGGTTTACTATCTTATCAAAGCCCTTAATTCCTATGGTATAATGGAATGCATAGATTAAAACTGTAAATGCCACCACCATAATGATATTGAATAAAATGTAGCTAAGAGCAACTCTCTTTGCCTTCTTATTAGCTCCGATACTACCCAAAAGGATAGCTGAACATTTACCAATATTCTGTCCAAGTATAAGTGGAACTGCTGTAGCATAGCTGATACTTCCTGTAGCTGAAAGTGCCTGAAGAATACCTACGAAAGCACTTGAACTCTGGATAACTGCAGTAAGAGCTATACCTGTAAATATACCGATAAATGGATTACTGAAGGAAGTAAAGAACTTCTGAAATGCAGGTGACTCCTTAAGCGGAGCGAACACTGCCTCCATCTTAGTCATACCTAAGAAAAGAGTTCCAAGTCCTATAAATATACCGGCAAGATCCTTATATTTCTGCTTCTTTGAGAATATAAGCATAGCTGCACCTACTGCTATAAGCATAGGTGAAAATGAGGATGGCTTAAGAAGTTTAAGCACTATATTACCTGAGCCGATATCACCCAAACGAAGAATCTGTGCAGTCATGGTACTACCAACGTTAGCACCAAACACTACTGGGATTGCCTGCGAAAGTCTCATAATTCCGGCATTTACAAAGCCTATAAGCATTATGGTGGTAGCAGCCGAACTCTGGATTACACCAGTTACACCAAGACCTAAGGCCCATCCCTTTATAACACCTACACCTTTTTTCTTACTGGTGGTAAGTGTTTCAAGTATTTTCTGGAGTCCTGATCCTGCGATTTTCTCTAATGATGAGCCCATAAGACTCATTCCGAAAAGGAATAAACCAACTCCTCCAAACAATTCTATAACTGATAACATATATGAATCTCCTCTTAATAATTCATAGTAATAAAACTACTAAAAATGTCTTTTCTCCACGGGCTCAATTATCTCACATATTCTAAAGCCTTGAGTTATCGCAGAGTAAAACCTTTGTAAAATTTATGTAAAGTTATTATCAAATATTTTTAAAGCCATTATAAAGGACTTTATTAATACTTTCAGATAATTATAACTTGTTAGATTTCTCACTTAAGGAATAAATCTTATTAATCCCCTTTGCTATAGGTGTCGGCCAGAATTTTTTAAACATCTCATAATCTTCATCTGAACGCTTGTTATCCCCTATAATCTTAGTGGTCTCAGATTCCTCATGAATTCTGTGACACATTAAAATCCTGTCGGCATAGATAAATGCTCCCGGTAAACGTGAAAGCTTCTCCCATGCCTCCCAGTCCTCATCTGAACGGAAATGATTCTCAAAAATCACCTCAGGACAGTTATTCTTAAAAAATGTAACGGAAGGACAGCATATAGGTGAGCCAAAGGAAAGAATCCTTCTTCTCACAAATACCGATTTCTTAAGCCTGTCTGATTTAAATGGAAATAGCATAATTCTCTTTATCCAAAGATTCAGATTATTCTTAACATATTCACCATTTCTTTTTTCAAGATAATCGGTGAAAAATATAATTGGCTTTTTAAACTTAGAAGCTTCCTTATACAGGGTTTCGACATATCTTTTACCATAGATATCATCCTGATGAGCTATGGTAACCATATCGCTGTCTGCACATTTATAAGCAAAGTTCCAATCCTGTGTAATTCCCCTCTCACCTTCATTTACAAACATAGGTATCCTATATTTCTCACAAAGCTCTGAAATATAGTCATTAGGTGTAGAGGTCACAAGTATAATATTCGTTTTTTTAGTCTGACAAAAAAGAGACCTTATTAAGGTCTCTAAGTATTCGCTCTCCTTATATGCACATATTGCAAATGTATGTGTAAGTTGGGAGTTCTTATCTGAATTATTCATACAAATACCCTTACCTTTAATAAATTCACAACTATTATACAATACTATAACGGTAAGGGCAAAAGTTTTTTAATCAATAGGCAACTTATATTCTCTGCTACAAGGCACGATATCATCGATATTTGTAAATGAAATGGTCTTGTCAGAGACTTTAAGCCCCTTTACATATCTGGTGTTAATGATAATAGATCTAAAACATCTTTCAAAATGCGAAGGAAGATTCTTCTCGATTTGATTAATGGTATAATGCTTAGACTTAATCTCTCCATTAACAGTTCTAAATGTGGTTATACCCTTCTTAATCTTTATATATACTAAGTCATTAATGTCTGTCTTTATAATAACTCCATCCTCATTTTTAATCTCATAATAATTAACCTTTAAGCAAGCATTTTTAACCTGATGAAGTAACTCATGCTTAGAAACCGGTTTAACTAAAAATGAGAAGCAGTGAACCTTATTAACTGCATCATAGATATTATCAGGATGTGCAGAAAGGAAAATAATAGGCACACTAAAATATGAGCCTTTTCTGTTAAGACTCATGGCAAACTCTATTCCCTTTTTATTTAAAATTAAATCAGACTTATCATCCTTTTCAATCTTTTCTTCACCAATAGAAATATCTAATAAAAATAAATCTATCTTGGTATTATTCTTAATATAACTCTCTGCTTCTCCTACAGAACCCGCTTCCAGAATAGAAATATCCGCGCGAAGAGAATCAAGGGACTCCTTGATAAAGGCCCTCTGTGTATCGTTATCCTCCAGTAATAAAATATTCTTCATAAACCCTCCAAAAATACGATGTAATAAACCCAAATCCGACTAAAAAAAATTAATTACACACGCTTTCAATATAATTAATTTTTAATAAAAATGTCAATATTTTATTAAAAATAATAACTAAATTTTAACTAAAAACGCAGATTATCCGTTTCATTTGCATTTCACAGATAATCTGCATTATATTATAGGGCTATATTGTCTAAATTAATTTTGACATTTCTCCATTATTTAACTATTACTGTAAGAGTTTTACTCTTCTTTCCAGCTGTAAATACAATCTTAATTTTAGACTTTTTCTTAGCATTTTTCTTTACCTTTACAAGGTAAACAAATTTCTTTTTCTTCTTAATGGTAACCTTCTTCTTAAACTTCTTTTTCTTAACCTTAACAGTTATTTTATCATAAGCTTTTTTCTTATTCTTCTTAGTAAGAGTTACCTTAATCTTAGCCTTCTTACCTCTCTTAACCTTAACCTTTGTCTTAGAAAGCTTAATCTTCTTAGTATTATAGGTTGTGGTTGCAGCACTTGCTGTTGGTACGGCACTTGAAGTTGGAACTGCACTGGAAGTTGGAACCTGACTCTCACTTGGTGAAGCACTTGGTGAAGCACTTGGGCTCACTGAAGGAGCATTCTCAGCTGCTACCTCATTGTAGATTTCCTCATCAGTTACATTTGAAACCTTTTCTGTTACATCAGCTACTGAATAAATATTTGCCTTTCCCTCATTGAAATTAATAACAGCTGTAAGTCCCTGTACAAGCTGATCTGGAGCATATCCCATAAGACTTTCATCAATATCACCGGTCTCTAAATCAACAAATTTAAGAGCTGCATCAATTAAAGTATTACCATTCTTTATAAGATCTCCACTATCCTCAGTATCAAGAGCATTAAATCCAAATAAACTCATGGTAATCATTGCCTGAGCAAGTGTCCAAGGGTTCTTAGAACCATAAGATACATAATCACCATTTACATCCTGATAGTTAGAAATAAGTGTAAATACTTCTTCCTTAAGATTTACTCTATCACCAAAATCAGAGGTATAAAGAGGTGCAAGTGCCATAGCAGAATTATCGATACCACCCCACTGAACGTCATTATCAATCTGATTATCGATATCAGCTATAAGTGTCTCAACTAACTCCTCCTCTGTTACATAAGCATCACCTGTTGGATAAGTATAGTTCTTAGACTTCATTGCAAGAAGAACCAATCCTTCAACACTGTGCTTGCTATAACCGTTATTAGAAGCAGCTATAGCCTTCTTATCAGTAAGCTTTTCGATTAAGTTTACACCACATACATCATCAGCACTTCTACCGCAGGCACCTAAGAATAAAATGGTTCTTGCATATGTAGAAACTGCATTCATTGAATTACTAATAGTATCAAATGTCATGGTTGTATCTTCATAGATTGGATTATAATCATCATCATAACCTACTTGGCTCTTAACCTTTACA
>JAILGL010000100.1 GCA_024696825.1 Lachnospiraceae bacterium
AGAGGTTATTTTATGGATCAAAACCAGGTTATTAATTACTATGAGGACCATGCTGAGCAGTATGCGTCTGCCACGAAAAATGTGGATTTAAGTGAGACTCAGAATAAGTTTCTTTCGCTTATTCCTGAGGGTGGGCGGATTCTTGATTTTGGCTGTGGTTCAGGTAGGGATACAAAATATTTTTTGGAAAAAGGTTATAAGGTTGATGCGGTGGATGGCTGCAAGAAGCTTTGTGAGCTTGCCTCAGAGCATTGTGGAATAGAGGTAAAGCACATGATGTTTGATGAGCTTTCTGAGAGGGGAGTTTATGATGGAATCTGGGCCTGCGCATCGGTTTTACATTTGAAAAAAGAAGATATTTTAGATGTGCTATTTAAGATGCTTATTGCGTTAAAAATTAATGGCTACATTTACATGTCATTTAAATATGGTGACTTCGATGGAGTGCGTGATAATAAGCATTACACGGACTTTACAGAGGAAAGTTTTAGGATGTTTTTTAATGAATTTTACTGTGATTATTTTGGCGGAAATATCACTGTTTTTTCCGAGTCTTATGACTCCTATAAACCTATTTTAAAGGAGCAGTGGAAGACAGTTGATACGCTGCCGGACAGGGGTGATTTGGTATGGCTGAATTTGATTATTCAAAAGGTGCCGGATTAAGCGGCGATTACCAATTAAATATTGATCAGAAATACTACAATTCCCTATATATCGAGGGATTTTCCCAGATGATGAGTAGCCCCTCCTATTGCTATAAATTTTATTGGCTGGAGGCTATCGTTACATTAATATCAATGGATGTAACAGAGACTACTATGAATGATATCATTGATGAAATGATTTGTAATGCTTGGTATTCAGTTTGTGAGTTTCATATTCATCTTACAAGATTAAAAAAGAATAATGATGTAGATGATGGACTGGAAAGAGCTATAAACACTTTAAAAATGTATAGCGATCTTTCTTCTCAGGCTTCTAAAGATGAGATAAAAGCCGTTATAAAAAAATATGATGACAAGCTTAAAGATAATAAGAAACAGCTTACTGCTGAAGTACCTTATAGAGCGTTATCTGCATTTTTTGAGTCTGATAACCCAATTAAAAGTGATATGAGCATAAACCGCAAGATTTCTTATATTAAAATGGTTAATAAAAATAAAAAATTATTGCCCTATACTATTGGTGAATCAAATGCTCTTAAAAGAGAGATCATTTTTAACAAAGAATGGATTCGAATGATTCAAGATAATACAGTTTCTATTCTAGGCTGGATTCAATATGAAAAAGTAAAATGGCTTCAGAGAAACAATCCAGAGGTTCCGGGGCTTATCTATAAACTTAAACCACTAGATAAAAATATCAGAAATCTTGAAAAAGTAAAAGTGCTTTGGAAAGAGGTTCTAAAGATTGAACCAATGATAGATATTTTTACAGATATTAGTATGACTGAAGAAAAATATGATATTGATCATTTTATTCCAAAATCTTTTGTGGTAAATGATGAATTATGGAATCTTATGCCTGTAGATTCCTCTTTAAATTCATCAAAAAATAACAAGCTTCCTGAATGGGATAAATACTTTATCAAATTTGCAAAGAATCAGTATAAGCTTTATAATCAAATAACTAATAAAGAAAAAATAAAAGAATTATATATAGATTGTTTTAAGGATAATTTATACTCTATTTGGGCTGTAAATGAGCTATATAAAGAAGGTAATGGTGAAGAAAAGTTTTATCGTATTTTAGAAGAAAATATGTATCCTGTATATAAATCGGCAAGAAGGCAAGGTTATACGGTATGGTACTGGTAGAGATGATTGTAATTAAAATCAATTAAATATATAAATAACAACTAGGAGACAAATATGGATAACGAAAATGTACTTATAATTGCGGAAATCGGAGTTAATCATAATGGTAGCTTTGAGACCGCTAAGAAATTAATAGATGTGGCAAAGGAAGCAGGCGCTGATATTGCAAAGTTTCAGACTGCAAAGCTTGATTCACTGGTTTCAAAAAAGGCTCATATGGCCGAATATCAAAAAGAAAATATGGGCGTTGAGAAGTCTCAGAAAGACATGCTTAAGGAGCTTTTACTTTCATTTGAGGATTTTAAAAAGCTTTCAGATTATTGTAAGGAGGTGGGAATAAAATTTTTGTCAACTCCATTTGATATTGAGAGTATAAGGTTTCTTGACGAGCTTCAGGACATTTGGAAGATTCCATCAGGTGAGATTACGAATTTTCCTTACCTGGTTGAGATTGCAAAAACCGGCAAGAAGATTATTCTTTCTACCGGTATGTGTACTCTTGATGAGGTGGAAAATGCTTTGAATGTGCTGAAAAACAATGGTGCCAGCGACATTACGCTACTTCATTGTACGACGGATTATCCAACTGCTATGGAGGATGTTAATCTCAATGCCATGCTCACTCTTAAAAATGAATTTAACCTTCCTGTAGGTTATTCAGATCATACGAAGGGCATCGAGGTTAGTGTGGCAGCAGTTGCCATGGGAGCTAGGGTGATTGAGAAACATTTTACATTGGATAGAAATATGCCGGGGCCTGATCACAAGGCGAGTCTTGAGCCTGAGGAATTAAAAGCGCTGGTTTCGTCAGTTAGAAACGTGGAGAAGGCCAAGGGTAGTTTTGAAAAGAAGCCAACGGCTGCAGAGTTTAAAAATAGAGAGGTTGCAAGAAAGAGTATAGTTGCAGCCAAATATATAAAAAAGGGAGATTTATTTACGGAAGATAATCTCACCACCAAGCGTCCCGGGGATGGAATATCACCAATGCGATGGGAAGAATTTCTTGGAAAGACTGCAGATAGGGACTATGAAGAGGACGACTTGATACAAGAGTAAAAAAAT
>JAILGL010000017.1 GCA_024696825.1 Lachnospiraceae bacterium
TTACCATTCTCATCAACATCTTCAATTCTTATGGCGCTTACATCATAGGATTTAACTTCCTTTAAATCAGTATGATCAACCTTTATATTTAATTTACGTGAGGTAGGTGGAGTTATAACAACCTCCTTTACAGGAAGATTGTTCTTATAAGCTACAAACTTAAAGCTTAAAGCTTCATTTCCCCACCCCTCTACATATTTTGAATAAAACTCATAAGCTCTTTCCAATGCAGTGTTGTATTTTAATTTATATAAAAACGCTTTTGCTATTACAGCTTTATCCATTTCATGAAGACCATTTCTTGCAACTTCATTTAATATAACCTTAGCTTTTTGAATCTGTCTTGAATCCATCTCAGGTTCATTTTCTGCTATGGCATCTCCAATATAATCATCCACTAAAATAGGACCGTGCTTTAAAAATTTATATTCAGTATCTGTAGATTTGTATTCTTTTATAAAAACATCGTTTTTATACATTTTAACGCTGTCTGCATTAGTTAAAATGTAAACATCTCCCTTACGACTGGCAGGATGTTCACCCTTATCCATAGTGGAAGAAATTTTTAAAATAGGTTCTTCACTCTGATATACAGAATATACATCTGCAGCCAGCTTTTTATTACGAAACATATCCATAACACCATGGTAACAAATTCTGTCACCACTACCAAAATCCTTGTGAGTATTGTAATCAAACATGCACCAGCCAAAGCTTCCACAAATATCTGCCTGCTTTGCAACCTCATTTAAAACACTGGCATGTCTCTTCATATGATTAACTCTGTGTTCTTCTGAATCAAAGGTTTTAGTTGGATACATATGTCCATTATATTCAGAGATAAAATATGGTTTATCCATATCAGGACTAACCTCTGATTTGCGATCGCAGCCTTTATTATTACCACGATGAGAAAAATCATTATAGGTATAAACATCCTCTAAAAAGCTACCCTTTTTATAGCATCTTACACCGCCTGTCTGCCTTGAAGGATCCAGTTTTCTACAAAGCTCATTAGTTTTAGCATAAAACTCATCATCATCTACAGACTCATTAATTCTAACTCCCCAAAGCATAATGGATGGGTGATTTCTATACTGTGTAACCATTTCCTCTAAATTAATCAAAGCCTGAGCCTTCCATTCCTCATCACCTATATGCTGCCATCCCGGAAACTCTGTAAACACCAAAAGTCCAATTTCATCACATCTGTCTATAAACGACTGTGACTGTGGATAGTGTGAGGTTCTGACAGAATTAAGTCCAAGCTCATATTTTAAAATATCAGCATCTAATTTTTGCATGGAATCAGGCATTGCGTAACCTACATAAGCATAGGACTGATGTCTGTTAAGTCCACGTATTTTAACCTTTCTTCCGTTTAAGAAAAATCCATTTTTCTTAAAAATAACTTTTCTGAAGCCAAAATAATTATTAGACTCATCAATTGCCTTTTCATTTTTATATAAAATGGTTTTGACTACATAAAGATTAGGGTTATTAATATCCCAGAGATCTACCTCTCCAACCTGTGATTTAAATTTGAATTCAGACTTATCCTCACTTCCCTCAAAATCATAGGAGGAAATAAGAATAAAATCATCATCTTCTTTTGAACTAATAAAATGCTTAATATTATATTTTGCAGAACTATCCTTTTTACCCTCTATAAAAATATCACTAAAGATTGCTGCATAGCCTGCTTTATAACCCTCCTGGGTAAATCGAAGCTCTGAAATTTTAGATTGTAAAAATATATCCTTTATGTAGGTTTCATCCTTAACATCCAAATATACATCTCTATAAATACCACCATAGGTAAGATAATCTATAACATAACCAAAGGGAGGTACATTTAAAGATTCTCTGCTATCACATTCAATTGTAAGAAAGTTATCCTCTCCATATTTTACATATTTACTAATATTAACTGTAAAAGCTGTATATCCTGTATTATGGGTGGCTATAACTTCACCATTAAGGTAAACCTTTGCAGCATGAGCTATACCTTCAAAGGTAAGTAATAAATTTTTACCCTCATATTCAGAAGGGATATTAAGAGTCCTTCCATATCCCGAAACCATCTGATAATCTTCTTCATTACAATAGTGATAATCCATTTCCTTTACAGTATGTGGAATTCTTACTTTTTTACATTTAGTCCAATCATAATCAGACTTAATCATTTCATCAGAAAAAACATCATTAAAAAACCAATCATCATTTAAATATAATCGTTCCATGTGCAAAATCTCCTATTTTTCGCAAACTACAGTTACTAAAATTATAACATATTGAAGCTTTAAAATGCAATGTGTTTAAGAAGTAGCTTTAAGATATTTTTATCATTAATTTTATAAAGTTTTAATAAATCAAATCCATCTATTTATTTGACATAAATTCTAAATATATCTATAATTGATACTTAATGTCAATTGTAAATGATTTACATTAAATAAAGCTTAAATGAAAGGAATTCTAATTGATATCATGAAACACAAACGTAGTAAATTTAAAGGATCCTTTGGATTCGTCCTTGCAGCAGCAGGAAGCGCTGTTGGTCTTGGAAATATTTGGAGATTCCCATATCTTGCAGCAAAAGATGGCGGTGGATTATTCTTAGTTGTATATATTGCACTTGCTCTCACCTTTGGTTTTACTCTTCTTACGACAGAGATTTCAATCGGCCGTAACACAAAGCAAAGTCCTCTTACAGCATATGGTAAATTACACAAAAAGTTTTCATTTATAGGACCAATTGCATATATAGTTCCATTTCTTATAATGCCTTATTACTGTGTTATTGGTGGATGGGTATTGAAATATTTTATAACCTTTTTAACAGGACATGGTATTGATGCTACTAAAGATACTTATTTTACAGGTTTTATTACAGATAAGGTATGGCCAATTGTATTCCTTGCTATTTTCTTACTTATTTGTGCAATAATTATATATAAGGGAGTTTCAGGAGGAATAGAAAAAACATCCAGAATAATGATGCCTATCCTCATAGTTCTTGTTGTTGGAATCGCTATTTTCTCCCTTACACTTCATTCTAAAGGAGAAGACGGAAAGGTTATTACTGGTCTTCACGGATTAAAGGTTTATCTAATACCTAACTTCGAGGGAGTTACTGTTAAGAAGTTCTTCTTTATAGTTATGGATGCTTTAGGACAGCTCTTCTACAGTTTAAGTGTTGCTATGGGTATTATGATTACATATGGTTCATATGTTCCTGACAAGTCACATCTTGTAAAATCCATTAATCAGATTGAAATATTTGATACACTTGTTGCTTTCCTTGCAGGTATTATGATTATTCCTGCAGTATTTGTATTTATGGGTGCTGATGGAATGTCTGCAGGACCTTCACTTATGTTTGTTTCATTACCTAAGGTATTTGCTTCCATGGGTAAAATAGGAAATGTAATTGGAGCCCTTTTCTTTGGAATGGTATTATTTGCTGCCATAACCAGTGGTATCTCCATTCTAGAGGCAATTGTATCAAGTCTTATGGATAAATTTAAATTCTCAAGAATAAAGGCAACAACCTTTGAAACAGTTATTGCCTTAATAATCGGTACTATAGTTTGTCTTGGATATAACCTTCTTTACTTTGAGGTTAAGCTTCCTAACGGATCAGTTGGTCAGATTTTGGATATCCTTGATTATGTAAGTAACTACATTCTCATGCCTGTAGTATCAATCGGAACCTGTATCCTTATTGGATGGGTGCTTAAACCACAGTTTATAATCTCAGAAGCCACAAAGAATGGTGAGAAATTCGGTAGAAAAACTCTTTACATAATAATGATTAAATATATTTGTCCTATTTTATTATTAATCTTACTTTTAATGTCACTTGGACTTATAAAATAATCTAAATTAAAAAATATAAAATATTTTGATTATTCAAGTTTAAGAGAATAATCACTATCATACATTTTCTTAAGATTTGCCTTGGAGTTGTATTCTTCTCCAAGGCAAAATTCTTTTGACCAGGTCATATAATAAGCCCATGGAGTATTTGATTCTTCCATACATTTAATATCCGGTATATATCCCACTTCCGCAAGAGCTGCAACCTTTTTATCTGAGGTATTTTTAATAAGCTCTTCATAATCACTTCTGTAATCCGTTTCCTTAAACTCAGGGAGATATATATCCACAGAAATCACATCTACATAATCATCCCCCGGATACCCCTCCTTAAGACGACAGTTCCAAACCCATAAAAGATTGTTAAGATTATAAACCCTTGTATAATAATCAAACATTAAAATGTATAGCTCTTTTGCGACTTCACAACCCTTTCTACCCCAC
>JAILGL010000015.1 GCA_024696825.1 Lachnospiraceae bacterium
AGCTTTACATAGATACCTTCTGAAAGTGAATTGTAATTAAGGCTGGAATCATTATTCTCACTGGCATTTTCACCAGTATTTTCTTTGCCCTTAAATGGGTGAATTTCCTTCTGTCTTTTTATCTCATCCTCTTCCTCTTTAAAGCGTGAAACATTAGCTTTTATAAGCTCCTTAAAAAAGTCAGAAAGGGCTGCTCTTCTTAGCTTTTTAACAGCTGAAACAGGGATAAATAAATCATTTGTAATATCCACTTCTATATTATCTGCTAAAAAGCTAGTGTCTCCCATCTCGCTAAGAAGCTTCTCTATTCTTTCTTTTTCTACCGGTTTATTCTCTGCCCTTTGAGGAATAAAATCACTGGTATAGGTTTTAATAAGGCCATTTTTAGAGATTTTAAGCTCCATTTTTTCCTCTGCTTTTGCAGTAAAGAAAAGACTAAGTGAAACCTTTTTATCCTGCTCTATATATGACTTTCTGATTCTTTCAATAAGCTCTTCATTTCTGGTTCTGTATACCAAATCACCAACCTTTATATTAGAGCCCTTTAAGAATCTTGCGCTTACCTTATCCCCCGTACTCACCCCTTCTTTAAGGGTATATTCATACTTAGGCTTTCTATCCTCACCTGAAAACTCCACCACATCGTGAGAACCGATGTTTTTCTCTGCCCTATAGGTCGCTACATTTTTCTTATTATCCACCTGTATAACCCTTCCTACCTGTACGCCTCCGTGATTAGGTCTTTTGTAGGAAATGATATTTTTATTATTACCTAAAAGATAATTATGAATAAAGCCCTCTCTGTTATACATATCTGCTGCATAGAGAAGGTCCCTCTCATACTCTTTTCTATTATCCTCAATATACCTTCTATAGCCCTCTTTTCCAAGGCTTTCAAATAAATCTGTATATTTTCTATATAGCTCTGTAACCATGGCTACATATTCAGGCTTCTTCATTCTGCCCTCTATTTTAAGGGAATCTATGCCTATCTCAAGCATTCTGTCAAGCACCGGAAGGGCGCAGTTCTCCCTCATACTGAAAATGTGACCTTCTCCAATGCCTTTATTATCACCACTAAAAGCACCCTTTAAATTATTTAAATCACATTTATAATCCATTCTGCAGCTGCCTGCACAGCTTCCCCTGTTACCACTTCTATTTCCCATAAGATAGCTGAAAAGACACTGTCCTGAGTAACCATAGCAAAGAGCGCCATGAACAAATACCTCCATCTCAAGATCTGTTCTCTCCCTCATATCCTTTAAATCTGCAAGGGATAATTCTCTTGCAGGAACGATTCTTGTAACACCATATTTTTTAAGGATATCGCCGGAATCAGCGTGAGTAATACACATCTGTGTACTGGCATGAAGAGAAAGCTCAGGAAACAGTTTATGAAGCTTTGATAAAACTCCCATATCCTGTACGATAACTGCATCCAGGCCATTGTCATAAAGCTTTGAAATGTAGCTTTCAAGCTCATTAAGCTCCTCATCATAAAGCAGTGTATTAACTGTAAGATATAATTTTTTATTGTGAAGATGCACATAATCAAGGGCATCTAATAATTCTTCATCACTAAAATTTCCCGCAAATGCTCTGGCTCCAAAGCGCTTTCCACTTAGATAAACCGCATCTGCACCTGCATTAATTGCAGCCTTCATAGACAAGTAAGTCCCTGCCGGAGCAAGGACTTCTGTTTTATTATTTTCTTTTTTTACCATTTCTATTCTCATTAGGCCTTCCTGGTGTTTCAAATAAATTACCGCCATTATTAGGCACTGAATTCTCCTGTCCAACCTCAGCAAATGACATCTGGCTGTAATTACCCTGAGGCACTACAACACCCTGATAACCTTCCTTTATGGCAGATAACCTCTCAGTTAATCTGACATTTTCAAGTTCCTGTTCGCGATTAACTTCCTTTAATTTCTCAATCTCTGCGTCCTTCTCAGCACGAAGCTCTTCTATAAGCTTGTCCTTCTCATTTCTAATGGTATCAAGCTCTGACTGAGATACATCACGGGATTTATTCAAGCTATCCTGTGATTTCTGCTTCTCATCACTAATCTTTGCAAGAGATTCCTCTTTTATCTTAGAAACCTTGGCATCAGACTCAGTCTTAACACGACTTATCTCTACCTGAGCTTCAGCCTTAGCCTTATTAATCTCAGTTTCTGCCTCAGCACGGACTCTTGCAAGCTCTGATTCAGAGTTTTCCTTAATCTTCTTAATCTCTGACTCAGCATCTGCTTTAGCTTTATTAATAGCCTTCTGGCACTCTATTTTAATGCGATTAGCTTCTTCCTTACCCTGCTTCTTAAGTCTCTCAAGCTGTGCTATATAAGACTCCTTAAGCTTTTTCTGATTAACAAGCTCTTCTGTCTGATGGGACTTAGATACCTTTTCAAGCTGGTCTCTTAAGGCTATTATCTCCTCATCCTTTTCAGAAATCTTGTTTTTAAGATCAAAGAAATCCTCCTGAAGCTTTCTCTTGGTTTCCTTTATCTCATCCAACTCGTCCCTTGCAGAATAATAATCATCAGCAATATTAATATTTACAAGGACATTTCTCTTATCCTCATCAAGCTTAAAGAATTCCTTATTTCTTCCATAATCCTGAATCTTAGAGTCTATGTAGGAAGCTAATTTGTGTACATATTCATCACTTTTAGAACTAATTAAAATATACTGATGCCCATCAATATATACTCTTACTTCTTTATTATCAGACATTGTGATTATACCCCTCTTTTTATATGGATCTGATTAGTTATCATAATCATCGAAATCATCATCAAAGTCGTCATCAAAGTCATCGTCGAAATCATCCTCTTCTTCGTCCTTAACCTTGTGCTTATGACCTGATTTCTTAGGCTTTTCAGGCTTTTCAGGCTTCTCAGACTCTAAAGGCTCCTCATCCTCGTACTCTTCATCCTCGTACTCTTTGTCTTCGTAGTCATCCTCATATTCCTTTGTGGAAGCTACCGGTCTTTCCTTATCGTCGAGAACAAGCTGTGACTTGTTATCCTTTATAACATCAAGATGTCCGCCAACTGCTGACTCGAAGTTCTTAAGCTCATCCTTAACTGTATAATACATGTTATTTAAGAGATCTTCTAATTCATCAAGCTTATCACTTGTATAGAACATAGCGCTATCATAGATTTCATCGGCCTCTTTGGTAGATTTCTCAATCTTATCGATTGACTCCTTATTAGCCTTGCTAATCATAGCCTGTGACTCAGCCTCTGCCTTAGCCATAATAGCATTAGCCTCATCTGTAGCCTGCTTAACTATTTCCTGTCCCTCTCTTCTAGCATCTTCAACTATGAAATCTGCCTGCTGCTTAGCCTCAGAAGTTATAGCCTCTTCATCAATAAGAGCAGCTCTTTCCTTCTTAGCCTTCTCAGTAACTCTCTTTGCTTCGTTCTGAGCCTCAGCAATGATAGTATTACGCTGGTCGATAATCTTTCTATATCTGGCAATCTCATCAGGAACGCTATCCTTTAGTTCCTCAAGCAAATCATAGATGATATTAGCCTCAACAATTAACTTGTTCTTGTCAAGGAGCTTAGTCTCACAATCATCAAAATATGACTCGATTTCCTCAATTTTGTTCTCAATTTCAAACTTCTCAACCTGCATATTAACCTCCATTTTCTCATAAAAAAATTATTATATGTAATGTTTCCATAAAATGTTCCATATAACGAGCTAATTCTTTAATCATTTTAATTCATTCAATGCATTCAAAACTTTTTCTGATACATAAGAACTTATATCGGCATTATATTTCATAAGCTCCTTTACTGCCGATGAGCTTATATGTGAATACTCCGGCTTAGTCAGAAGATAAACCGTCTCAATCTGTGGATCAAGGACCTTATTCCCATAATCCAAAGGCATCTCGTATTCTAAATCCAACATACTTCTAAGACCTCTTATAATTATCTTAGAATTATTCTCCCTTAAGAAATCCACCAAAAGCCCGTCAAATACCTTAACTTCAACCTCCGGCAAATCCTCAAGAGCTAACTCAAGTATTCGCTTTTTATCCTCTGCTTTTAAAAATGAGTTCTTATTACTATTAACAAGCACTCCGACTATCACCTTATCAAACATCTTAGAAGCCCTGTAAATCAGGTCTTCATGTCCTTTAGTGACAGGATCAAAGCTTCCGGGAAATACTGCAATTCGCATCCAAATCCCCCTTTTTACACCTTTTTCAAAAAAATATGCTTATTAGTCTTATAATTCTTAACCTTATTAACCTTATATCCAAGCTCCTCATAGCCTGTGAGCTCAGTTTCATAGGCAGCTTCAACTATGATCATGCTATCCTCATTAATAAGACTGGAGTCATGAAGCTCTGCAAGTACCTGAAACTCTGAACCGCTTTTATAAGGCGGATCCATAAATACTATGTCAAAGGTTTCATCAGTTCTCTTAAGCTCCTTAACAGCTCTAAGGGCATCCATGGAATAAACCTTAGCCTTATCCTCAAAATGAGTATGGCTAATATTATAATTAATGCATTTTAACGCTTCTCTGTCCCTCTCTACAAAGACCGCTTTCTTAGCACCACGGCTTAAGGCTTCTATGCCGATTCCGCCGCTTCCGCTAAATACATCCAGAAAGGTTGCCTCGGGAATATCAAATTGAAGAATATTAAACAAGGTTTCCTTAATCTTATCTGAAGTTGGCCTTGTATTATCTCCGGAAGGAGTTTTAAGTATTAATCTTCGTGCAGTACCTGCTATAACTCTCATAGAACCTCTCCATAAAAAAATCAATAATATTTTATCACATAGATAACCACTATCTGTACTATTTTATCATAATTAACTAATTACTGCAACGCTTGATACGCCATTTTTAACAAGTTTGTATCTGAATAAATGTCTGCAAGCCTGAACCCTATCTCCCCGGACTGTCTGATTCCAAATATATCTCCAGGCCCGCGGGTTTTAAGGTCTTCATTAGCTATTTTAAAGCCATCATTGGACTCAGATATAATCTTTAATCTGTCCATGGTCTCCTTAGAACCACCTGAGGTCATAAATATGCAGTAAGACGTAAGGTCGCTTCTTCCTATTCGGCCCCTTAACTGATGAAGGGTTGCAAGACCGAAGCGCTCTGAATTCTCTATAAGCATAACCGTTGCATTTGGCACATCTATACCTACCTCTATAACCGTTGTAGATACTAAAACCTGAATATGTCCTGCATAGAAGTCTAAGAGTATCTCCTCCTTCTCTGCATTTTTCATCTTTCCATGAACATATTCCACCACTATATCCTTAGGAAGTCTTTCCTTAAGCATTTTGGTATAATCAATAACATTTTCTGCATCCATGGTTTCGCTTTCCTCCACCATAGGGCAGATTACATAGGCCTGATGGGACTCTCGTACCTGCTTCTCTATAAACTGATAAGCCTTCTCCCTGTAGGAAGTATCCACTAAACAGTTCTTTATAGGCTTTCTGCCACTTGGAAGCACATCTATAAGGGAGATATCCAAATCTCCGTAAAGCACCAGCGCTAAGGACCTTGGAATAGGTGTTGCACTCATAACTATCATATGCACCTTTTCACCCTTGCCCTTTAGGCTGTTTTTCTGTCTTACTCCAAATCTGTGCTGCTCATCAGTTATAACCAATGAAAGATTTTTAAACTCCACAGCCTCCTGAATCAGGGCGTGAGTTCCAACTACTATATCAGCTTCCCCTGAACTAATCATTTCATAGGCTTCTCTCTTTTCCTTAACCTTCATGCCTCCGTCTAAGAGAACCACCTTAAGGCCGTATTTTTCAAGAGCATTTGAAATGTTATTAAAATGCTGTCTCGCAAGCACTGTAGTTGGCACCATTATAGCTGACTGGTAACCATTTTCAACACTGAGAAGCATGGCTGCCATAGCAACTACAGTCTTTCCACAGCCCACATCACCCTGTATCATTCTGGCAATAAGGGTGCCGTCTTTTAAATCATTTTTTATATCATTAATAGCATTCTTCTGACCCTCTGTAAGCTGGTATGGAAGCTCATTTATAAACCTTTCAGTAAGGTCAGATTTCTCATAATTATATTCACTTTTTATCTTCTTTTTTTCTTTTTTTAGCTCCTTAATTCTACTTAGAAAATCGTAGAATTCCTCGAATACAAGCCTTTTTCTCGCCTGCTTATATTCCTCGTCATCCTTTGGAAAATGTATTCTTTGCAATGCATTTTTAAGAGAAATGAGGTCGTATTTCTTTAATAAATCTGAACTTAAGCTCTCAGTAAGAGTGGTTGTTTTAAGGGCTTCTCTCACATATTTGGAAATAGTCTTAGAAGTAATTCCCTTAGTTAATGGATAGATTGGCATAAAGTTGTATTTGTTATTATAATACTCATTTTCAGAAAGAATCTGAGGATGTAGAATAGTCCTTCCATACTTACTTCTTCCAACCTTTCCCCTTATGAGATATTTCTTACCAACCTTTAAAATCTTAGCTAAAAATGGCATGTTAAACCAGGTCACGAATATTCTTCCTGTCTTATCCCTGACTGAAATAGTTAGTATTCTATAACGACCTGAATTAAATACCTGAGGTCTTTTTTCAAGAGAGCATTCTATAACTGCCACATCGCCTTCTGAAAGCCCTGATATCTCCCTTATCTCCCCATAGAAATCATATTGTCTTGGATAATATCTTAAGAGATCCTCGACATTATAAATATCAAGTTTTTGAAGGGTTTTTGCAGTCTTCTCTCCAACTCCCTTTACTAAATTAACATTATCCTCTAAAACCATTATTCACCTTCGTTCTTATTAGTGTCTGTGCTATCTTCGCTGTCAGTATTTTCAGCGCTTTCACTTTCTGAAAGCTTATCCTCTGTTATAGCTTTCTCAGCCTCGGCACTTACTGTCTCATCAACCTCAGCACTTACTTTCTCCTCTTTTCTTGGCTCATCAGCAAAATATGAGGCATTAAATATACTTCTGCTACCGTCAAATCCGGTCTCTCTCATTCTTTCATTACTGTCTCTCTCAAGCTGTTCTCCTAAATTTAGAGAAGGCCCCTGATTCGGCGTATTCTGCCCATTCTGTGGACCGTTCTGCCAGCCCGGATTCTGCCCATTCTGTGGACCGTTCTGCCAGCCTGGATTCTGCCCATTCTGCGGACCATTCTGCCAGCCTGGATTCTGCCCACCCGGGTTTTCTCCATTTTGTCCATCTTGCCCATTGTACCAGCCCTGATTATATGGATTATTCTCATAAAGATTTCTGCCCTTATTAGCAGGATTTTTAGGATCATAAGGATCGTACTGCTTTGGCTCTTCCTGATTTTTCTTATCATACTTATCGTATTTTCTATTAAACTCATCAAAGAATTCCAAGGTCTTTTTCTGAATCAGCGCTTCTCTTTCCTCTTTTGCCTTTATGGCCTCTTCACGAGTTAAAATATTTCCTGTTAATTTAAGAATGGCATATGCTATGACTAGCAGTAAAACAAGCATAGCTGTAGCCATGCTGCTGCCTTCTATTCCTGAAGCACCACCATTATGAACAGTTGCTCCACCATCATAGCTGTAGAACCTGTATATAGCACCATTTAAGCTCTGTCCTTCCACATGTAAACCAAAGATTATATGACTTACAAAATCCCAAATGGCATGGAAAAATACTGCTCCCCAAATGTTATCAAATGCAACTACAAGGGCACAGGAAATAAGGCCAAATAAGAAGCCGTTAATGTATGTGGTAAATGTAGCTTTTCCGCCGGTTTCATGAATAAGAGTATAGAAAAGCGAGCTGGAAATCGCTGCATTTAAAACTGAATAACCCTCACTGCAGGCGGTAAATAAAAATCCTCTACATAAAATTTCTTCAGCAAAGGCTTTCATGATAAAGCCTAAAAGCGCCACTAAAAGTACCGGTGTAAGGGAACTTCTGTCTATGCCTTCAAACCTAATAACACCTGAATTTTTTAAAAATGATATTATAATAAAGGCTCCCAAACCACCCATTAATATACCTACAAATGAGCCTGAAAGCATCTTCTCATCTGTCATTCCAAGATGAGAGGTGGAACGCTTTTTAAAGCCCTTCCAATATATAATTACAACTATGGCAAGACCGATATAGCCTATTAAAAACAGAGCATTATATAGTGGAGTTCTATTCTCCATAAGCTTATATACAAGCTCTGTAATCTTACTAAAATCAGGGTTGCCGCTTTTTACCATATTCATGTACTCTTTATTTTTAAGCATCATGGAAACCATGATTGGAGACTGAATAATACCTACTACAAGGGAACCTGCAAGATACAAAAACATTGCCATAAATATATGACCAAAGCCTGATCTCATTATCCCTTTATTTTCAAAATACATATGCTTGGGTTTTCTAATATTCATATAAAACTTACCTCCCATAAACTTATTCAGGATGTTCTCTATACTCCTTTGGTGTGCAGCCAATGGTGCGAAGAAAAACCTTATTGAAATAACTGATATTTTCAAATCCTGAACTTAAAGCAATATCGCTTATTTTCTTGTTAGTCCCACTTAAAAGCTCCAAGCTGTAGAGAATTCTACATCTGTTCAAATACTGTATAGGCGTATAGCCTGTAGCCTTTTTAAAGGATCTGCAAAACTGTCCCTCACTCATAGGAATTATATCTGCTAACTGCTTTAGGGTAATATCATATTGCAAATTCTCTTTTATGTACTCAAAGCAAGGTGTGAAGCGCTCCATATTTTTAATGGTAACCTTTGAGAGCTTTTTCTTGCTAAGTGCATTGTTATATAAAATGTTCCAAATTTCAAACACTCTGCTTTTTAGCATTAATTCATAAGGCTTTACATCATGCTCATCGCAGATAAATAAATCATAAAGTGTATTCTTAAGCCTTTGCTGCCATGCAGAAGAATCATTTTTAATGTATTCATGGAAGCTTACATTTCCCATGGATACTGTATTTAAATACTTATTTGCAAAGGAACTGCTTAAGTCTGAATCCAAAAACTGTGCAGCAAAATCTATTGCAAAAAATGATGCTCCCTTTCCATTTACAGGAAAAGCCGAATGCATAAGATTGGAATTAATAAATACTATATCATCCTTAGAAAGACTATAATTCCTATCTTCTATTGTAAAATCAATATTTCCATCAGTAACTATAAGTAATTCAAATTCCTTGTGCCAATGAGAATAGAAAAATACATCCATCCCATCTTCATAGGTCATTTTATGCACGGAAACCGGTGTTTCAATGGTTCCGTGTTTCATTTTCTCCTCAAATTTTTTCTTATCTGACACTTTTACCTCGCAATTACATTTTACACTAATGGTATATTAATATTATACCATAGTTGTATATTAATTATATTAAAGTTTAATGTTACCACAAATGACCGTTAAAAACAAACATTTAAGATATTTTCTCTAAAAGTTTCATTGAAAAAACAACAAAAATGTACTATTATGTATTTATGTTTATGAGTACGATGCGTTAAATGTATTCGGTCGATTTGTTTCGTTTTTCAAAAAGGGAGATTTTTATGAAAGTTCTTGTAGTAGATGATAGAAAAAGCGTACTTGAAAATATGATTCATCATACAAAATCTATTGAAAGCATTGATGAATGCGATACCACACTGTCTGCTCCTGATGCTATAGAAATGCTTAAAGAGAAACAGTATGACGTTGCATTTCTGGATATAGAAATGCCTATAATGAACGGTATCACTCTTGCAAAGAAATTAAAGGATATTTATCCAAAGATTAATATTGTATTTATTACAGGTCATAAGGAATATGCCATCGACTCCTACAGAGTTGGAGCCAGTGATTTCCTTGTAAAACCTATATCTAAGAAGGCTATTCTTGCTTCTCTGGATAATCTTAGAAATCCTATAGAACCTGTAGCTCTAAAGAAGAAGCCATTAGAGGCAAGATGCTTTGGCAAGTTTTCACTTTTTGCCGATGGAACTCCTATCGCCTACAGATACAGTAAAACAGAGGAATTAGTTGCCTATCTCATATATATGAACGGCACCCCTGTCACTATGGGTGAGCTACTTGGAATTATCTGGGAGGACGCACCTGTAAGTAATAACATGAAGGCTTATCTTAGAAAACTTATATCAGAACTGAAGTCTATTTTAAAAACTCACGATGCTGAAAAAGCCCTTATAAAAACCAGAAATGAAATATCTGTTTCACCTGAATTTTTCGATTGTGATTATTTTGAATTTTTAAAGGGTAACCCTAAATTTGTTAATAAATATCAGGGGGAATTTATGATTCAATATTCCTGGGCAGAGTACTGGGGCGGCGGAATGGGTGACGATTATTAAGGAGATAAATGAAATTATATGGAAAACAATATGTATTCTTATTTTGAAATAATAACCATCTCAGCGGCTATTATATCACTTGTAGGTATTCTTCCTGTGGCCATTACCAGAAAGCATGGCAGGCGCCAGAGAAACATATACATACTTGCAAATATAACTATGATTATATCCAACTCCATAAGGATTAAGGCCTGGTTTATAAGTGGTGGTCAAGTTTTCAGACTACAGTTTAGCAGGAATGATTTCAGACTGTATATATTTGTTTCAGCCATTTCATTTATACTTTACTTTTACTATGTATGTCTGGATGAAAATGGTCGTCTAAACTATAATATTACAGCCATAGTGCCTATAGTGGGAAGCTTCCTCTCTGTAGCACTTTACGCAATACTTGCAATCACAAGATTTAACTACATTTTTGAAAAAATAGCCATTATTCTTACCATAGCATATGCAATTCTCTTTATTGTAATGACTAGAAGTGAGCGTGAAAATGCATTCAGCCGAATAATGTGTCTGTTAATTCCGATTCCTGCAGTAATTATAGAGATTAAATTCCCGGGACTTAATATAACACAGGCATTCTTCGCATTATCCTTAGCTGAGCTCTATATATCCTATCAGAACGAGCTTGAAAATCAGCTTATTAAAAAGGACTTAGAGCTTTCAGACAGTAAGGTTAAGCTCCTTATATCACAGATTCAGCCACATTTCATATTTAACTCATTAGAGTCTATCGAAAGATACTGTCGTGAGGATCCCGAAAAGGCTGAGGAGTGCATCATAGAGTTTTCCGGCTATCTTAGAAATAATCTGGATTCCCTTTCAGATGATAATCCTATACCGCTTTTGCAGGAAATCGAGCATTGCAAGCAGTATATAGCCCTAGAAACCATAGATGCAACAAATGAAATTAAGATAAAATACGAATTAGAGGATTCCGACTTTTACATTCCTCCTCTTACAGTTGAACCACTGGTGGAAAATGCCATACGTCATGGAGTTATGATGAATGAAGGTGGCGGAACAGTTACCATTAAGAGCTACGAGGACGATGACTGCTATGTGGTTATAGTTGAGGACGATGGAATCGGTATTAATAACAGCACGGAGAAGCAGAAAAGCCGTAAGAGCGTTGGAACCAGTAATGTAAGAAAACGTCTTGCCGCAAAATGCAACGGAACCCTTGATGTATACGGAACTGATAACGGCACAAGAGCAGTTATCTCCATACCAAAGTAAGCTTTAGTTTTAATTAATTTATAAAGCATTTTTTTAATAGAATTTAAAACCATATAAAAATAATAACATAAAATAAAACATCTCGAGGTCATATCATATCTGATATATACCTCGGGATTATTATTTTCATTATTCAAGACTCGCTTTTAATCTAACTCGCCCCATCATCTTTCTTCTCTTTTCGTTTTTCATGCTCAGCTATCATCTTATTATAGGTCACTATCTGATGTCTTATCATAAGCACCATAATAGGAATATAGGTAATTACAGGAAGTAATAAACCTGCTATTCTATACTGTGACTGAACTAAAACATTATAAGTTGAATGATAGGTAATAGCCATGAGAAGCATAGCTATAGTACCAACTGCGAAAAGCTTTCTTTTCTTCTTAACATAAGAAATACCAATTCCTATGATACCTGTACATAAACCGTGCATCAAACTGGAACCGAAGCCTCTTCCGAAAGCCCATAAAAGTGATATTTCTTCAATATTCTGATAAAGAATCATACTGTTCTCAAGCACTGCAAATCCAACGCCCGTGGCAAAGGAAATGGTAAGTAACGTCTTTCTGTTATCAGATATAAATAAAGCATAATAAAGTACCGGCAAAGCCTTAATTATCTCCTCCGTAATAGGCGTAGCCATAATAGTTACACGAACAAAGTCTCCGCCATAGGCAGTGAGAATAAGATAATTAATCTCTGAAACACAGATACATACTGTAGATCCTATAATCAGATATAACATCAGCCATCTGGATCTTCCCTCTACTATCAGGAGAGCTAAAAGAAAAGGAAGAGCCGTACATACATATAACACGTAATTTACATTGTCCATCTCTTAACACCCCTTTCAAGTACTATAGGTAAAGCTATAATATTAACCCCCATGAAAAATACCACTATAACATAAGGTAAAACCGTCTGTGGTCTCTGTAAGAATAAGCTTATTATATAGAGATATTCCAAGCTTAAAGCTGTTATATTATAGCTTCTTATACTTCTGATAATACCCTGATCCACATCAGGTATAAATATATGCTTATAATGAAAATATGAAGCAAACATAAGCACCAAAACTGTTGGATCAAACCATACCTCAGCATTATAGATTGCATACTTATTTTTAAGAAAATGAAGCAGGATAAATGAAATTGGTCCTACAAGTGCAAAAAAACGATATTTAATTTTATCACTGGTTCTGTCATCTACAAGACTATCCATCTGTCCAAAGTTTGCAGTAAGGAAAAATAAAAATCCACCGGCAATACTAAGTACAAATATCTGCGCCCCTGCAGTAAGTAGTGTTCCATCGCTCTTAATAGCATCATTAACAAGAACTCCCGCTAAAGGCTTAAGTGTTAACGTCTTTCCTGCAATTATAAGAATTAAATTATATAATCTTCCAAGAGTAAGACACGCAACACCAAATACTATAATCTGTGGATATAGGGCTTTTTTCTTAAAAAATCTTGCTCCGTATATAATACTTATTATGCCGCAAACAAGAAGAAAAGAATTGACACCCAAATTAATGTTTTCTGTCATAAGCTGCTCTCTCCATTTTTCATCCTATACAAAAAGATTCAAAAACCATAAGCTCTTGAATCTTTTCGCATATTAATTAATTACATACGATATTAATCATATTATAACATATTATATCCTATTGTAAATATTATCTTCTGTTATTCTTTTTCTTCTTCTTTTTCTTCTTCTTAGGAGCATTGTTAGTAGTTGTCTGTGGCTTAGCCTCTGCCTTATCTTCAACAACTTCTGTAGCCTCAGTCTCAACCTTTGCTGCTACCTTCTTCTTAGAAGAACTTACCTGCTTAACAGGCTCCGGATCATCTTCCTTATTCATACCCATGGTCTTAATAGTGAACCAAAGTGGAGCTGTTATAAATACTGATGAATATGTACCAGCAACTACACCGACCATAAGAGGAATAGCGAACTCTCTAATACTTGTAACACCGAAAATAGCAAGTGTAGCAAGCATGATAAATGTTGTTAAGTTAGTATTGATAGATCTTGAAACAGTATCAGTAATACTCTGGTTTACAATCTGCTTAAGGCTTGAGTAAGTTCTCTTAGCACCCTTAAGGTTCTCTCTAACTCTATCGAAGATAACGATGGTAGAGTTGATAGAGTAACCAAGTATCGTCAGCATAACTGCGATAAATGTACTACCTACTGAAATTCTTACTGCTGCATATATGAAAAGCACGATACAGATATCATGTATAAGTGCAAGTACTGCAGTTCCTGCGAAGGTGAAATCCTTGAAACGGAATGCAATATATATAAGCATACAGATTACGGCGATAATAACAGCGATAATAGCATTCTGTCTCATCTCGCCTGATACGCTACCTGTAATATTAGTAACCTCTACAGGAGCCTTACTCTTATCAATATCATATTTATCGTAAATGGCATCACATACCTTATTACGCATACTCTCTGACATGGTTGAAGAATGTACCTGAAGTCTGTTCTCGTTAGCAACCTTAGACATTACAACTTCTTTAGCCTTACCTTCACTCTTGAAAATCTTCTCAACCTCTGTCTTTAATTCAGAATCAATCTTAGTATCATCATTAAATGTAATGGTATAGTTTGTACCACCCATGAACTCAAGTCCATAATTTAAGATGTGCTTACTGGTTGCCTTTGACTGGCTGTTAACACCAAGGCAAACAAATGTAGCGATGATAAATGCTCCACCGATAGCGAAGAAAATATTCTTCTTTGAGATGAAGTCTATAGTCTTTCTCTTCTTAGTAACACCGAAGAACTTGATATCATTAACACCAAGAACACAAAGTGCATTAAGAAGAAGTCTTGTTACTGTAAGAGCGGTAAACATTGATAAAATGATACCGATTGCAAGAGTGATAGCAAATCCCTTAACTGTACCTGAACCTCTTGCATAAAGCACTGCTGCAGCTATAAGTGTTGTGATGTTACCATCAAGAATAGCTGAGAGAGCCTTTGAGAATCCCTGCTTGATAGAAGACTGAACTGTCTTACCCTGACCAAGCTCTTCCTTAATACGCGAGAAGATAATAACGTTCGCGTCGACCGCCATACCTATATTCAGGAGAACACCGGCGATACCTGGAAGTGTAAGGGTTACATTAAGTGCATTAAGTATAACAAGGAATAATGCAATAAAGAATACAAGTGCGATACTTGATGCAACACCTGGTAAACGATAGAAAACAATCATGAAAAGTACTACAAGAATGAAACCAATGATTCCGGCTGTAATACCTGTCTTTAATGCATTCTGTCCAAGCTGAGCATCAACTACCTGTGACTGAACTTCCTTAAGTTCTACAGGAAGAGCACCGATACGGATACCTGTTGCAAGCTCTTCAGCCTCAGCAAATGTATCGAAACCACCTGAAATCTGGCACTTACCATCTGTAATCTCAGCGTTAACACCAGGAGCAGAAAGAACTTCCTTATCATAGATAATGTAAATCTTGTTCTTTTCCTGATCAGTACCTCTTGCTGCATAAGCCTCCTTAGAAGCATCAGCAAACTTCTCAGTACCCTTATCATTAAATTCTATATTAACGACATTCTCTTTAACCTTAGTTGTCTCATCCTCTGCTGTATCAGCAGATGCTGTCTTAATATCAGAACCTGAAAGAATGATGTCATCCTTATCGTAAGTTGCCTTACCCTTCTTGTTCACTTTAACATCAGATCCGTTAACGAAATCTAATGCTCCGGCTTTACCTAAGCCTTTGAGAACCTTCTCAGCATCCTTGGCACCAGGTATATCGATGACGATTCTCTTAGAACCTTCAAGTACAACAGATGACTCTGTACTATATACCTCAGCACGCTTCTGCATCTTACTCTGAGTATCTTTCATTTCAGTTTCTGTAGGTGTCTTACCAACTGCCTCATAAGTGATACTAACACCACCATTAAGGTCAAGACCAAGCTTGATGTTCTGTGCACTAAGCTTATGAGCCTTAGTAAAACCTACAAGTGTTCCGTAGCCGCAAAGAGCTATAGCCAATAACACTACTATGAGGGCTAGGGCTCCATGTTTCTTGTCTTTCATTTTACTTTCTCCATTCATTTCGTATTAAAATAAATTATCCCACTTCTAAAAAACACGCACTAGACATTATAACATAAATATTCATTAAAGCAAATAGTATTTTTTATTCTTCGTTGCCTTTATCTACTTCAAGAATATTTTCCTTCTTCATTGGAATACGGCAGTTCTTGTTATTACCAAATTCTACAACAACCACTTCATCTTCCATCTGGATTACAACACCATAAAAACCTGAAGTTGTAAGAATACTGTCACCTACCTCAAGTGAAGCAAGTAAAGCCTCGTGCTCTTTTCTCTGCTTATTCTGTGGTCTTATAAGCATGAAATAAAAAATAGCAAACATTGCTACGAGCATAATTACCATTGAAAGCATTCCACTTGTTCCGCCACCTGCCTGTGCAGTTGCGAATACACTTACCATACTAGTTTCCATTAAACATTTCCTCCTTGTATTTTACATACTCATCATATCTGTTTTCTTTTATAGCATCTCTAATCTCTTTCATAAGATTGTTATAGAAGCTTAAGTTGTGAGTTACCATAAGTCTGAAACCAAGCATTTCCTTAGCCTTTAACAGATGTCTTATGTAACCCCTTGTATACCTTTGACATACAGGACAGTTGCACTCAGAATCGATAGGTTCATCGCTTCTCTCATACTGTTTATTCATGAGATTAATCTTACCATGTGAGGTATAAGCATGACCATGTCTTCCATTTCTTGAAGGATATACACAATCAAAGAAATCCACCCCTCGTTTAACTGCTTCTAATATATTTTCAGGAGTTCCCACTCCCATAAGGTATCTAGGTTTGTTAACAGGCAAATGTGGCACAGTATAATCTAATACTTCATACATCGCCTCATGGCTTTCACCTACAGCAAGACCTCCAAGAGCATAGCCTGCAAGGTCTAACTCTGCTATTTCCTCTGCATGGCCTATACGAAGATCCTTAAAGGTCATTCCCTGATTAATACCAAATAAAAGCTGATTTTTATTAATGGTATCAGGAAGTGAATTAAGTCTTTCCATCTCAGCCTTACAGCGCTTTAGCCATCTGGTGGTACGGGCTACTGAAGCCTTGGTATATTCATAGGTTGATGGATAAGGCACACATTCATCAAAGGCCATGGCGATGGTAGAGCCAAGATTTGACTGAATCTGCATACTTTCCTCAGGTCCCATAAATATTTTTCTTCCATCAATGTGAGAGCTAAAATAAACTCCCTCTTCCTTAATTTTTCTAAGGCTTGCCAAAGAAAAAACCTGAAATCCGCCGGAATCGGTAAGTACCGGGCCTTCCCAGGTTGTAAATTTTCTAACGCCGCCCATATCTCTTACTACATCGTCACCAGGGCGAACATGTAAATGATAGGTATTACATAAAAGCACCTGTGTATCGATGGTCATAAGATCTGGAACTGATACGGCACCCTTTATGGCACCCACCGTTCCAACATTCATAAATACGGGGGTTTCAATGTTACCGTGAACGGTTTCAAAAACCCCGCATCTCGCTTCTTTATCTTTTGCTAAAATTTTAAACATTTCTTATCTCTTTCAAACAAATTCTATATTAAGACGAACATTTCGGATTATAACATATTAGATAGTGCATGTAAACGAAATAACTTTATTCTTATAATTGGCACTAATTTTACCCTTGTGACTCTTCACAATGTTTTCTGCCATGGAAAGTCCGATTCCATAGCCCTTCTTCTCGCTATTATGCGATTCATCCTCTCTGTAAAATCTGTCAAAGAACTTGGTATAATCGATGTTATCTCCATTTTCATAATCATTACTTACAACGATCTGACATTTTTTAAGCTTGTATTTTACCTCTAAACCAATGGTTCCCTTGTCATCACAATATTTAATTGCATTGTCAA
Source organism: Lachnospiraceae bacterium (assembly GCA_024696825.1). Taxonomy (GTDB): domain Bacteria; phylum Bacillota; class Clostridia; order Lachnospirales; family Lachnospiraceae; genus JAEEJA01. The sequence continues at coordinate 17,583 of JAILGL010000015.1, forward strand.
GAAGTATGGAAATAAGCTCGTTAATGGTCTTCTCATCACCTGTAATCTTTACATCCTCTGCTATATCCGCAAGAAGCACCTTTCCATCCTTCTCTGCCAGGGTTTTAAAGGAATTAACATTATTCTCAGCAAGCTTTGATACATCTATCTCAGTCATTACAAGCTTCTCCTGCTCGTCGGCTCTGGATAAAATTATAAGTCTTCCAATAAGCCCTGAAAGCCTGTCTACCTGATTCATAATGCTCTCTGTCCACTCTGTCTTACCATTTACCATCTCTATAACCTCAGTATTGGCAGATATAATGGCAAGAGGAGTTTTAAGTTCGTGACCTGCATTGGTTATAAACATTTTCTGCTTATAATAGTTTTCAGCAAATGGTCTCATTATCCTTCCTGAAAGAAGAATAATAAATAACATGAAAAGCACAAAGCTAAATATACCGATTATAACAGAGGTACTTTCGATCTGTCTAAGAGAACGAATTTCACTGTTACAATCCAAAAATACTATAAGGCTTTTATTACCCTTTACGGACTGAACCTTGTAAACATAATGATGCTCACCATCCTTATACATTCCTCTCTTTGCTCTGACATCAATAACCTCATCTGCATATTCCTTAGCTTCCTTTTTGGTAACTGCTGCAATATGTTCTATGTCTATATCCTCCACAAGCCCCTTACTGCTGTAGAGAATGGTAAAATATCTGGTTTCAAAGGGAGACTCCTCCGTAATGGAATTATGGTAAGAACTGCCACTGGACTTATCCTTTATATAATTTGGAATCTCTCCACTGTTGTCTATAATGTAATCAATCATGGCATAAATGCCTGTATATGTATTAAAGCTAACTATAGAATTAATCAGGCCTATAACCATGAATAATACTATAAGTATAGCTGAAGCCGCTGCCAGAATAAATTTTCCCTGTAGCCTTCTAATCATAAGCCCCCTCCTTTACTATGGTAGCTGTATAAGCTTAAATGACTGTCCTTCCTCTCCTATTATGGCAACATCTGCATCTATGGCCTTTAACTTACTTCTAAGATAAGAAATGTAAATCCATACCACACTTTCATCTGTACCCTCTTCACCCTTCCATACGTGATTGTAAAGATCTGATGTAGAAATATCCTTGTCACTGTTAAGCATGAGCATTTCCATCATCTTAGCTTCTTTTTTGGCAAGTCTTATGGAATTCTCACTGGATATCTCCTGCTCCTCTGTATCAAGTGTTACAGAACCAACCTTTATGGATTTTGGAGTATATTTTTCTGCTCTTCTGGTAAGGGATTTAACTCTTGCCAAAAGCTCCTTCATGGCAAATGGCTTGGTTAAGTAATCATCTGCCCCTGCCTCAAGTCCTGTAATCTTATCATCTAATTCAGACTTTGCAGTAAGGAAAAGGGCAGGTGTGTTATCACCTCTGTCTCTCATTTCCTTTAATGCCGATACACCATCTAGCTTTGGCATCATTATATCTAAAATCATGCAGTCATATAAACCGCTTTTTGCCTTTAATACGGCTTCCTGTCCATCATAAACCGCATCCACTTCATATCCTACTGCCTTAAGCATTGTCTCTAATGCTCTTGACAATTCCTTCTCATCTTCTGCTAAGAGTAATCTCATATAAACCTCATTTCCAAATTCTTTATTGTCTATTTTACAATCTAAAATTTTTAATCTGTAAATCTATTTTTTCTTATAAATCAAATCCTTAATGGTCTGCATGGACACATCACAGGAAGCCAGTTCATCAGCAACTCTTTTAAGCTCTGAAACAATAATCTCTGTATTGTCCACATCCTTTTTGTATTTAAGCTGATGTTCAAGACTTGCCCAGGAATCCATGGCTATGGTTCTAAGCTGAACCTCTACATAATAATGTCCGGGATCGTTACCCGCAGCATCAACTCCAGGCACTGTCATATCCAGTATCAGATGATAGCTTCTGTAACCATTGGATTTGGCATGTCTTATATAATCCTTTTCCTGAATAATCTCACAATCAGGGAACTGCCTTATATACTCGATATTAGCATAGATATCATCCACAAAGCCTGTAACTATACGAATACCGATACTATCCTTTAATTCACAAAGGGCCGAATGTGTAGTCTCCGGAAGCCCCTTTCTTCTGCACTTTTCCCTCATGCTCTCTTCACTCTTAATACGACAAATGTAATGCTCCATTATCTTGGTTCCTGTTTCGCGGTAATAATTATCGCTGTAAAATTTTATTCTGGTTTCAAGAGTTTGAGCTATATAATCAAGAGTATCTTTATATTTACCATAAATACTTTCAGTCATAATTATCTCCAATCTGCCTGTCTTATAAATCCTTCCAAAAATAAACCTTTATATCTACTAAATATAAAATTCAATAAATCTATAAACAACACTTCATCATATTAACAGTAAATTATGTCTATTATTTGAACAAATACCATATTTTACGCATTTTAGCCTAATATTTTTTGAAGCATTTACTTTTTTCTTTTAATCATTCTAAATATATGTTAAAGTAGTGCTTGGTGTCAACACCAATAAATAAAAAAACTATGCAGTTTTTTAGATAAATGAAGCATAAAAAAAGAGGGATGTAAAATGGATTATAAAACATTTAAGGATGACAGATTAAATAACCTTAAGGGCGCTATATTTGACATGGATGGAACCCTTTTAAATTCTATGTTTTTATGGGATGAAGCCTGTGTAAATTATCTTTTAAATAAGGGTAAATCACCGGAGCCCGGACTCCCACTTAAGTTTAAGACCATGTCCATAACTGAGTCCGCCCAGTATTATAGAGAGCACTACGGAATCACTGATTCCGTAGAAACCATAACCCAGGATATTAACGCACTTTTAGAGGATTCCTACAGATACAGCGTAGAAGAAAAGCCTGGTGCATATGATATTTTATATGAATTTAAAGAGAATAATATTCCTATGTATATAGCCACCTCCACTGATGAGAGGCTTGTAAAAATAGCATTAAAGAGTCATAACATGGATTCATTTTTTAAGGGAATCGTAACCTGCAGACAGGTAAATGCTTCAAAGCGTTTCCCAAAGGTTTATGATACAGCAGTTGAAAATCTGGGTCTAAAAAAAGAAGATGTGGTAGTTTTTGAAGACTCATATTTTGCCATTAATACCTTAAAAAACAACAACTATACAGTTGTAGCCATAAGCGATACTTCTTCAACTCAGGATGCCACAGATATAAAGGCCATCGCTGATATTTATATCGACAGCTTCCACGAGTTATTTAATTAATTATAGCTTCGACGAATTTTAAATAAATTATAGCTTCAGCGAGTTATTTATTATTAGGATTAAAGAGTTCATCTAAGGTTAAATCAGGTTTTGCAGGTTCTGCATTATTTATCTTGGAAAGAATTTCCTCTGCTAATGCATTATCTGTATTAACCATTTTAATCTTGGTTTGATCCTTTTTCTCATATTCACTAATGTCATGCACCGGTATGGTTATAGGTGTTCTTTCATTTAATTCCACCTTTTCTAAGGTTTTATAGGTGGCTTCCTTAACACCCTTAACCTCAGCCTTTTTCTCATTTGAATCAAAGTATTTTCCTTCAACTATCAAAGTAAAACCTCCTATTTTTTAACCTTTATTATTTCTTTTCCACAATCTCTTCTACGAATCTGGAAATATCATATTCCTTGTGGAATCTTTCCTTTACACAGGATATGTGAAGATGCTTTTTAGCCCTTGTCATGGCTACATAAAACATTCTTCTTTCCTCCTCCATATCCTCCTTTAAAACCGCCTTGGAATGAGGGCATATTTTCTCATTCATATCAGGGACAAATACACATTCATACTCAAGTCCCTTAGAGGCATGCATGGTCTGAAGAATCACAGCATCCCCAGTCATTACGCGGTTATTATTCTCCTTTTCCTTTTCAAGCTCCTCTGAAAAGTCTTTAATATGCTTAAACCACTCAGTGTAACTGTCAAATCTTTTGGCATCACCGCTAATCTCGTCAAGAAGCTCATAAAGGCTATCCTCCTTAATTCCACGATACTCGCTATACTCCTCTATATAGTCATCATAGCCGATTCCACGCCTTATAAAATTCACTGCTGCAAAGGGCTTCATCTTAGCAAGAGCCCTCATATCAGCCTCAAAATCCTCTAAGCGCTCAAGCATCCATTCCTTATCCTCATATATATCATAGATTTCATTCATATCCACCATGGGAGAATTAAAAACCTCCCTGGAAATGTATCTTTTAGGCCTGTTAATCACTCTTAGATAATGCTTTCTGTCGGAGCTTCCAAGAGCTATTTTTATATAGGAAAATATATCCTCAAATATCCAGTGAGTATAGAGATTTGGGATAAAATCCTTTGCAAAATAAGGTATATTAATGCTTTTTAAATAAGACGAAAGAGCTCTTGCATCGTGGTTTGTCCTAAAGAGCACAGATATCTCACGTAGAGGAATCCCCTCTGCTCTGTAGTGGGCGATACATTTTGCTATATATTCGTTCTCATCATTTAGATTATTAAATCTTTTAATAGTAACCTTTTCACCTTCATTTCCATTAGCCCTAATATTCTTATCAAGCCTTATAGAATTATGTTTTATAAGCTTTGACGCTGTTCTTATAATCTCATCTGTACTTCTGTAATTAATATCCAGAGTAACCTTTTTTGCCTCAGGATAGTCCTCTAAAAAGGTCTGCATAAACTTTGGATCTGAACCCCTAAAGCCATAGATTGCCTGGTCATCATCACCTACTACAAAGAGGTTATTTCCAGGCTCTGCAAGAAGCTTTAAGGTCATATACTGAAGCTTATTCACATCCTGAAACTCATCCACCAAAATGTATTTAAAAATATCCTGCCACTTCTTTCTTATGTCCTCTCTCTTACTTAAAAGGTCATAAGCATATATAAGCATGTCATCAAAATCTATATATCTTCTTTTCTCCAAGGCCCTTTGATATTTCTCATATATTTCCTTAAAAATATCCACGGGACAGTTTGGAGAATAATAGTTATCAAGGTCTATTCTATTACCCTTTACAAGACTTATCTCAGAGATAATATCCCTTACAAATTCATTTTCATCACGAATATCTGTATCAAGTCTTGCAACTATATCCTTTAATATAGAGAACTTTACATTCTCCTTTAAAATGTTATCTGCGCTGTAATTATAGGCAACCTTAAGCATCATAAAAAACACTGAGTGAAAGGTTCCAAATCTAACCTTCCCGGGATTTACAACACTTCTATGATACCTTTCTTTCATCTCTAAGGCAGCAGCCTTTGTAAATGTAATTACAAGTATTTCATCAGGCTTTACGCCTGTTTCTATAAGATTTATAACTCTCTCTGTTATAACTCTGGTCTTTCCTGAACCAGGTCCTGCAAGAATAAGGGCAGGCCCGTCTCTATGCATTACCGCTTCCTTTTGTGAACTGTTTAACTCCAAAGTCCTTCCTCCTAATCTTCCCTATATACATTTTAAATTATTATAATTTAAATGCATTTAATTATCAATAACATTTATCCCATGTAAATACAGGGTTTTATGAAGTTAAAAACTTAATAAAAAATTTAGTATTTCACTTAAAAAAATAGTTTACAAATGAAAACATATATGTTATTCTTAACACTAGCTAAAGGCTATGAGGGAGAATAGTAGTCAGGCATTTTGGTTACAGAGAGCTGCTGTTTGGTGAAAGGCAGACGATAAAGAATGATGAACTCGCTCCGGAGCTTCCTTCTGAACGATACTTAGGTATCAAGTAGGTTCGGACGGTATTCCTTACGTTACAAAGGACAGGTATTTTTAATTAAGTACTGGTGAGGTGCATGAATTTAGTTCATGAATAAGAGTGGTACCGCGTAGATATTACGTCTCTGATTATATGTTTATCAGAGGCTTTTTTTATTGCATTTTAGAAAAACAAAAGGAGGCACTTGTTATGAAAGGTTATGAAAAGTACACAAGAAATTATTTTCTTCCACCAACACCTTGTTTTGAGTGGACAAAGAAAGACTACATCGATAAAGCTCCAGTATGGTGCAGCGTTGATCTTAGAGATGGCAACCAGGCACTTATAGAGCCTATGGGACTTGAAGAGAAAATTGAGTTCTTTACCTTACTCGTAAAGCTTGGATTTAAGGAAATCGAAGTTGGTTTCCCTGCTGCAAGTGAAACAGAGTTTAAGTTCTGTCGTGAACTTATCGAAAGAAAACTCATCCCTGATGATGTAACACTTCAAGTGCTCACACAGGCTAGAGAACACATTATAAAGAAAACCTTCGAGGCAGTTAAGGGCGCACCAAATGCTATCGTTCACGTATACAACTCAACCAGCGTTGAGCAGAGAGAACAGGTATTTAAGAAGTCTAAGGAAGAGGTTAAGGAAATCGCTGTATTTGGCGCTAAGCTCTTAAAGGAGTTAGCTGAAAAGGATGGCGGAAACATCAGATTTGAGTACAGTCCTGAATCCTTCCACAATACAGAGGTTGAGTATGCTGTAGAGGTTTGTAATGCTGTACTTGATGTATGGCAGCCAACAGCTGACAAGAAACCTGTTATAAATATTCCTTCAACAGTTGAAACAGCTATGCCACATGTGTTTGCAAGCCAGATAGAATATGTAAGTAAGAACTTAAAATATCGTGATAACGTTGTTTTATCACTTCATCCACATAATGACAGAGGCTGCGGCATCGCTTGTGCAGAGCTTGGACTCTTAGCTGGAGCAGACAGAATCGAAGGAACACTCTTCGGTAATGGTGAGAGAACAGGTAACTTAGATATTCTCACTACAGCCATGAACCTCTTTGCTAATGGCGTTGATCCTGAGCTTGATTTCTCAGATATGAGTACTATCGCTGAGACCTATGAGCGTCTTACAAAAATGACAGTTTCCATGCGTCAGCCTTATGCAGGTGAGTTAGTATTCACTGCATTTTCAGGTTCACATCAGGACGCTATCGCTAAGGGCATGACATTTATGGAGGAAGGCAAGAGTGGTAACAAATGGATGGTTCCATATCTTCCTATCGATCCTAAGGATGTTGGACGCACCTATGATTCAGACGTTATTAGAATTAACAGTCAGTCAGGTCGTGGTGGCGTTAATTACGTACTTAAGAACAACTATGGAATTAATATCCCTGACGGTATGCGCGGTGAGGTTGGATATCTTATGAAGGATGTTTCCGATAAAAATCACGCTGAGCTTTCTGCTGAGGATATTAAGAAAATATTTGATGATACATACATTAACTGCTCAGATACATTTGAAATTCCTGAATGTCACTTTAGACAGGAGGATGGCATCATGGCTATAGTAACCATGAAGATTATGAAGGATGGCGAGCTTCACGTAGTAGAAGCAAAGGGTAATGGTCGTCTGGATGCAGTAAGTAATGCCATTAAGCAGTTTATGAATATAGATTATACTTTAGATGAATACTCAGAGCAGGCACTTTCAAAGCGTTCTTCTTCAAGCGCTATGGCTTATGTAGCTGTAAGCGGTGCTGATGGAAAGGCCGTTTGGGGAGTTGGAACTAACACAGATATTATCAACGCTTCAATTGATGCACTGGTTAATTCCGTAAACCGCCTGATTAAAAAGGAAAATGCGTAAACTACCTAATATGTAATAAACAAGGAGGAATTATAAAATGGGTATGACAATGACACAAAAGATTCTTGCAGCTCATGCAGGTCTTGATGAGGTTAAGGCAGGACAGCTTATTATGGCTAAGCTTGATATGGTTCTTGCCAATGATATCACCGGGCCTGTGGCAATTAATGAGATGAAGAAGATTAACAAAACAGAAGTATTTGATAAGAATAAGGTTGCTCTTGTTCCTGATCATTTCACTCCTAATAAGGATATAAAGTCAGCTAACAACTGTAAGTACATGAGAGAATTTGCTTATTCTCAGGACATTACTAATTACTTTGAAATCGGTGAGGTTGGTATCGAGCATGCTCTCTTACCTGAGAAAGGTCTTGTTACTGCAGGAGATGTTATTATCGGAGCTGACTCTCACACCTGTACCTACGGTGCTCTCGGAGCATTTTCAACAGGTGTTGGAAGTACTGATATGGCAGCAGGTATGGCTACCGGAGAGGCTTGGTTCAAGGTTCCAAGCGCTATCAAATTCAATCTTACAGGAAGCCTTTCACCATGGGTTAGTGGTAAGGATGTAATTCTCCATATAATCGGTCTCATCGGTGTTGACGGAGCTCTTTACAAATCTATGGAATTTACAGGAGAGGGAGTTTCATCTCTCACTATGGATGACAGATTTACTATTGCAAATATGGCTATCGAAGCAGGTGCTAAGAATGGTATCTTCCCTGTGGATGATAAGACATTAGAATATATTAAGGAACATTCAACTAAGGAATACAAGGTATTTGAAGCTGATGCGGATGCTGAGTATGATGAGGTTTATGAGATTAACTTAAGCGAGCTTAAGCCTACCGTTGCATTTCCACATTTACCTGAAAATACTCACACTGTTGAGGAGTCAGGGGATATAGAAATCGACCAGGTAGTTATCGGTTCATGTACTAACGGCCGTATCTCAGACCTTAGAATCGCAGCTAAGGTACTTGATGGCAAGAAGGTTAAGAAGGGTATTAGAACCATTATTATTCCTGCCACACAGCAGATTTATCTTCAGGCTGTTAAGGAAGGACTTATGGAAATCTTCATTAATGCCGGTGCTATCGTAAGTGCACCAACCTGCGGACCTTGTCTTGGTGGTCACATGGGTGTCCTTGCTTCAGGTGAAAAGGCAGTTTCAACCACCAACAGAAACTTCGTTGGTCGTATGGGTGCCATTGATTCTGAAATCTATCTTGCAAGCCCTGCTGTTGCTGCAGCAAGTGCTATTACAGGTAAGATTAGCGAGCCTAAGGACCTTGGAATGTAATTAGTACAAAATGTAATTATTACAAAATATAATAAATATGATTAAATGCTTTGAACAAAATGTTCAATTAAAAATATGGAGGAAATACTATGAAAGCTAATGGTAAAGTACATAAGTATGGAGATAACGTAGATACAGACGTTATCATCCCTGCAAGATATCTTAACTCTACAACTCCTGAGGAATTAGCTGAGCACTGTATGGAGGATATCGATAAGGATTTTGTAAAAAATGTTAATAAGGGCGATATAATCGTTGCAAATAAGAACTTTGGATGCGGCTCTTCAAGAGAGCATGCACCTATCTCTATCAAGGCTTCAGGCGTGTCCTGCGTTATAGCTGAGACCTTTGCAAGAATTTTCTATCGTAACGCTATTAACATCGGTCTCCCAATTATCGAGTGCCCTGAGGCAGCTAAAAAGATTAATGCAGGTGATGAGGTTTCAGTTGATTTTGACAGTGGTCTCATTACAGATGTAACAACAGGAGAAACCTTTACAGGTCAGGCCTTCCCTGAGTTCATGCAGAAAATTATAAAGGCTGAAGGACTTGTAAATTATATTAATAACAAATAATTCTAGGAGGTGTCCTATGACAACCGCACAAATTGGTATTATCATATCAATCCTTTTATACCTATGTATGATGCTTATCGTCGGTTTCTTAAGCTCCAGAAAAACCAAGGACGTAGGCGATTTCTTCTTAGGTGGTAGAAAACTTGGACCTTTTGTAACAGCCATGAGTGCTGAGGCTTCAGATATGAGTTCATATCTTCTCATGGGAGTTCCGGGACTTGCTTATTTTTCAGGTATCGCTGATGCCGGATGGACAGCTATGGGACTTATAGTTGGAACCTATCTTAACTGGCTCTTTACAGCCAAAAGACTTCGTAACTATTCAGCAAGCATTGATGCCATAACAATTCCGGATTATTTAAAGAAAAGATATAAGGATAATAAGAATATAATTCTCCTTATCGGAGCTGTATTTATTATCGTATTCTTCGTTCCTTATACAGCTTCAGGCTTCTCAGCCTGTGGTAAGCTTTTCGCTTCACTTTTCGGTGTTAATTATCAGCTTGCCATGATAGTATCCGCTATTATAATTATCGGATATACTACCACAGGAGGCTTCTTAGCCGCTTCTACTACTGACTTTATTCAGTCAATAGTTATGAGTATCGCACTTATTATCGTGCTTATATATGGTATTTCAAATGCAGGTGGTGTTGATTCAGTTATTGAAAATGCTAAGCATCTTCCAGGTTTCTTAGAGCTTAGTGCTACACATGATAATGTCAATAATGCAGCCGCACCTTATGGAATATTTAATAAGATAACAATGTTCTGTTGGGGACTTGGTTACTTCGGTATGCCTCATATCTTACTTAGATTCATGGCTATCGAAAAGCCTGAAAAGCTTAAGCTTTCCAGAAGAGTTGCTTCCGTATGGGTGCTTATCTCCCTTGGAGTAGCTACCTTCCTCGGTATAGTAGGTAGAGCTATGACAGAGGCTGGTGCTCTTGATTCTCTTATTGACGATCCTACAAGCGCTTCAAAGGCAGAAACACTTATAGTAGTATTAGCAGACCACATAAGTAAAAACGGATTTTTCTTTGCACTTATCGCCGGTGTAATAATCGCAGGTATCCTTGCTTCAACCATGTCTACAGCTGATTCACAGCTTATAGCTGCTTCATCATCTGTTTCAGAGGATATCCTTCAGAATGTATTTAAGGTTAAGCTTACAGAAACAGGTTCTATGCTTGTTGCAAGACTTACTCTTATCGGAGTTGCAATTGTAGGTGCCATCATTGCATGGAATCCTAACAGCTCAGTATTTAGTATCGTATCCTTTGCCTGGGCAGGCTTCGGTGCAGTATTTGGACCAGCTATTCTTCTCTCCCTCTACTGGAAGAGATCTAATAAATACGGCATTATCGCAGGAATGATAACAGGCGCTGCCACAGTATTCATCTGGAAATATGCAGTTCGTCCAATGGGCGGTCTCTGGGATTTATATGAGCTTGCTCCTGCATTCTTAGTAGCAATTATCTTTATCGTAGTTGTAAGTCTTCTTACACCTGCTCCTGAAAAGGAAATTGAAGAAGAATTCGATAAGGTTAAGACCATGTAATCACATGATTATCTGATAACGAATTAAATATATAACTCAGTCGGCTAAAACCGGCTGAGTTTTTTTAATAGAGATTATGGAAGTTTTTTCTTCGACAGAATTAATTGTTTCAAAATTGACATATTATTATTATTTTTCTGTCTAATTATAGCTATATTATATCAAGCATGGCATTTATAAAAACATATTTTTAAATGCTACTACAAACTAACAAATGAAACCAATTAACAATAATAGGAGGACAACTAAATGAAACTTTTAAATAACACTATTAAGAAGCATATGGCTCTAGCCCTTGCATTTACACTCACTCTTGGCTTAGCACCAACAAGCGCTTTAGCAAAGACTAATGCTTCAAGCAACAAGGCTTCTTTAAAGAATGCTAATGAAACCACTGTAACTACACCTTCTGCTGTAACTACAGAAAGTGCAATTCCAGAGGAAAGTAATGATCCTGCAGACAGCACAGAACCAGAGGAAAGCACAGTCCCAACAGGTAGTGCCCTTCCAGACGAAAGCACAGTTCCTTCAGGCAGCGCTCTTCCAGACGAAAGCACTGTTCCAACAGGTAGCTCAGTACCTTCTGAGACCACTGTTCCTACAAGCAGCGCAGTACCTTCTGAAAGCAGTACTCCTACAACTCCTACCTCTCTTGCAGTAGGAAAGAAGTTTACAGTTGGCAATTATAATTACAAGGTAGTTACTCAGTCTGAGACAGCTCCTACAGTTAAGGTTTATAGCATTACCGCTAATGCCTGTGCCAAGAAAACTCTTAAGGTTTATAATACTATAACCTATAAGGGCTTTAAGTATACTATCACAGGTATTAATCAAAATGCCTTTAAAAACAGTACTGCTTTAAAGAAAATCACCATTGGTGAAAATGTAACCTTTATAGGAAAACAGGCTTTTTATGGACTTGATACCTTAAAAAAGGTATATCTTAATTCGAGCCTTACAACCATTAAGACAGGTGCTTTTAAGAATTGTACCGCTCTTAGATCTATAACACTTCCTGCTTCTCTTACAACCATTAATAAAAATGCTTTCTTTGGTTGTTCAAAGCTTAAGGCAGTATTTATAGATTCTACCAAGCTTACAACAGTAGGAAGTAAGGCCTTTAAAAAGAATAAGTCCGGACGTTATTTCGTAGTACCATCCGGCAAGAAATCCAAGTACTTAAAGCTTATTAAGGCTTCTAAGAGTACAAATTATTATTTCTATGTATATTAATTATGTATATTAATCACACCTATTAATATACCCATAACTTTTTTATTATTCCCTAAAACATAATCAGTTAGGGAAATAAATGCATTTTTCATAGTACAAAATGATACCAAAAAGAAAAAGTCGTGAAGAACTCACGACTTTTTCTTTTTGGTGTATTTATTTATTAATCCTATTATATTTAGGATCTCTAAGTCTTATCTCAAACTCGTCATGCTCTAAAGGCTTATCATAGAGATATCCCTGAACATTGTAGCATTTCCAGCTTCTTAAGATTCTTGCCTGATCAACAGTTTCAACACCCTCACAGATAATATCTTTATTTAATTCCTTAATCATGTTAATAACATTTTTAAGAAGATTCTCATCTGATTTTTTACCACTTCCTATGCCGTCAACCAAAGATTTATCAATCTTTATAACATCTACACTTAAGTCTCTAAGAAGAGATAATGAAGAATATCCTGTTCCAAAATCGTCGATTGCAACGAAGATATCATTACTGCTCATCTCTGTTACAAAGTTTGATAAAGCTGTAAAATTCTCATATCCTGAGGACTCTGTAAGCTCGATTTCAATGAGTTCGTGAGGAATGTCATATTTATTAATTACCTTTAAAACATCCTTTGCAAAATCAGGATTTCTAAGATGAAGCTTGGAGAAATTAGAAGAAACTCTTACAACTCTAAGGCCTTCATCTATCCACTGTCTAAGGTCCTGACACACTCTGTCAAGCATATAAAAATCAAGCTCTGTAATGCTTCCATCACTTTCAAGTACCGGTATAAACATATACGGTGGCACCAGGGTGTCATTCTTTCTCCATCTTACCAGGGCCTCAGCACCCTCTAAGGTCTCTGTACTAATATCTGTTTTTGGCTGGTAAAACGCCTCAAACTCCTTATTTATAATACCCTTTTTATACTGAGTAATGAGAATCTTTCTATCATAGGCTTCATCCAAAAGCTTTCTGTCAAACCATACCACATTCTCAGAAGAATTCTTCTTAGCATTATTAAGTGCAACATAGGCTGCATTCATAATACTGTCAAATGGGTCTGTATTAGATATCTTATAGACTCCGCATCGATTCTCTATCTTAATCTCCTGTACATCTACACCTGTATCGATTTTAAATGTAAGGGAATTAATCTTATCTATAACCGCCTTAGTGTTCTCATCTCGAACAATCATAAGGAAATTATCTCCACCTATTCTGGCTATTCTCTCATCATTTTTTAAGGTTTTCTTCATCTGATAGGCATACTCTCTAAGAGTAATATCACCAGCCACTGAAGTATATCTCTGATTAATAAGGGCTAAGCCCTTTATGTTCGTACATATACAGGAGTAACCGTCAAGCTTACCCCTTCTATGTCTCTTAGCCATATAACGCTGCATTTTCTCCACATTATAAATCTGTGTAAGAGAGTCATTATTAACCATATCAAGTGCTGTGTAAATACACATAATAAGACCAATACCAGAAATCAAAACCATAAGTAATATGGTAAAGGATTCCAGCCTGTTGTATTTTAAAACTTCTTTGGAAAGATCACCTCGGGCATCCACAACATCCTTATCAATCAATTCTTTAATACTCATAAATCTATGAATTATAGTATCAATACTTGCACTTAATTCTGTTTTCATATAGAAATCAGCAGTTTCTCTGTCTCCATAATCATTAAAATCAAAGACATATTCCATATTGCTGAGATAGGTTCTCATGTCAGAAACCACATTATGATACTCCGATTCATATTGGGTTCCCACGGCACTATCTCCAAATTCTTTTTCTTCGGCTATTAATTCCTCTTCAATTACCTTGGCCCTTTCCTCTATCATAGCTGCTTCTTCTTTGTTTTCTATAACATCTATATATCTAAAAGCAAGAGCCTGATGTTCAAAGAACAGAGATGAAATCTCATTAACGTGATTTAAGTTTTCATAATCTCTATCTATTAATCTGTAATAATTTTTTTTCATTGAAGCGAGGTTATAGCTCAAAGAAGTTATTCCTACTACGCCTATAAGAAGTACAACTATCACAACCAGAATCAGCCTGACAGCAAGCATTACTCTACGGTCTTTAAGACTTCTTGTATGGCTTAAGGATATAATATTCTTCTTCCCCATACCTTCTACCTTGTCCTTTATTATTGCGGGATAGTATTAATTTCCTTTACGGTGGCATCAAGTAATTTTTGCAAATCCTTATTACCACTGTTTTGTCCCTGCATAGTAATTCCAAGCTTTCCTGAAGCATCCCAAAATGGATCAGCTATAATCTGTGCTGTTGCATATTCAGACTGCTCCGAAAGAGCTTTTATCGTTAAGTCATTTTTAACCTCTTCTGACTTAGCAGCTTCTATGTCTGCAGGACATTCTCCTACCGCCTTATATCTCTTAAGCTGGTATTCCCTGCTGTTTAAAAATTCAGCAAGCTTCATACTCCACTTAGGACTCTTTGTCCCCTTATTAATACCAATAAGCTTATATCCCATAAAGCTACTCATCTGAACACTATCTCCAGCTATGGTATATTCAGGCAACTTGGCAGCACCATAATCGTCTCCCCACGCCTCTTTTACAGTATTAGAATTCCACGGTCCATTAATTCCTGCTATAACCTCACCATCCTTAACTCCCTTAACAAATTTATCATCATTAAGAGACTTAAAGCCAGGGTTACCGGCAATCTTAATCATGGCTTCACACACCTGAACACCAGTGTATTTACCATCTGTAGAATTCCAATCACATTCATTACTTTTATCGTCATCATCTATTCCAACTGAAAGGCCTGCGCCCTTAAAGAAGGAATAAATGTACCAACCACTACTATAATCCATTGAAAAATATTTATTATTCTCTTTAGCTATCTCTAATATTTTATCAAGACTTGTAATGTCATCTTCATTAAAATATTTCTTGTTATAATATAAAAAATAGCCATTACCAGCTGTATGAGGATATGCATAAACCTTATCATCCTTTGTTATCATATATCCTGCAACTGTATCTTTTCCACCCACCGATTTATAAATGGCATCTGTATTCTCTGTGATTTCCAATAAAACTCCCGCATTATACAAATCACTAAACTGATCATCAGCAAAACAGAATAAATCCGCCGCATGCTTCGGATCAGATAAAACCGCATCCTTACAGGTGCTCTCACTTTCAACGCTAACTCTTGCTTCTATAATAACTTCATCCTTATGAAGCTCATTAAATTCATCTACTCCCTTTTTAAGTATGGGAACCATTTCCTCACAACCCCAAAGGGAAAGGGAAATTTTTTCAACCTTCTTTTTTCTAGTAAAACCACATCCGCTAAAAAGAGATGTTATTAAAGCCATAATCAAAAATACAAAAAAAGGGCGTAAATATTTATTATATTTAAAATAAATATTTGCACTCATAATATACCTTTCTCCTTAAAAAATATATATTCGCTCTTTCGTTTTAAGATATAATAATTATACCTTAAATATGGTTTAAATGCAATAAAATTATGCTATTTTGGCCCACTTTTTCTCCCTAATTCTCCATATTTTTATAAATTTTTTTTAACAAAATTAATATACTTAAAATGTCCTTATAAATTTTACTTATCATTATTAGAAAATACATTGCAAAGCACCACTGCAGCAAGCATTAGAAGACATCCAACCGTTTCTCTTATACTCATTTTCTGCCCAAGTATAATAAGGCCTGCAACCGCTGCCACCACTGATTCCATGCACATAATAAGGGATGCAAGGGTTGGATTAACATTTTTCTGTCCAACTATCTGCAGGGTATAACCTATACCCCCTGATACGATTCCTGCGTAGCATAAAGGCTTCCACGCCATAAGCATGTGGCTTACGGTAGGATTTTCAAATACAAGGCAGAGCACAAGGGACAGAACTGCAGAAACAAGAAACTGTATACCTGACATTATTATTCCTTCGGCCCTATCAGAATAATGGTCTATTATCATTATGTGAATAGCGTAAACCACTGCACAAACAAGCTCTAACCCATCACCCTTAGAAAGACTTAATTCCCCATTTTTAACGCAGAGAAAATAGAGCCCTACAACAGACAAAGCCACACTTATCCAAACTATTATGGATGGCTTCTTTTTTAGGAAAATACTTATAACAGGCACAACCACCACATAGAGAGAGGTTATAAAACCAGCCTTTCCTGCGGTTGTATATTTAATTCCCACCTGTTGAAAATTCGTAGCAATACATAAAAATACACCGCATAAAAGTCCTGCAATAACAGTATCCCTGTTAATCCTTTTAATCAAATCTTTTCTATAAACTATTAAACATACGGGCACGAGAAACATAGCTGCAAGAAAGAACCTTACAGATGAAAATGTAAATGGCCCGATATACTCCATGCCCTTACTTTGCGCCACAAATCCCATACCCCATACAGTAGCTGTAAGAAAGAGTATGAAGGGATTTAAGAGGCTGCCGGGTTTGGTTTTGGTATTAGTTTTGGTATTAGTTTTGGTATTAGTTCTTATGTCATTATTATTATTATTATTATTATTATTAGTCATACTTAAATTAATCCTTGTTTTATGTTAAGTCATCTCACCCTTATAAGTCCTGATAATTATATGCCATTAGGAAAAAATAATCTACCAAATAATTACAACAAAAAATATTTAATAGTTTTTAATTGGTAAAAACATTATTTAACACTCCCTTAACATTTCTTGTATTTTATCCTAATAAATGCTATAATACTTGCGTTTTAAGAAAATAACAGGAGGTTTCATATGTTTAACACAAAAAAAATTGTATCAGCTTTAGTAGTTTCCATGCTTAGCATTTCCTTACTTTCAGGTTGCGGCAAAGGAAATACCGGTAATAAAAAATCAACAAAGTCTGCTAATACCCCTGCAGTAAAGGTTATAGATGTAGACCTTACCAGTGAAGAATATGCATTTGGTGTTGATAAGGACGACGCAGATTTACTTGCATCTGTAAATGATTATATAGCAGAGATTATGAAGGACGGAACCTTCGATAAGATTTGTAACAACTACTTTGGTGACGGAACACCTGCCGAGGTTACCTCATCAAAGCTTGACGACTCAAAGGATCAGCTTGTAGTCGCTACTAACGCTGCATTTGAGCCATTTGAATATACAAAGGGTGACAAATACTTAGGAATCGATATGGAAATTGCAGCAGGTCTTGCTAAAAAGCTTGGTAAAGAGCTTGTAATCCAGAACATGGACTTCGACGCTGTATGTCTTTCAGTAGGTCAGCATAAATGCGATATCGCCATGGCTGGTCTTACCATTAAGAAGTCCCGTGAAAAATATGTTACCTTCTCAGATGCATATTACAATGCTTCTCAGAGACTTATCGTAAAGGGTGACAACACTGAATTCGACGATTTAAAGGATAAGGATGCTATCGCTAAGAAGTTACAGAGCTTAAAGTCAACTGTAAAAATCGGTGTTCAGAACGGAACTACCGGAAAGCTTTACTGTGAAGGTGATGACGAGGCAGGCTTTGAGAAGCTTCCAATCACAACTGTTGGATATAAGAACGGTTCCCTTGCAGTTCAGGATATGATTAATGGAAATACAGATTATGTAATTATCGATTCTGCACCAGCAAAATGTATCGCAGATGCCATCAATAAAATTCAGTAAAAAACATTAATCATAAGGATATTTAAAAATGGGCAATTTTCAGTTAAAGATAAATCAATTCGTTGAGATAGTAATGCATCAGGGTGGAATGAACCAAATACTTGAAGGCCTTAAAAATACTGTAATTATCGCAGTTTCAGGTCTTATTATAGGAATCATCATCGGTATTCTTATAGCAACAGTAAGAGTAGTTCCAAAGTACAAATTACTCCCAAGAATATTAAATGGTTTCTGTACATTTTACGTAAGCTTATTCCGTGGAACCCCTATGGTAGTGCAGTTACTTGTATTCTACTATGTACTGCTTCCAATTATCGGCGTGAAGCTTACAGGTGTTCAGGTTTCAATCCTGGTTTTCGGTTTAAACAGTGGAGCTTACATCTCAGAAATGATGCGAGCAGGTATACAGTCAGTAGATCCGGGACAGATGGAAGCCGGACGAGCAGTGGGCCTTAGCTTCGCCACAACCATGAGAATGATAGTTATTCCACAGGCTATAAAAAACATCCTTCCTACCCTTGGAAATGAGTTTATACAGCTCATTAAGGAGACCTCAGTAGTGAGCTTTGTAGGTGCCAGCGATTTATATGTAGCCTTTAACTACATCGGAAGTAACAGCTATGAATTCATGGTTCCATACCTTGCAATGGCTATTATCTATATAGTGCTTGTTCTTCTCATAACCCTTGGAATAAGGATTATGGAAAAACAGCTTCGAAAGAGCGACAAGCGTAACTGATAGGTAAATGCACAGAAAGGAAATATTTTATGCTAGACGTAATTGATTTAAAGAAAAATTTTGACGACCAAACAGTCTTAGATGGTATAAATATTCATATAAATAAGGGCGATATCGTAGTAGTTACAGGACCTTCAGGCTCAGGAAAAAGTACATTTTTACGTTGCTTAAACTGTATGGAGGACCCGGACGGCGGCCAGATAATATTTAACGGCGTTGATATTGCCGATATGAAGGTAGACATAAATGTACATAGAAGACATATGGGAATGGTGTTCCAGCATTTTAATCTGTTTAACAATAAGACAGTTTTACAGAACATTTCCCTTGCTCCTATCTATGTAAGAACCAAAGATAAAAATGATAAGACACCTAAGAAGGAAATAATCGCAGAGGAAAATGTAAAGGCCTTAGAGCTTCTTGAAAGAATCGGCCTGCAGGATAAGGCAGGTATGTATCCCGTAACTCTCTCAGGTGGTCAGAAGCAGCGTGTAGCCATAGTAAGAGCACTGGCCATGAACCCTGATATGATTCTCTTCGACGAGCCCACCTCAGCCCTTGATCCTGAAATGGTTGGAGAGGTTTTAGACCTTATGAAGGAGCTTGCAAAGGAAGGCATGACCATGGTTATAGTTACCCATGAAATGGGCTTTGCAAAGGAAGTTGCCAACAGAGTAATCTTTATAGATGAAGGCATTATAAAGGAAGATGCACCACCTAAGGAATTCTTTGAAAATCCAAAGGATCCAAGACTTAAGGAATTCTTATCAAAGGTGCTTATGTAAGATTTATAAATGTAACGAAAAACACTTATTATTAATATTAAAACAGCAAAACCTCTTAGGTTTGGGAGATGCGAAATAACATCCAGAAACTAAGAGGTTTTTTATTCTTTAATTTATTTTAAATTATTTTAATCTATTTTAATCTATTTTAATCTCTTCCATAATGCTCGATTATGTCCACCGCACTTGGAATATAGCTGGTTCCAAATAAATTTACATGATTTAAAATCTGATATAAATTATAAATATTTCTTCTGTCACTATAGCCTGATTCCAAATGATTCATACTATTATAAGCGCGGTAAAACTCCTCCGGAAATCTTCCAAAAAGCTCTGTCATGGCAATATCTACTTCAGAGTGACCCACGTAGGCTGCAGGGTCTATTAACCAGGCCTTTCCATTACTTCCCACTATATGATTACCGGCCCAAAGATCTCCATGTACAAGGGATGGAAACTCAGGCTCTATAAGAATATCAGGAAGTCTGTCAAGAAGGGAATTAACCTTTCTCATAAGCCTTTTATCAAACTCCTTGGCATAATGCCTTGTAGCCATTCTAAGCTGGGGCTCTAATCTAAAGCTTCTAAAGAAATCTATCCAACTGTCACAGCCTGCATTAATCTGCCTGGTAGAGCCTATGAAATTATCCTCCACAAAGCCATAAATACCATCAGTAACAAATTCCTCAGTCTTAGCCTTATGAAGAGCTGCAAGCTCCACTCCAAGCTGTATATAATAGTCCTTAATCTTAGTGGAGGCTATAACCATATCCATCATAAGAAATGAATAATTTCTATTCTCATCAAAGCCATAACAATAGACCAAAGGAGTCTTTATGGTATTAGTAGCCCTTATGGCTCCAAGACCTATGGCCTCAGCCCTAAAAAAATCCTCTCCCTTTAATCTGTTGCATTTGACAAATACTCTCTCACCATTACTTAAGGTAAGGCACATAGCCTCATTAATATCACCACCTGTAACTGCTCTGTTACCGGTAATACTAACTCCCTCACCAAAAACCTGTCTTATCCCCTCTTCAAGAGATGAACAACGAAATAAATCACCCATAGCTTATCTCCTTATATCAAAAATAATCCCCCTCCAATTAAGGAGGGGGATGTGTTATGTATATTATTAAATAATTTTAAATATTATGGAGTATTAGTATTAGTATTAGTAGTAGTAACCTTTGTAAATGCGAGTGCAATCTGGAAATCCTGACCTGCTGTAGCATTCCAGCAATCCTCGTCTTCACCCTCAAGCCATACTCTAACTGTTACACATACAGCATTACCATAATTACTTGAAGAATTTGTACAGTTACCTGCGTAATTATCAGTTATTGTAGGGCTCTTACCAGGTACAGTAACTATACTATCTGCACCAGTTCCATCACCATCACCAGTCTGATTAACAGCAACAACATCACCATAAGCTGCACCAGAACCCTGAGTTCCTAATGTAGCAGCAGAATCAAGAGCCTTACCATCCTGATAATACTTAGAAGTAGTCTGAGCTGTTGTGCCTGCATATGGAATAATTACACCATTACCAGTCTTATTTGCTGTCTTAAGAACTGCAACTCTTGCTGCTTTATATAACATACTAGTATCACCATTACCAGGCTGAACTGCATCACCATTGGTACCCTTTATAACTGTTGCCTTAACACTAAGACTTACATCAGATGCCTGAGTTGTACGAATCCAAACTGGGAAATCGATGTAATCTGCAGCAGCATTGGCATTAGGAGTAACATTTGCCGGATGCTTTGTTGTAACAAGAGTCTTAGTTCCTTCTGTACCTGCTGTAGAAGTACCAACTGAATTTACTGTCTTACCAACACCATTAGCATCATCTGTGGTCCAGATATTAGCACCATTAACAGATGAAGCAGGTTCAAGCTTTGGTGCAAGATAATAATCATAAAATGCAACTGTATTAGACCAGTCTAATGACTCGTCACTGTTTGCAGGTGCCTGAACCATATCAACACCGTTATCAGTTCCTTTAGCTGTTAAAACACCGCTATTCTGTCCTAAACCAAGTGAGATTTCAATGGTCTCTGGTACGGTAGCTGTCATGTTGATACCTGTAACCTCAACCTCTTTACTCATTGTGAACCATGCTACAGTTGTTGTAACAAGCATTAAAGCTGATACTAAAAGCATCGCTGTAGCCGACATTAATTTCTTACGATTTGAATAATTAACCTTTCTTTCTTTTTTGTCTTTCATAGCACATCTCCTTTTCCAAAACCATGCTTTTACTTGAAATAATATAATAAACAATTCGTGACCAAATAAAAGCATTAATTTTAAATAATACTTAAAACATTGATACTCTCTTCTTACTATATTAACTTTTCATAATTCAATTTCCGATCAAATTAGAAGTTAATCCCTTTAAGATTAAACATACTTTAGCATAGCAAACTCCCTATTGTCAAGCGTTTTTCTAAAATATTTATTAAGGTTTCTTAAGAATTTTCGAAAATCTAACGAAAATCACTTTTCAAGCCTTGCAAACGCCCTATTTACAGCATTTCTTATTTCTAAAATCCAATTTTCCATCGAAATATCACATTACAAAAATATTACAAACTATTTAACTGTTTTTGAAGTTCAGTCATGTGATTTCTAACTGAGGTAATCTCACCTGTATATTTATTAAACCACTCAACATCCCTTTCATCAGGGGTTTCCTGTAAAAGCACCGCCTGCACTAACGCGGACTGAGAACGCGAACGCTTTCTTTCTATTTCTTTTATGGTCTGCATGCAAAGCTTTATTTCTTTTTTAAGCTTACGTTTTTTACTCCAATCTGACATAGTAAACCTCCTTATATCTTTAAAGTATTTACCTTTTGTATCTTTTTTATCCTTTATTTTAACTTTTTATTTACCCTTTTTATCTATCTCTTTAACCACTGCTTTTGCTTCATCATAGCCCTTGTCATAATTTTTGGCAATGTCGTCAACAGCCTTTTTATAAGCCTTTAAACGCTCTTCGTCATTCATCTGTTTAGGATATTTGATGATAATGGTGCTGAGCTCATTAACAGCTATTTTCTGCTCCTCAGTTACTTCTTCTAATAGGAAGCAAAAGCTGTTGGCAGAACTCATGTCATATATGATTCGCCTGTATCTAAGCTCCTTATCTCCCGATGCATTCAGGTAAGATTCTATATCATCGGAAGCATGATTTAGATTAGTTATAAACTGTTCTCTGTACTGTGTCTGTACACGCCTGGTTTCGTTGATGTACAATGCAATAAATACAATCAAGCCAATGGTAGTAATTATCGCAAGTATAATAGCGCGAAACATTCGGCCTCTCATTATATCTTCCTGTGACAATTATGAATCCTCCTTTCCTGCTTTTTCATTTTCTTTTTCATTTGCATTTGCATTTTCAACAGCATTTTTGTCATCTAAAACGCCTTCTGTCTCAACTGCATTTTTCTTATCGAAAATGCCTTCAGCCTTAATATCCTTCCCCTTAAGCTCTTCCTCTCTGAGTCTCTCCTTCTCCTTTTCAATGGCCTCTCTCATGCGCTCCTCGTAGGAAAGCTCTTTCTTTTCATCCTTAACTTCCTTACCAAGCATCATGATGGTTCTGGTTTCATGAAGAGCCATAGCTGTGATGCAAAGCATTATAAAAAGCATTAATACCTTTCTGAAATCCCCAAATGTAGCTAACCAGGTAAATACCTTGGACTTTCTCTGATATTTTCCATAAACCTGATCATAGCTAACAGCCAGTTTATCATCTGTCGGATTAGCATCACCGCGGGTTGTAAAGGTTCCATCTGAATTAACATTTACAATTCTATGAGTTACAGGGAAATTCTTAGCATCCTCTTCCTTGGATTTAAATGTAATTATATCCCCTTCCTGTAACTCTTCCTTTGGAACTTTCTTTATTAAAATAAAATCATCAACATGCAGAGTCGGCTCCATACTACCTGTTATTACATGCATTACGCCACGTTTATTAATTAAAACTGCATTTCCTTTGGCTGACTGCACTACCAGATAGATAGCTGCTCCGCAAAGAATCAGTATTAATGCCAGCATTATGACCACAACAATAGTGGATTTTTTACTGCTCTTTTTTTCTGACATTTTATACTTCCTCCAATCTGCTACCTTTACGCGCTTATCTTACATGCTTCTTATACATTTAAGCATTTTCTTACGCGCTTTTTTTATTCTGAGAGTCATTCTCATTTAAGTCATATTTCTTAGTCTTTTCAACTACCCAGCGCCTAAAGTATTCTAACTGACTAACATGATATTCCTTGTAAAGGCGTTTCATCTCAGTACGAATCTCCTTCTCCTCTTCAGGAGTACGATTAGGTGGAGTATAGGTAGGCTTTGGCTTGTTCTTTGCTGCTTTCTTTCTCTTGCGCTTGAACTTCCAATCGTCTATATCTCGAAGCACGGTGTATTTGGTGGTTTGAGCGTATTTCCTGTAGTAAACCTCCATCTTCTCGCGCTCTTCCTTCTGACGTTTCTTCTCAGCCTTATTAGCCTCGATTTCAGCCCTCTTTTTCTTCCAGTCAGGATTATCTGTATCCTCTGGAATAAGGTTAAATAGGAATACCAAAAGAGCTCTAATAAGCCTTGGAATGAGATAAATCGGATTATAAGAGTATTCCTTATAAATAGTCTTAAATGGCTTGCTCTCGTAGTAATTTCTAAGAGCCTTAAGTCTCTCAGCCTTCTCCTTCTCAACTCTTTCCTTCTCACGCTTCTGCTGCTCGAGCTTCATACGGGCTACAACCTCACGAGGATCCTCAGAAATCTCTTCTTCCTTCTCTTCCATGGAAGCCTTAACTTCTTCAATTTCATCCTCAGTAACCTCAGAAACAGCCTCTCTGTATTCTTCTCTTTCCTGAGCCTTCTCTCTTTCTTTCTCTATCTCAGAGTCACCCAGCACACCTTCTGCATCTCCAAGCTCGCTTCGAACCATAGCCTTCTCTTCCTGAAGTCTGGCTCTCTCTGCGATAAGGCGCTCTTCCTCTTCTTTTCTCTTTCTCTCCTCTTCCTCTCGTCTCTTCTTTTCCTCGATAAGACGTAAGCGCTCCTGCTCCTGACGCTCCCTTTCCTTGGCTGCTGCCTCCTGCTCTGCCTTCTTCTTGGCAAGCATAATCTGAAGCTGCCTCTCTTCTTCTTCTTTCTTTCTCCTTAAGCGCTCGCGCTCCTCTTCTCTTTCTCTCTCGATTCTAAGTCTTTCATCACGACGACGCTTAGCATCCTCAGCCGCCTTAATACGAGCAAGTCTCTTTCTCTCTTCTTCATCTCTATAGGCTTTTTCCACAGTCAGAGCCTTATTAATCTCATCAAAAACAAGGGCCGGATTCTCAGGCATGGTGCGGACAAATGCTTTCTCTGCATCCTCAGCTATATAGCCTGCTGCCCCTGAGACTGATATATCATAATCAGAGGAAAGTTCTCTGTCAAAACGCTTTACAAACTTAGGTTTTAAGCGCTTTCTTTTATCCTTCTTAAGCTCCTTTATGGTTCCTTCTTCTGCCTCACCCTCCATTTTATACTGGAAAAGCACCATTTGAAGAATGGCAAGCTTAAAAAAGTTCTCTATATAATCGCCATCAGGTTCGATAGCGGTATCTTCCATATTAATCTCATATCCAGCCTTATCATAGCTTTCAATGTACTGCCAAAGAGTAAGACACGCCTTCAAATCCACATTTTTCATAATGGCATTAGTACGCATTACAGGTGGCCTGATAAATGTATTACCAAGGGTTGTACAAAGCTCAGAACCCTTATAGCCCTCTATGGTTTTCTTTAATTTCTCAACTCTCTGCCAGATAGTATAACCACTTTCATCATAATCATCCAAGCTTGATACACTTTCAAGCTTGACTTCTATTTTCATTTTTCTACCCTTGCCTGTATTAAGGACAGAGTCATAGCCAAGGGTATAAGCCTGTTCATCCTTTGCAACCTGAACAAGCTTCTCATAACGAGTGGTTATAAAAATGTAGAGCCTATCCACCAATGTATTAATAAACTTATTCTCATAGGTTTCAAGACTTTCTTCTTTGTGAACATTTAGAATTTTAGAAGGAGTGATTTTACCGGTCTTCTCATCCACACTCTGAATTAAATCCGTATGCTGAGCAAGATGCTTAACACTCTCCACAGTTATTTTTTTAGATAGAGCTATAGGCACTACCTCTTCAACATCCTCGATAGTTCTTCTTGGATTTCTAATGGCATTGTCCACGTGAATAATTCCATTTTCAATGGCCTCAACCCAGGAAACATCTATAGCCTTCTGCATTAATTTACGATTTACCTGGAAGGTATTAGGGCTACGGTGAAGCTGTGAATTGAGCGCAGTAAATAAATCATCATTATCGAGATATTTTATCAAATCATGAAAATCCGTATAAAGTTCTCCGATTGTCTCACTCATATTCACTCACCTACCTTTCCCTTATTAATTAATGCCTTCTAATGAAACACCTCTAACCAGATGGTTAGAGATGTACATTTAAACATTTTAAGATTTTTGAAATGCTTCTAAAAATATAGAAAATATAAATTAGAAAAGCTTCTGAAGTCTCTCAAGATATGCGATAGACTCCTTCATCTGTCCCTTGCCAAAAAGCTTTAAAAGGTATACACATAACTCTTTAAGCTCATCTCTAAGCATAGCAAGGTTAAGTGATTCAAACTTTCTAAATATCTTAGTAGCAAGTACATAATCGATAGCATCCAGCTCTTCTCCGCCGCAGGCAACATATACAGGAACAAAGAGTCCCATCTGCATAAGAATACGGTTACCAAAGGCAACTCTGAGTTTTTCGATAACCCAAAGGTCAAGCTGCTGTATCTTTTTCAAATTTTCCTGAGAAATTGGATACATCTTAAATGCCTCTTCAAAGAGTTCTGTAAGATGATCAAATCCCATATTTATAGGTGGGGTATCAGGTGCTTCAAAAGCGATACCCTTAGCGTCTAAGTTAATTGGCTGAGCACGGTCATATACCTTATCTGCGATAGAGAAGGTAGAATCGTCGTTATTAGCCGTTCCAATATACCATACGTTCTGAGGTATACGAATTTTACCATGGTCGAGATGCTCAGGGTCGGTACTCCATACATTTGGCACAATGTCAAGCTCCCACTCATTAGGATCCGGCATTTCGAGAATAGATAACATCTCTGCAAAATAGTACTCGACACGGGCGATATTCATCTCGTCGAGAAGTATGATATTAATATCGTTATTATAGCTTGATGCGTAAATACGCTTTAATACTTCAGTTTCATTAAAGTTCTTTGTAAATTCATTGAAATAACCAAAGAGCTCAGTTCTATCACGCCAGGAAGGCTGAACTGAAGCTATGGTAGAATCCTTCTGCAAAAACTTACCAAAGGAATATGGTAAGGAAGTTTTACCTGTACCGGAAATACCCTGTAAAATAATAAGCTTTGTAGATGCCATACCTGCTATAAATAAACGAATTGTCTTAAGTTCATAATAAAGATTCATACGTGAGCATGCGAAATTTCTAAATCTCTCTGCAAACTCAGCAAGAGTAATAGCATTATCATACTCAGGTGGTGTATAAGTCTTGTAGAAATTATCAACCTCCATAAGCTTTGAAAAACGCATATCTGTAGTAACGATAACACCTTCCTCTGTAAGCTCCTCCTGCTCCTGGCCTTCTCCCTGTGAATCAGGTAAAGCGCCACCTGCCATAGACAGCGCTCCAGCTCCTCCGCCAACACCCATGGCAGAAACCTTCATAGCCATAATCTCGTCCTTTTCCTTAACAAGCTTAAGAACTCTCTGCTGTAAAAGCGAAATCTCCTCCAAAAGATCCTCATTACTTACGATAGAATGACGGAAACGGAAATATTTACGAATAAGAAGAATTATCATAAATACCAAAAGTACGTAGATAAGCACTACCACTACAAGTGATAAAATCGCAAGAATCCATCCCGGAGTTCCAAAGCTTCCACTATATTGACGAAATTGTTTAATATATCTAGGTATATCAAATACCTGCCTGAATCCCCTGGCTATGCCTAAAAACATCTCCGCATACCCTTGTAGCATGTCGGTAATAAAGGCAAAGAACCATTTTAAATATTCATTCATATAATCCCTTTCACACTATTAGTAATTACACCAAATCCATAAACTCAATTTATTAATAATCTCAATCCACTAATAATCTCAATCCATTAATAATCTATAATCTTACTGTTAGTTCTCAGGTCCTGTATCCAAAATATCAGTCCTTAGGTACTGTATCCAAAATATCAATCCTCAGGTCCTCCATCAGGAAATGCTGATCCCTTAGCAGTATTAACATTCTTTGCTGCCTCCTTAACGGCCTCTGCCCCGGCATTCGTTGCATCCTTAACAGCATCTGCACCGTTATCCGTCGCATTTTTACTTTCAAGATATTCTTCGATAGCACGCTTCTTAATCTCTTCCTCGTCAAGTGCCTGAGCCCCGCCATCGCCTTCTCTTCTAATCTCCATAATGGTAAATATAAATTTATAAAGCTCAAATAAGAAGAAGATTGCCATAGGTATAAGGATGCAGATAAAGAAACCTTTCTTGGTCTGTAAGAACTCCATAGCCTTACCACCGTTGTTAATCTTCTTACCTGTCCACTTACCTATGAGATCACTCTGATATGCAGGCACCTCGTCATTCGCATGGTTATTATCACCGCGGGTAACAAAGCTTCTTGAACCATCCACATTATTAACCTTTACGATTCTATGGGTATTCTTTGTACGCTTACCCTCGATGATGGTCCAAAATGTAATTACATCGCCCTTCTTAAGCGACTTAACATCACTAACCTTTTTACAAATAATAAGGTCGCCCTTCTTAAATGTCGGCTTCATAGAATTAGATTCAACCCTCATTGGAACAAATCCCATAAGACTTGCTATTCCGTTATTCCTACCTGATGAAAATACTAAAATTGTCACCATAAACGCCGCTATAAGTAAAATCCATGCCAAAATGGATACTATAATTCTAACTGGTTTTTTCATTTATTTTTCTCTCCTTATGTGGTTTCTATGATCTTAAAATCCATGCCAAGCTTCATGGTACCACCAATAATCTCATCTGTACAATCCGGATCATTACCTTCCAGCCAAATAACTACCGTAAACTTATCCTTCCCCTTCGGCTTAAAGCCTGTATGCTTGGTTTTCATAACTATAGTGGAAGAATCAAATGTTTCGTCACAGTCAGACTCGATTCCTTTACCATTACTCTTGGTCTTTCCATACACCTTTTTTTCCCCGTTGACCCATACCGCCACTCTTATAGCTTCGTCAACATTTTTAGTTACATTTTCCAGGTTCAGCTGTCCCTCATAGGACAATGTATCATCTCCTGAATTAATAAGATAAAATGTATATGCTATATAGCTCTCACCATTATGAGAACCATTTACCATATCAATATTTTTTGGTAAGTCCGTTCCGCTTATATTAGTCATATCATTAACTATATCCGCCGAAAGTCTCGCATTCGATATATCATAATCCGGGGTCTCCGACAACGTCAGTCCCTGCCTGATCATATCGTATTTATTAACTTTTACAGTAAAAGCTCCAAATCGGTCATAAAAGTATGAAATGGCATATCCTATGGCAACCAGTATAATCAAAAGCACTACCAGCAGCCCTAAGCTTCTCATAACAACCCTGTACCGTTTGGTCTCTTTGGCGGTTCGTCTAAGCTCCAGGACATCTCTTACTTTCTCGTCCAAAGCAAATTCCTCCCTTTTGTACTATTTCTATCTAGTCTATACCCATCGCAGTCACTAAGTACTCTAATCCAAATGCCCAGTGATAAACCAGGTTAGTTTTTTGCATATTTTGATTCTGAATCCCAATTTTAAGATTCTTTAATTCCATATCTTTGGTTTGAATTTGAATCTTAATTTCAAATCTTGATTCTGAATCCTAATTCTCAGATTCTTCTTCCTGAGGATTTCGAATATATCTAGGGTTCATGTATCTTCCTGCAAGGCTTCCTGCTACATGACTGCAACCACACTCATAAAGCTGTTCAGCCTGCTTGCTGTTCTTAACACCATCCGCTATAGCCTCTGCATTAAGCTCATTTACAAAGCTAATTATAGAATTAACTGCCTTGTCCTCTCTTGGTCCCTTCCCCAAATAACGAGTAATATCGTGATGAAGTAAACAATAATCCACCTCATAGGACGAAAGCCTCATAAGCGGGCAGTTCTCAGAACCAAAGCCCTCCAACATAAAATGAAAACCTCTATTTCTAAGTTTCTTAATATTCTCAATAATTTTTTTATCAGGTTCCGCAACATCCAAAAGACTTTCAGGTAACGCAAAACACAACTTGCTTGACGGAAACTCCGTTTTCTCAAGTACCTCCATAATCCTCTTCTCAGTCCTATAATTAGATAGCACTCGAGGTGGCATATACACTGAAATCCACTGGAAAAAGAAATCTCTTTCCTTAAGTCTCAAAGAAATATCTATCCCCTGTAAAACCTCTAAAATAAACAACTCATCAGCCTGATTAGTGGCCTCCGCAGTTTCGCGATACGCCTCAGGCATAAGGGTGCCAAGGCCCGGAGTATTCAGCTGTGTACGCGATTGAAAAAAATCTATCTGGCCACTGGAGACCTCTCGAATACATCTAACATGCATTTCGATTCCTCTAACACCATCAACAGTGGTCTGTACGGATTCTTCTGATACAGTTTCCTGTAATCCCTTATCCACCAATATTACCTCCTAAAATAAGTATCGCATATTTGGAATATATTTTATCACAAAAGGCACACAAGGTCAAGGTTTTCAAGGCTTTTAAAGGGTAAAATGCAAGAATTTAAGGCACCTCAACGAACAATTTCTAAAAAAACTCCCAAAAATCAACTCCCCACCAAACTAAAAAGGCCCAAGGCGAAGATTTCCCTCACCTCTCCACAACCCCAAAAAGGCCCAAGGTAAGCACACACCTCACCTTAGGCCAATAAACTAAACTACTTCATAAACTTGCTACTCCGATACCCTCCTGGTGCCACCTCTGGCATTATCACCAACGGCATCGATTTCCTCATAAACTTGCTACTCCGATGCCCTCCACTCAACGAAAACCTACAGTTCGTTAACTTACTAAGCGAGTATGTGCGAAAATAAAATACAACTATTAATAAAAAAGCGTGCAATGATAATCCATAAGGCAACAAACACACCAATGGTGCTTTATTAACAACGCCGCTCAGTGTGTACTAAGCGGAATGGCTTTGCGTGCATTTTCGTCAGCACAGTTGCACGCTAGCAGTCGCCATCGCTTAACTTGCTGTCCGAGTGAACATTACCTCCACTTTACCCATAACTCTTCTTACACGAGTTTGCAAGTGATATGGCGACGGATAAGCGCGTGCAACTGTGGTAGAAAATCCGCAGCCTGAAGCGAGTACACACGAGCAGTTGTTAAAAGCACCTACAATATACTTGTTGCCGTTGGATATCATGCACGCGTATTATTATTAACTATTTTATTTTCTTGCTCATACGAGCGCCCTCCACTTTTCCAACGGCATCAATTTTCTCACAAACTTGCTATTCCGATGCCCTCCACTTTTCCAACGGCATCGATTTCCTCATAAACTTGCTATTCCGATGCCCTCCACTTTTCCAACGGCATCGATTTTCTCACAAACTTGCTATTCCGATGCCCTCCACTCAACGAAAACCTACAGTTCGTTAACTTACTAAGCGAAGTGTGTGCTACGCAAAAAGCTTTGCGTGCATTTTCGTTAGCGCCGTTGCAATCTAGCTAGGAGCCGCACGCTTAGCTTGCTCAACAACGCCGCTCAGTGTGTGTGAAGCGAAAAGGCTTTGCGTGTATTTTCGTTAGCGACGAACACGCTAGCAGGAGCCGCACGCTTAGCTTGCTGTTTGAGTGCTCACTATCTCTGCTTTATCAACCATCCTTCAAGCACGAGTTTGCAAGCGACGCGGCGACGAATAAGCGCGTGCGAGGAGCTAGAAAATCCGCAGCCTTTCGCGAACACATCACGAGCAAGTGTTGCAAGTGACGTGACAACAAAAAAGCGCTTGAGAGGAGCAGAAAAATCAGCAGCCTCACAAGCGCATCTTATTAGCGAGTGTGCGTCACAACCGGCAGAAATCAAATTCACCTTCGGTGAATAAGGTCGCCGTTGGATATCATACACGCGTATTCTATTTACTTATCTCATTTTATTTTCCTGCACATACGAGCGCCCTCACTTCACCACAACCTCAATCTCCTTCTTATCCTTCCCACCTCTCAGCACCTTCAGTTTAAGCTTGTCTCCTGATTTAGCGCTATTTAAGATTTCATGAAGCTTCTTCATGGTAATGTCAGATTCTTTGTTGATGTCGGTTATGATGTCGGTAACTCTTAAGCCTGCAGAAAGAGCAGGTGAGTTTGCTTCAACTCTTGTAATGTATACGCCGGAATCAACACCTAATTCTGTACCGGCATCCTTATTAATATTAATTCCGGTTACACCCAAGTAAAGTTCTTTCTCACCATTTGCAGCTCTTTGAATATCACTTTTAAGATCATTTATGGCGATGAAGCTAATGTGAGAAGAACCTGTAACTTCCTCATAATCACTACTTATGATACCAAGAACT
>JAILGL010000061.1 GCA_024696825.1 Lachnospiraceae bacterium
AAAATCATTCCTATATTATATCCAGCCGCACTGGTTTCACAGATAAATATTTCTTCCAAGGTAAGAGGAATAATCTCAGAGAATATTGGATTTAAGCTGTTTATTTTCATAAAACTCTCTTCTCTGTCGCCCTTAACTGTTATAGTTATAAGCCTTCCTCTCATCTCAGAATGCATTACATTCACTCCAAGCTTTTCTATATCAGTTATTGATAAATTTTCAGGAAGTACTAACTGAATCTTTGTTAAATTAAGCTTTAAATTATCAAGCTCATCAGCCAGAAGAATTCCTCCCTTATACATAACTCCTACGTCATCACAGACATCCTCTAACTCCCTGTGGTTATGAGATGCGATAACTATACAAACCTGTCTTTCCAGAATATTTGCGGTAAATAAATTCTTAACTGCCTTTCTCATAACAGGATCTAAACCATCAAAGGTCTCATCACAGAAAATGTATTTGGTATTGGCACATACTCCTATAATCATGGAAAGCTGTCTCTTCATACCCTTTGAAAATGTACTGATTTTCCTCTTTAAATCCAGATTAAAATCCTGCATAAGCTCGAAGAATTCATGCATATCAAAGTTCTCATAAAGCTTACTATAATACTCTGCAAGGCCCTTTGGAGTCTCATTTTTCTCAAAGTACTCCTCATCAGAAATATAGAAAATATTTTTCTTTACATTTACATTATCAAAAACCTCTTCACCATCTATTAAAATACTTCCACTATCAGGCTTATAAATACCTGAAAGCATTCTTAAAAATGTACTTTTTCCTGCACCGTTAGTACCTATAAGTCCGAGAATTCTACCTTCACGAATATTAATACTTGTATCTGTTACTGCAGCTATATCTCCAAAGCTTTTTGAAATATTATTAATCTTTATCATAAGCACCTCCGACTAAGCTAAGTAATTCTTCCTTACTAATACCGAGAGTTTTAGCCTCCACAGCCATATTATTAATCTTTTCCTTAAGTTCCTTAACTACTGAATCCTTGAGATTTCTCTCAAATAATACAAAGCTTCCTCTTCCCTTCACTGTATATATCCATCCTTCTCTTTCTAACTCTGCATAAGCCTTCTGAATAGTGTTTGGATTAATGGAAAGATCCATAGCTAAACTTCTGACAGAAGGCATCGCCTCATCCTTTTCCATAACGCCCTTTAATATCATATCCTTGAAACCGGATATAACCTGTTCATATAAAGGTCGTCCATCTTTATAATCTATTACAAACATAAGTTACCTCCAATCTCAAGCATAAAATGCTATCGTAGCAATTACAAGTACTACAGCAGATACAACAAGGGTTGGTATTTTTTTCTTAACGAATACTTCCTTATAATCAAGCTTGCATATAAAACCAACTACGAAAAATGATATTAAGCCTCCTAAGATTGCACCTAATGCAAACTGAGCCTCTGAAAGCATCTCATAGAATAAAACTCCAAGAAGAACACCACCATAAACAGTTATTATTCCCTGCACTACATCCTCAACTATTGGATAAGTAAATGCACTTTCTGTCATTTCAGCTTTTCTTCTGTTCATTAACATAATGCCAACTACTGCAAGAATTGCAATAATAGCTATTATATAAATTGCCTCTAATGGGAAAATATCCATAGTTGGTGTTTGCCTGATAATATCAACAGAAGTCTCCTCTCCATTTCCCGATATATATCTTTCACTATAGAAAAATTTATTATAAAAATAATCCTCATATATACGGGAGATATAAGTAACTGGAGAAAATCTGAATAAGAATTTATTAAAAATAATATTAATTTTATCAACTATTCTTCCATTAATTTCATAATTAACAACTTCTACTGTGGGTTTATTATCAAAAATCATGGTACTTAAACCATATCCAACTACTAATACCAAATGCATAAATCCAGTCATACAAACGCTTGTAAACATTCTTCCTGTAAGTAGAATTGCTATAATATTTAAAAGGTAAAACATTATATAAGCCATAAATAATAATACATAGAATTGTAAAATAGGAACTATAATTACTGAACAGTCATGAACTCCATATCTCTGTCCCATTGAAAGAGTTGCAACTATTCCGATTAAATAAAATACTGTAACAGGAAGCATTACATTTATAATTCCCTTTACAAAATTAGTTATGTATAAATTAACTCTTGTTACAGGCTGAGAAAAATAAAAATCTCCCTTTCTTCTGTCTCCTAAAAAGGAAAAGTTTCTAATAGCCTCTATTATACTTAAAAATCCAAGTATAACAATAATTGCACCACTACAATACAGGTTTACGGTCTGGTTATAATAAGTGTAGTCCAGGTAATACTTAAACAAATCAACTCCGGAAATGGTTTCGTTTACATTGTTTTTTAAATCCATAAAACTATCATTAGCACCTATTAAGTACACTACAGTTATAATAAAAAACAGTAATGAATAAAAGATTAGAAATCCCATTCCACTTTTTAACTCTTTAAACATTGTAGGTGAAATGTACTTTTTTAAACCTAAAGTAGCAGATCCTCCACTCACATTTACATTTTCATTACCACTGCTGTCTGCACTTGTTTTCGCATCATTCATTTCTGACATAATTCCCTCCAATCTGATTCGGTAGAATATAAAATCTCCGATACAAATTAATAATACATAAATGCATTTATATCATAAATAACCACTGTTTTAGGAAAATCTTAGGGAAAAACCTCATAAATTTTTCGTAAAGATTTTACCAACTGTATTATTTATGTTAGTACAGTTATAACACACTTAAATTCATATGTCAACACCCTAATAAAAAATATTTTATAACTACATTCTTGCATTGCAAAAGGGCGCAAATGCTGATATAATCTTGTAATTGTGGTGGTTAGGTTAACCATTAAAGCTTACTGTTATTTAAAAAATATTTTTATAAATATGAATTTTTTATAACAAAGTGAGTATTACAGTATGTAATACAGTTAGTAATACAGTTAATTAGTACAGTTAATTATTTTATACAGTTAAAGGAAGACAAAATGAAGGATTATAAAAAAGGTCTCAAAGCTGGTATCCCCATCGGTCTTGGCTACTTCAGTGTAAGCTTTACCTTTGGTATAATGGCGCATTCCATGGGCTTTTACTGGTGGCAGGCTACTCTTATCTCCATCCTTGTAGTAACCTCAGCCGGTCAGTTCCAGGCCATTAAAACCATGCTTTATCCGGGACAGTATTTAGAAATGATAATCTCCCAGCTGACTATTAATATAAGATACTCCTTTATGAGTATTTCACTGGGACAAAAAACAGAAGAAAAATTTAAAGGTATATATAAGTGGCTCTTAGGCTTCTTCGTAACTGATGAAATCTTTGCAGTTGCAGTAATGGAAAAGGAAGTTACCAGAGCATTTTTTGCAGGTCTTGCTACTATTCCATGGATTGGCTGGACTATAGGAACCATGATAGGTGCACTTCTTGGAAATGTTTTACCTGAGAGTGTTTTATCGGCTCTTGGACTTGCCATCTACAGTATGTTTGTGGCAATTGTAATTCCTGATGTTAAGAAATATAAATCAGTAGCAATAGTTGTTATTATCGCTGCATTTATAAGCATCTTACTTACCTATGTACCTGTATTAAAATCCATTCCAAAGGGATTTGCAGTAAGTATCGCAGCTATTATATCTGCAGGAATTGGAGCTATGCTATTCCCATTAAAAGCCGAAGAAGAAGCGGAAGTAAAAGAAGAAACCAGAGGTTAATATGAATAATACACAATACTTTATTTATTTAATAATTCTTGCAGGCACTACATATCTTGTAAGAGTCCTGCCCTTTACATTAATTACAAAGAAAATAGAAAATAACTATATTAAAAGCTTTTTATATTACATTCCCTATGCAGTCCTTACTGCTATGACTATTCCTGCTGTTTTCTATGCCACAAAGAGCACCATAAGTGCAACCGTCGGCCTAATTACTGCAGTTATAGTATCAATGTATAATAAGTCACTG
>JAILGL010000071.1 GCA_024696825.1 Lachnospiraceae bacterium
CCCTCATCATCTAAGCTGTCAAGTAAAGCTTTATACTGTGCTCTAAAGTTATCATTAGTCATAAAGTAAGCAAATGCACGTACTACCTGATTTGTTTTATTAACATCAAGAAGACCTGAATTACTTATAGTATTATTATAAGCCTCTCCAGCACCTGACCAGCCACCAAAATCAAGGTCACAGTACACATGTCTCCACCTACCGTCAGTATATACATTTTCTTCTTTTGCACCCTCTGTGGTCATCCACATATACCAGTTTTTACCAGGCCAGTCCCATTTATTATTAACCCAGGCTTGAACTGCAAAATATTCCATAACTGACTCAGGATCAAATAATGCCGCCAAAGCATCATAATCCTCCTGTGAAACACATTTTGTATGTGTATAGAAGAAATGATTTACATCCTTCATGAAATATGTATAATCATCAATTCCCTCTGGAAGAGTTCCGTCATCCATTTCATAACCGATAACAGGATATTTCTCAGCATCTCCCTTATAGGAAACTACATTATCCTTAGTAACTCCATGATGATCCTCCATATAGTCATCGCCGTAATCCTCCTGAAGTACGTAAACTCCCCAATATTCACCATCTATGTAAACCACACATACCCTTGAAGCAAGAGTATCATTTTTCATATCCTTTAAAAGATTCTGCCAATATGAATCTCTGTACTTAGTAATAAATGCATCATTACCACCATTTCTTAGTACAAGCTTCTTAAACTTTGCAAGTGTATTACCCTCACTGTCCTTAGCATCATCTCCAAAGAATGGATACTTGAAGTTCTTACCGCCATATTCGCTTCTTGCATATAATCTAAAGCTCTTTTGTAAATCTGAACGGGAATAGTTACCCTGAATTCTGATTCCACAATCCTGCTGAAGCTTAACAGAAGTATTAGTTCCGTCACTTTCAATATAATCAATATGAGCTTCTCTCTCCCACTCTTTACCCTTCTGGTTATAGTTAGCAGGAAGCTTTCTGGTTTCATCGACTATATTTTTTCTTCTCTTTGGCTTAGATACTTCTGCAAATGCCTCTTCAAATACCTTACCCTTTACATAAATACCTGTTTCATAATCGAATAAATCCTCATAATTAACAGAAATAGACATAATAGATAAAGGAACTCCTGCAGCCTCACAGCTTTCCTTAATTCCCTTAATATGATCTGCCATACTACCAACAAAATATGTATTAGTAGTTACAGTAGAATAATTTCCCTCGCTGTCACAGGCTACTGCTCTTACAACTGTAGCCTTATCAACCTTGTCATCATCCGGTGCACTGTAGGTATCAGTCATTACATTATTCTCACTGTCATATGTAGCATATGCACAGTCAAATAATGCAGGATCTACAGCAGTTACATAATTAGGATCACCTGTTCTGTCCTTAACAGCTATAGGTGATGTATATGTAATTCTTGTTGAACTGTTAACAGGATTACTTCCATCGAGAGTATAATAAACTGTACATCCCTCCGGAACAGTAACTGTAAGATCAAATTCCTCAGTATAAGCACCTGTAGCATTAGAAACTCTTGGAGCTTCTACTGTTACAACCTCTGTTTCTTCTTCAGCTGCCTTTGCAGCTATAAATTCTCCATAGACTCCACTAGAAATGGCTCCTATGCCAAGCATAAGAGCCATTCCAAGTACTGAAAATACTTTTCTCATGCGACACCTCCTAAATAAATACCTTCCTAAAAGATAGGATAATTGTATCGCATTTTAAAAACGTATTATACCTAAAAAATTTTCAAAAAAATACAGAAATTATTGTCTTTGTTTTTTCCTTATTTGCTTATCTTCATACATATTCTTATCAGCTACTTTTATAACTTCATCAAGGATAATATTCCTATCAATTATAGCATCACATACGCCTAAACTGGCACCTATATAATATGGTTTTTGATCTGCTCCAGCTATATTTTTAATATTATCTTCTATTCTGCCTCTGATTATTTCAATATCATTTTCAAAATTAAATTCTTCATCAGATATTAAGGTAGCTGCAAATTCATCTCCACCATATCTTGCATAAAATCCCTTAGAACCAATGGTTTCCTTTATGGCAGTAGCCATGGCCTGAATTGCAAAGTCACCCTCAGCATGACCATAGTTATCATTTATGGTCTTAAGCCCATCCATATCTATGGACATAAAATATAAATGCTTACCATTGTTTTCCTTACATTTTATGGTATTGGAAACCTTCTGCAAGAAGCCTCTTCTGTTATAAATACCTGTCAGATAATCATGAGTAGACATCTGCTCAATCTCTATATTAGCCGTTGCCAAACTCTTATTAAGAGTTGAGAGCTTGTGATTGTTAATAATAGCACTAACTGAAGAAGAAAGAAACATACTGAGCTCATCACATCTTCTTACTCCTCTTTCTGTAACATCAGGATAACCCTCTATAATATATCCAAAGTCTTTATTTCTTGAATTAATAAGTCTTACAAGCATCCAGTTTATATTATTATCCCCATTGACAAGTTCGTCAAAATAAGGATGGAACCTGGTAGTAGAAAACTTCTTGGAGGCTCTTCTATTCTCAAATTCACCCTTAATACCATTTACCAAAAGAACACTCTTATCCTTTTCATTCTCATACTCAGGGAATACTTCCGCATTAAGACATACAGAATAGAGCTGATCCTTCCAAAGATGAAATCTCTTTGGCAGAAGAACACCTATATCCCAAAGATTTTCTTTATCTAGAAGCTCTGTAACCATTCGTCCCATTTCATGAATATGCCAGTTACCATCTATAAGAGAAGAATTCATTTCTTCAATCTTATTATTCCAGTCATAAGTATCCGCCTGATTACAACCGCAAGATTGATTAGGAACCATTTTAAATGTAACGGTTTTAGTACAAGGATTACATTTTCCTTCTTCCTTCCACTTAAATAATTCATCTATTATAATCTGGCATTCCGCTTCATAGTCCGGTTCACATGTAGATAATACAGGAATGTGACTCTTTCCATAGGGAATACCGTCAAAGCCTGTAACTATAACATCATTAGGAACACTATAGCCCCTGGCATGAAGCATCTCACATACCGTTATAGCCATGGAATCATTCGCACAGATTATAGCCTCAGGAAATTCTAATTCAGATTCAAAAAAGCCTTCCATAACCTCTCTGGTAGGTCTGTCCCAGAAATCACCATAACCAAGTCTCTCATCCTCAAATGGTATGTTATTCTCAGCAAGCACCTTCTTATAAACCTTAATTCTCTCATCTGAAAACTCATTACCCCTAAAACCTGCAACCATATTTATTCTCTTACAGCCATGGTATTCTACCACATGACGAACCATCTTCTCAAAGCCGTCACCATATTCCATAAAAATACCATAACATCCATCTACACTTCTATCTATAACAAATATAGGAATACCTTTCTCCTTGGCAAGCTTACTGAGGCGACTAAAAATAAGCTCATTCTTAAGGTTTTCAGTAAGTATAACAAGGGCACTTAAGTTACAAAAGCTACTTAATTCAACAAGTCTTACTCCGGCAACCACCTCATCCTGGGTTATACTGGAATCCGTGCTAAAATTAAAACCTACTACATAACAGTTATTTTCCTTTGCCTTTTCCTGGAGAGCCTGCAAAAGGCCTATCGAGTTCTGCTCATAAAGCCAGGCGCCAAACACACCTATAATATCCTTTTTATTACCCATAAATGCCTCCAAATTTCAATTTATTAATTCTATCAAAATAATAATCTATATTAAATTGTAACGAATTTTATAATATATATTCTACAAAAAAACTAATACTTATTCAAGGAAAAATCGCATATGTGAGCACATATTTTTTTGGATAAAAAAGGAAAACCTGCCATGATGGACGCATGACAGGTTAAAAGGTTGAAAAATGCATATAACAATGTTATTGGCTAGCAGTGTGTTAGTCACTGCTAACTTGGTTATTATGTTAGCATATACTAACAAGAAATGCAAGTACTTTTTTTAATTTTTTTTAAAAAAATTTTTAGAATATTTTTCTGCACAAAAAAAGCACTCGCAAATCCCCATTTATAGGCACTTGCGAGTGCTGTTAGATTTAATTTTTCTAATTATTATTTGGCGTTTTATTATTTATCATAATTAACAATCTGGCCAAAGTCAGCCTTAAGTGAAGCACCACCAATAAGACCACCATCGATGTTAGGCTTAGCAAGTAATTCCTTAGCATTACCTGCATTCATAGATCCACCATACTGAATACGAACCTTCTCAGCTGTATCAGCATCATAGAGCTCGCAGATATAATCACGGATATCCTTACATACCTCTTCTGCCTGATCACTTGTAGCAGTCTTACCTGTTCCGATAGCCCAGATTGGCTCATAAGCGATAACAAGTGTCTTAACCTGATCAGCAGTGATTCCATCTAAGTCAGCCTTAATCTGTGAACGGATCCACTCTGTAGTAACTCCGTCCTCTCTCTGCTGTAATGACTCACCACAGCAAAGGATTGGTGTAAGACCAGCCTCAAATGCCTTCTTAACCTTCTTGTTAAGAAGCTCATCATCCTCTTTGAAGTAATCACGACGCTCAGAATGTCCGATAATAACGTACTTTACGCCTGCATCTACAAGCATGGCAGCTGAAATCTCACCTGTGTAAGCTCCAGACTCCTCAAAATACATATTCTCAGCACCTACGCTTACGTTAGTACCCTTTACTCTCTCAACTACAGGTACGATATCGATGGCAGGTACACAGTAAACAACGTCTACTGCATCGTTAACTACTAAATCCTTTAACTCATCAACTAAAGCAACTGCCTCACTAGGAGTCTTGTTCATTTTCCAGTTGCCGGCAATTATTTTTCTTCTAGACATAATTAAATATCCCTTTCTAACTTTAAATTATTTATCATCAGCAGCTACAACACCTGGTAAATCCTTACCCTCAAGGAACTCAAGTGAAGCTCCACCACCTGTAGAAATGTGTGTCATCTTGTCACCAAATCCAAGCTGGTTAACTGCTGCAGCACTATCACCACCACCGATGATTGTAGTAGCACCATCAAGCTTAGCAAGAGCCTCAGCTACTGCGATAGTACCATGTGCGAAGTTAGGCATCTCGAAACATCCCATTGGTCCGTTCCAAACTACTGTCTTAGCACCATTAATAGCCTCTGTAAAGAGTGCCTCTGTCTTAGCTCCGATATCAAGACCTTCCATATCAGCAGGGATTCCGCCTCTTTCAACAGTCTTGAAGTTAGCATCATTAGAGAAATCATCAGCAACTACTGTATCGATAGGAATTAAAAGCTTAACACCCTTATCAGCAGCCTTCTTCTCCATCTCTAATGCATACTCCTTGTAATCCTCTTCAAGTAAGCTCTTACCTACTTCCTCACCATGAGCAGCCATGAATGTATAAGCCATTCCACCACCGATAATAAGAGTATCAACCTTATCAAGAAGGTTCTCGATTACAGGAATCTTAGAAGAAACCTTAGCACCACCAAGGATAGCTACGAATGGTCTCTCAGGATTGTTTACAGCATTACCAAGGAAGTTAATCTCCTTCTCCATAAGGTATCCAACTGCACAATCTCCATCGATAAACTCTGTAACACCTACATTAGAGCAATGAGCGCGATGTGCTGTACCGAAAGCATCGTTAACAAATACATCTGCAAGACTTGCAAGATCCTTTGAAAATGCTTCTTCATTCTTTGTCTCTTCAGCTCTGTAACGGGTATTCTCAAGAAGAACTACATCTCCATCCTTCATAGCCTCAACTGCTGCACGTGCGTTGTCACCAACTACATTTGCATCAGCTGCAAACTTAACTTCCTGACCAAGAAGCTCTGCAAGTCTCTTAGCAACAGGAGCAAGTGAAAGCTCTGGCTTTGGCTCTCCCTTTGGCTTACCAAGGTGTGAACAAAGGATAACCTTTCCACCATCACTGATAAGCTTCTTTAAAGTAGGAAGTGCAGCTACAAGACGATTCTCGTCTGTAATGTTTAATTCTGCATCAAGAGGTACATTGAAGTCACATCTTACAAGTACTCTCTTACCACTAACGTTAATGTCATCAACTGTTTTCTTATTTAACATCTTTACCTCCAATTTTTTGATAAGCCTTTTGCTTACCGTATTTTAGTTATCTCCCATAAGGGAAGTGCTGTTTTCTGAATAGATTAAAGTCATGCTACACCCTTACCTCTTCCGAAAACAAAAAAACAACCCGATCAAAACTAATGACCGGGTTGTAAAAATAGACATATTTAGCAACTGCGCTCACAGCCATGATGTCTGTAAAATGGTATTTTACTAAAATTGTAAAATGAACTAAGTAATTAGCCTAACTCAGCGAAATACTTGATTGTTCTAACCATCTGGCTTGTGTATGAGTTCTCATTATCATACCAAGAAATTACCTGTACTTCATACTGATTATCACTTACCTTGTTAACCATTGTCTGGGTAGCATCGAAAAGTGAACCATATCTCATACCGATAACGTCTGAAGATACGATAGGATCCTCATTGTATCCGAATGACTCATTTGAAGCAGCCTTCATAGCAGCGTTAACAGTCTCAACTGTAACTTCCTTATCTGATTCAACAACAGCTGTAAGGATAGTTGTAGAACCTGTTGGTACAGGAACTCTCTGTGCAGATCCGATAAGCTTTCCATTAAGCTCTGGGATAACAAGGCCGATAGCCTTAGCAGCACCTGTTGAGTTAGGAACGATGTTAGCAGCACCAGCACGTGCTCTTCTGAAATCGCCCTTTCTGTGAGGTCCGTCAAGAATCATCTGATCACCTGTGTATGCATGGATTGTTACCATGATACCACTCTGAATAGCTGCAAACTTATTAAGTGCATCAGCCATTGGAGCGAGGCAGTTTGTTGTACATGATGCAGCAGAAATGATCTGATCATCTGCTGTAAGTGTATCACTATTAGTATTGAAAACGATTGTCTTTAAGTCGTTTCCAGCTGGAGCTGAAATAACAACCTTCTTAGCACCTGCATTGATATGAGCCATAGACTTCTCTTTTGAGCAGTAGAAACCTGTACACTCAAGTACAACGTCTACACCAAGATCTCCCCATGGGCAATTGTTAGCATCTGCTTCTGCATAAATCTTAAGAGTCTTTCCATCTACTGTAATAGTATTAGCTGTATCATCAGCTTCTACTGTATGAAGATTCTCACCAATCTTTCCTGCATATCCACCCTGAGCGGTATCATACTTAAGAAGGTTAGCAAGCATGGAAGGCTTTGTAAGATCGTTGATTGCAACAATCTCATATCCCTCTGCATCAAACATCTGTCTGAATGCAAGACGACCAATACGTCCAAAACCATTAATAGCAACTTTAACTGACATGTCAAAATCCTCCTAAATAATTAATATTTTGTAATAATTTTACCTTCTTTATCATTATTTTTCAAGGTGTTTTTTTGAAAAATATGAAAGGTAATTATAAACAATCTGTTAAAACCTTTGAAACACAAGTATTACAGCCACTTATATTTTCTTATTCATCCCAAAGAATTATCTTATTAGATGCAAGTGACTCCTTAACCTTTATGGTTTTCTGATTTGAAGAGCCTTTAAACTTAAGCATTAAATCCTTTTTAGCAAGCTCAAACTCTCCATCCACAAGAATATCTATATAGGACATAAGCTCTTTTGTGTCCTCCCACTCATCCATCATATAACCTATGATGTCCTTTTCAAACTCATATCCCGTAAAGCACCAAACATCCTTAGTTTCACCAAACTCTTCTCTTATTCTTCTAAGAAGCTTAAGTAATGGTCCCTGATTACTTTTTTCTAAAGGATCTCCTCCAAGAAGGGTTATTCCCTTTATATAATCTAGCTTTAAATACTCGATTATCTCCTCTATGGTTTCCTCTGTAAAAGGTTTTCCATAGTTAAAGTCCCAGGTTTCAGGCTGAAAGCATCCTTCACAGTGATGAGTACAGCCGCTTACAAATAGTGAAACCCTTACTCCCGGGCCATTTGCCACATCAAAATTCTTTAATTCACAATAATTCATATATTACTTATCCTCTTTAATCATACTCTCAAGGCCTTCTATCTCATCCTCAGCAACTCCCGTATATTCAGAAAGCTCCTTTATAGTAGGCTCTCTTCCAATCTCCTCAGACATATACTGCTTTGCCGCCCTTATAAGATTAAGTCTTGTAACTATGGAATCAAGTTCTACCATATCTCCTGATTCTGTCTCTATAAAGCTCTCCATTCCCTTTTTAATATCATTTATAATATATTCCTTAAGTCCCTCCGGATTTAAAGCCTCTTTAAAATCACCTGCACTTATACTTTCAACCGCTGTAACAAGGGCAATATTACCCTCAGATATAATATCCTCTTCATATATTTTCTTCTCATCATACTTTCCCTTATATAACGAAGCAAGCTTTACAACCTCCGGAAGAAAATGTGTAATAACCCTT
This sequence comes from Lachnospiraceae bacterium, assembly GCA_024696825.1. GTDB lineage: Bacteria > Bacillota > Clostridia > Lachnospirales > Lachnospiraceae > JAEEJA01. Next base: position 8,496 of record JAILGL010000071.1, read on the forward strand.
TCCTTGGCAGGAGCCTTTTTACTATCATCCTCCCCTAAAAGCACTTCAAGGTCCTTATCTGCAACTTTAATATTTCCTGAAAGCTTAAGTTCTTCCATATAATAACTTAAAGCCTTACTTTTATTATCGGCATTATCATCTCCTGAAGTACTGTTTTTCTTATCTTGGGAGTCCTTATCTTTATTAAGGTTAAATATGGCATTAACCTCTTCATTTGAAATATCCTTATGTTCTGATCCTTCATGAGTCTCAGCCTCTCCTACCACCTCTACCGGTGGTCTGTAAACATGACCTTCAACCTTTACACCCATAGCTGTCAGGTAATCATAAACTGCATCCATTCTATCCAAAGGTACCTCATCCCCAATAAGTTCATTTACTCTGTCCTTATTCATGGAGTTACCCTCGGTCTTGGCAATTCTTACTATATCATTCATTAATTCCATGAAATCTTTTTCATTAACATTTTTATCCATAATGCACCTCTTATAATAAGTTTTATTAAGTTTACTTTTAGCTTTTAATCTGCATATTTTTTAACTTCTCACATATATGGTCATTTTATACAAAAACACCCATAAATATATGAAATCTTCCTAATATATTAACAGATTACAAATAATAATACCACATATCCATTGTATAAATCTTACATAATTATTACAATTATCTAATTTTTAATGGTAAAAGTGAACAAATATTAATAGTATTTTTTTAGTTTTTATGTTATAATCTGTATCAGAGTGTAAATGCGGTTGGAAAAGATCGCAAAAAATTTTACTTATATTTTTAAGGAGGTTTTTTCTATGAGAAAAGTTATTAAGAAAGTCGTTGCAAGTGCACTTTCTGCTGCTCTCGTTCTTGGCCTTGGTGCTGCTTATACAGCTGCTCCTGCTAAGAAGGCAAGCGCTGCAACAAAGTACAAGAGCTATCGTGCTTATATTTCATATCAGACAAGTGCGTATGCTTTCCGTGATTTATGGGATGATGGTGTTGGAGCTAAGACAGATCCTGCTTATGGTATTGAGCAGAGCATCTTCCAGGTTAAGCCAGTTGGTAATGGAGCAGATCAGTATGTATCATATTCACCACTTCTTCACATTGCTACACATAGTATTGGTAAGTATGTTTCTTCTGAGGGTAATTACTCAGCTGAACTTAAGAATATGGCTTGGCAGGGTGGCCCATACAAGGCTAACTACACAGAGTGCGAAATCACAGGTCCTGGTACTTACAGTGTAAAGATGGAATTACCTGATACATGGGAACTCGATGCTCCTACTCTTAAGAAAGAGCTCGCTACTAACTTAGGTAATAACTTATTCACAGATGTTGAGAATAAGAATACTAACAAGTTTACAGATCAGTCTACCGGCAAAGAGACAAAGGCTGGTAACATCTTCAGATTTGTATTCGCAAGTACAGATATTCCTAGAGCATTATTCGATGATGGTTCTATTAAGTTTGATAACATTAAGCTTTTAGTTGACGGTGTTGAGGTTAACAGCGTTGACAATGCTTCAGCTGGTGCTAAGGGTAACGGTGGTGTTAAGGATGACGAAACAGATTACTGTGTAATCACTCCTCTTAACTACTATGACAGCACATCTAATAATTCTTCAGTTTGTAAGAAGATGACATTTGATGCACCTAAGAAATCTCTCGAGGTACAGTTTACTGTATCTGGTGATTTCATTAATGCATCAGGTTCTAACGCTCCTTCACAGAAGAAGTTTGTTCAGGGTCTTTCAGTTGCTCAGGGTATAAACAGTGATTATGTTGCTACAGTAACACAGGCTCAGAACACTGACGGAACATTTAAGACTTTATATGAGTATGCAAACCAGTATAGCGAACTCGTTTCATGTGATACTAAGGAAGAAGCTCAGAAGGGTGCTAAGGCTTCTGCTGAGGAAAAGGCTGCTGCAGCTGCTGCTGTTACATGCGCTGGTGTTGCTACAGGTAAGACATTTACTGCTGCTTCAGCAGGATATAGCTCACTTAAGGCTAAGGTTCTTAAGTCAGCACGTACTGACGGTACTGCAGGTACTGTTGCAATCGCTGGTACAACATCTAAGAACATTACATCTTTCGATTGTCCTTCAGTAATTTACTACAATGGATTCGTATATAATGTAACTCAGATTAATTCTGCAGCATTCAAGAACTGCAAGAAGCTTAGTGAGGTAGAGCTTGGAAGCAAGATTACTACTATCGCTGCTAACGCATTCTATGGTTGTAAGAAGTTACAGTACTTAAAGCTTAACAGAGTTCCTTCAACAGTTAAGAAGAACGCTTTCAAGGGTTGCAAGAAGAAGATTTATGTATCAGGTAAGTCTCCTAAGAATGCAGTTAAGAAGCTTAAGAACGGAAGCAAATATAAGAAGTTTGCTGTTGATCCAGGTCAGGAGAAGGTTGTTAATAAGCTTTATGACTAATATCTAACATAAGGATTAATTCCTTAGATTTAGAATAATAATTAATTATAATAATTCGAAGGGCGGTAACCTTAAGGTTATCGCCCTTTTTATACTACATAAAAAAGTGCTTAAGTTAATTACCTAACCTAAGCACTTCTATAATATTTAAAAATATTTGTTACTCTTCTATCAGTCTATTTTCTCTACTGAAAGATTAACTGCCTCGCCATTAATCTTCCAATCCTTAGTATATCCTGATAAGCTTCCAAAGCTTATATCCTTAGCCATGGCTGCCTTTGTAACCTCATCCTTGTTATCCTGAAGAATCTTAACAAGCTTATCGTTACCATCGATTCCAATGGTAATATAATCCATAACCTCAAACTGAGCTTCCTTACGCATAGTCTGAATCTTACTGATAATCTCTCTTACAAAGCCTTCCTCTATAAGCTCAGGAGTAAGAGTTGTATCAAGAGCAACTGTAACTCCATGATCAGACATAGTTACATATCCCTCAGCCTTAGCTGTCTCTATAAGAAGATCTTCCTTAGCGATACTTACCTTCTCACCATTTAACTCTATGGTAAGTGAACCGGTCTCATCTAATTCCCTCATAGCAGCCTTAGAATCCACATTTTCAAGTATCTGCTTAACCTGTCCTATATCCTTACCAAATCTTCTTCCTAAGGTCTTAAGAAGTGGTTTAAAGGAATATGAACTAAAGGAATCCATGTTATCTGTCTCTTCTACTGCCTTAAGGTTAAGCTCATCCTTAATAATATCGAGATAGTATTCAGAAAGCTTATCCTCAGCATTTACATACATTTTAGCAACAGGCTGTCTGTTCTTAATAGCTGCCTCATTACGAGCTGCTCTACCAAGAACAACTACATTTAAGACTGTCTCCATATCCTTCTCAAGCTTCTCATCGATTAAGTCTTCCTTAACCTCTGGGAATGCACAGAGATGAATACTCTCTGGAGCCTCTTTATCTATAGAGCATACAAGGTTTCTATAGATTTCCTCAGTCATAAATGGAATCATAGGTGCTGCAGCCTTAGAGATAGTTACAAGTGCTGTGTAAAGAGTCATATAAGCATTAATCTTATCCTGCTCCATACCCTTAGCCCAGAATCTGTCTCTACAACGTCTTACATACCAGTTACTCATGTCATCTACAAAGCTCTGTAAAGCCTTTGCAGTCTCAGGAATCTTATAAGCATTAAGATTCTCATCAACAGCCTTTACTGTAGAATTCAACTTTGAAAGTAACCATTTATCCATAACAGCGAGCTTATCATATGAAAGCTCATACTTAGTAGCATCGAAATTATCGATATTAGCATAGAGAACGAAGAATGCATAGGTGTTCCAAAGGGTACCCATGAACTTTCTCTGTCCTTCCTTAACTGCATCCTCATGGAAACGGTTAGGTAACCATGGAGCTGAGTTAATGTAGAAGTACCATCTAATAGCATCTGCACCGTAATTCTCAAGGGCCTGCATAGGTTCTACTGCATTTCCCTTTGACTTACTCATCTTCTGTCCGTCCTTATCCTGAACATGTCCAAGAACGATTACATTCTCATATGGAGCCTTGTCAAATAAAAGTGTTGACTCAGCCATAAGTGAATAGAACCAGCCTCTGGTCTGATCTACAGCCTCAGAGATAAACTGTGCAGGATACTGCTCTGTAAATAAGTCCTCATTTTCAAATGGATAGTGATGCTGAGCAAATGGCATAGCTCCTGAATCAAACCAGCAGTCTATAACCTCAGGTACTCTCTTCATAGTCTTTCCACAGTCAGGACATTTAATAGTAACCTTATCGATATATGGTCTGTGAAGCTCTACCTTGGCATTTTCAGGATCTCCTGAAAGCTTAGCGAGCTCCTCTCTTGAACCTACTGATAATCTGTGACCGCAATCCTCGCACTCCCAGATATTTAATGGTGTTCCCCAATAACGGTTACGCGAAATACCCCAGTCCTGGATATTCTCAAGCCAGTCACCAAAACGGCCCTTACCGATATTCTCAGGAATCCAGTTAACAGTATTATTATTGTTAACAAGATTATCTCTAACCTCTGTCATCTTAATAAACCATGACTCTCTTGCATAGTAAATAAGTGGTGTATCACATCTCCAACAGAATGGATAATCATGCTCAAACTTAGGAGCATTATATAATAACTTTCTAGAGCTTAAATTCTTAATTACCTCTGGGTCAGCATCCTTAACGAACATACCTCCAAATGGAGTCTCATCTGACATATTACCCTTTGAATCTACAAACTGTACAAATGGAAGGTCATAATTTCTACCTACCTTAGAGTCGTCCTCACCGAAAGCTGGAGCAATATGAACTATACCGGTACCATCTGACATAGTTACATATTCATCACAGGTAATGAAAAATGCCTTCTTACGCTGCTTCTCGGCAACCTTTCCTGCACACTCAAAAAGTGGCTCATACTCCATATACTCCATATCCTTACCTGTAAAGGTATCAAGGATTTCATAAGCCTTACTTCCATCCTCTGAAAGTGGTGAAAGCACTGTATCAAGAAGTGCCTCAGCCAGGTAGTAGGTATAACCGTCTACAGCCTTAACCTTGCAATAGGTATCATGTGGGTTAACACAAAGTGCTACATTAGAAGGAAGTGTCCATGGAGTGGTGGTCCATGCAAGGAAATATTCATCCTTATCCTTAAGCTTAAATCTAGCTACAGCTGAACGCTCCTTAACAGCCTTATAGCCTTGCGCTACCTCGTGTGATGAAAGAGGTGTTCCACATCTAGGACAATAAGGAACTACCTTAAAGCCCTTGTAAAGAAGACCCTTTTCCCATATTTTCTTTAATGCCCACCACTCAGACTCGATAAAGTCATCATGATAGGTTACATATGGATCATCCATATCAGCCCAGAAACCAACTCGACTGGAGAACCGCTCCCACATCTCCTTATATTTCCAAACTGACTCCTTACATTTCTCTATAAATGGCTCTAAACCATACTCTTCTATCTGCTCCTTACCATCAAGGCCAAGAAGCTTCTCAACTTCAAGCTCTACAGGAAGACCGTGTGTATCCCAACCGGCTTTTCTAGGAACGTAGTAGCCCTTCATGGTCTTATATCTTGGAATCATATCCTTTATAACTCTTGTAAGAACATGGCCTATATGAGGCTGTCCGTTAGCTGTAGGAGGTCCGTCGTAAAATGTATACTTAGGGCTTCCTTCACGAATCTTCATAGACTTTCTAAAAATGTCATTGTCATTCCAGAACTTCTCAACATTTTTTTCTCTCTCGACAAAATTCAAATCTGTAGATACTTTACTGTACATAATCATATACCCTTCCTAATGTAGTAATAATTATAAAACCTCCATAAATAGAGGAGTCGAGGTGACAGGATTCGAACCTGCGACCTCTGCGTCCCGAACGCAGCGCTATACCAAACTTAGCCACACCTCGGAAATGCTTAAAATCAAATAAAAGGGTTCCATATTAGGAACCCTTTAATTATATATTTCTTTTACAAATAAGTCAAACCCTTATTAACTCTATATTTTATTTTGCAAGCTTTAACATAATCTCATTACTTCTTGCTACAAACTTAGTCATGGCATCAGCTGAAAGTGGGCTGTTTGCAAGGCTTGCAAGGTCATAGAGCTGCTCGCAGAACATATCGATATCCTTATCCTCTGCATCCTTATTATCAAGGATGTATTTTACAAGGTCATTATCTACGTTAAGTACAAGTGTTCCCGCAGAACCAAACATATCTCCCATATAAGCTCCGTCGCCGCCCATGGAATACATCTTCATCATATCCTGCATACGACGTGTATCCTCATCTACAACTAAGATTGAAGAAATGTTCTTGTCCTTTAAGCTCTTAGCCTCAACCACAAGACCTTCATTATCAAGAGCCTTCTTAAATACACCTGAAAGCTCCTCTGAAAGCTTCTTTAATGTCTCTTCATCTGACTCATCAGTAACATCCTCATCTAATGAAGAATCGATTCTCTTAAACTTAACCTTAACCTTTCTCTTATCCTCAAAGGCCTCTATATCAAACTGCTCAAGCTGAGAGATAAATGGCTGATCAATTGTATGTGTAAGAACAAGAGCATTTAATCCCTCATCCTTAAACATATTTACATACTGGCTCTGCTGCTGTAAATCAGTTGCATAATAAACAGTAGCCTCTGTAACCTTATTCTCCTCTGTAGCTGTATCTTCGCTGTTGTCATCTGCATTTTCAGCTTCTTCAGCATTTTCAGTATCTTTATTATCAGCATCCTCTGCCTCATCCTTAGCAAGCTTTCCTGAAGCCTCTACATACTCCGGAAGTGTAGTATATTTACCCTCAAGGTCCTTAAATATAACATATTCCTTAATATTCTCACGGAACTTATCATCCTTTAAGCAACCATATTTGATAAATGGACTAATGTCATCCCAATACTTCTCATAATCCTCTCTCTTGGTCTTAAACATACCTGAAAGCTTATCAGCAACCTTCTTTGTAATATACTCAGAAATCTTCTTAACAAAACCATCATTCTGAAGTGCAGATCTGGATACATTAAGAGGTAAATCAGGGCAGTCGATAACACCCTTAAGAAGCATAAGGAACTCAGGAATAACCTCTTTAATATTATCAGCGATAAATACCTGACTATTGTAAAGCTTTATAACCCCCTCAAGGTTCTCATACTGAGTATTAACCTTAGGAAAGTAAAGAATACCCTTTAAGTTAAATGGATAGTCCATATTTAAATGGATCCAGAAAAGCGGCTCTCTATAGTCATTAAATACCTTTCTATAGAAGTCTCTGTACTCCTCATCTGAAACCTCATTAGGATGCTTCATCCATAAAGGATTAGTATCACTTATGGAAACAGGACGCTTCTCAATCTTAACCTTCTTCTTCTCAGGACTAATCTCTACTGTTTCCTTAGTACCGTCCTCATTCTCCTTTTCCTCTGTTTTAGCTGGCTCTACAATATGCTCAACTACAACATCATCCTCCTTTAAATCCTCCTCAGGAATGGTCTCATACTCTGTAGGAGCCCCCTCCTTATTTAAGAAGATTTCAACAGGCATAAATGAAGAATACTTATTAAGTACCTCTCTTACTCTGTACTCATTGGCAAACTCAAGGGAATCCTCTGAAAGATGAAGGGTAATGGTTGTACCAACCTCTGCCTTATTTCCATCAGCCATCTCGAAGTTAATACCACCTTCAGACTCCCAATGTACTGCTGTTGCCCCATCCTTATAGGATAAGGTATCTATCTCAACTATATCTGAAACCATAAATGCAGAATAAAAACCAAGTCCGAAATGACCTATAATCTGATCTCCGCTGTCCTTATCCTTGTATTTCTCAAGGAAATCAGTAGCACCTGAAAATGCCACCTGGTTAATGTACTCCTTAACCTCATCAGCTGTCATACCGATACCATTATCAGTAAATGTAAGTGTCTTCTCTTCTGTATTAACACTAACCTGTATAGCTGCCTTATATCCATCTGGAAGGTCGCTTTCTCCCATGGCATCAAGCTTTTTTCTCTTAGTAATGGCATCTGATGCATTAGAAACCATCTCTCTAATAAATATATCGTGATCTGAATATAACCACTTTTTAATTATAGGGAACATATTCTCTGATTCGATTGATAAACTGCCTTTAATATTTTCCATAACTTAAACATCTCCAATCTGTTATTTTTAAGATATTTAATATGATAATACCTAAAATTATAAAAGTCAAGGATTTTTTAGCACTCTTTTTTAATGAGTGCTAATAATTATTATAACCCTTTTAATTTTCCCATAAAAAAACCTCTAAAAACGCTTGAATCTGCCGTTTTCAGAGGTTTGTATAATTAAATTATATTATTGTATTATACTGTATCCTAATAATTACTTCATAAAACACTACATAAGCATCTACAGACTTCTATTCATCATCAGTTCCGTAGGTTCCATAGTAATTACCATAATATCTCTTATACTTACCATAACCGTAGCCATACTTTCCACCCTTATTTAAAACAACCTTATTAAGGACTGCTCCAAGAATTCTACAACCACTCTTATCTATCTGATTCTTAACATCCTGAGCAAATCTGTAGCTTATCTCATTATTAGCTATTACAAGTACTATTCCATCCACCTTTTCAGCTATAATAGCTGTATCTATAACTGCTCCAAGAGGAGGTGTATCAAGAATTACATAATCATATTTTTCCTTAAGCTTGTCAATCATATCATTAAAAAGCTCAGTCTCGAGAAGCTCTGAAGGATTAGGAGCTGTCTGACCTGATATAATAACATCTACATTATCAAAATTAGTACTACAAATAACATCATCGAGCTTCTTCTGTCCTGAAAGATAATGTGTAAGACCTGCCTCAATCTTTCCAAGCTTATATCTACCTGTAAGTACAGAACCACGAAGGTCTGCATCCACTATAATTACTTTATTTCCCGACTCTGCAAGAGAAAAACCAAGCTCAAAGGAAACCTGACTCTTTCCCTCATTAGGAGTACAACTGGTAAATGCTATTACCTTTACATCGTTGCCACAAAATTTTATATTGGTTCTAAGGGTTTTATAAGCCTCCTTAGAACTATAGCTTAAATCTTTTCTATTGGAAAATTCTACCTTTTTCAATTTATTCTCCATTCCAACACTGTAAATATGTGTTTAATTACTTATTCTTCTTAGCTTCCTTTTTAAGCTTCTTTCTCTTTTTCTTGTAGTTCTTCTTTTCAAGTATTTCTCTCTCCTGCTCAGAAAGCATTGCAGAATCTACAGGAAGAATTGCTAAAGTATTAATACCAAGGTATTTCTCAATATCATCAGAAGACTTAATAGTATCATCCAAAAGGAATCTGACAATTATAATACCTGCACATAAAACCGCTCCTATAAGAGCTGCTATAACTGTATTTTTCTTAGTATTTGGTGAATCCTTATGAGAAGATATATGACCTGCCTCTACTATACCAGGCTCTGCTATATCCATAAGCTCTGCTATTCTAGTTCTGGATACCAAAGCATATTGGTCCACTATCTGTTTTGCCAGATAAGGATCAGGATTAGTAACTGAAATGCTTAAAATACGAGTATCAGCCTGATTGATAACAGATGTCTTACTAAGAAGCTGCTCGTAAGTCATATCCAAATCAAGATTCTCTATGACCTTTTCAACTACAGGTCTGCTCTTAACAACCACTATATAATCCTGTGTAAGCTGAGTACCTATCTGTAAATCTGCAAGAGAGGTAATAGCTGTTGAAGAACCTCTTACTGCAATCTGTGCAGTAGAGCTATACATAGGTGTTACAAAAAACTTACAATAACACAGGGCTATTATTCCAAACACTAAAGCGGATAATATAATCATCCAAATCTTAGAAATGAGAAGTCCAAATATTTCCATTAAGTCAATCTCTATCTCATTTCCCTTGTTGTCCTTGTTCATAACCTTTAACTTTCCTTTCTAAGGTTTTTATAGATACTTACCGCTAACTATAAGCTTTGCATTCTCTTCAGTAATAGCTTTTGCGGCACGCTCTCCCACTGCCTTTTTTATTATTTCATAGCATTTTTTCATTTTAGGACGACGGTCCTCTGTATCATGACAGTCGCTTCCCACAAAATGAACCATATTAGCTTTTAAAAGCTTCATAACAAACTTCCTTGTCTTGGAGAATAACCCTCCTTCAAATGAAGCTGTATTAATCTGAATATATGCTCCCTCTTTAATAAGGACATATACTCTTTCCAAATCCTCATAAAGACATTCATACCTCTCAGCATGAGCTATAATAGGGGTAAGGCCCTCATTTATAAGATCTCTCACTGCATTTCTAATAGTTTTAAAGGAATCCTCAGGATAAAACTCCACCAGGCAGCATTTTGTATCTGCAAGCATTGGAATCCTTCCTTTATCAATATCTTCTATGATTCCTGCACTGTATAAAATCTCACAGCCTGTATATAATTCCATGGAAGGAAAATCCTTAGAAATCATATCGCTTACCTTGGCTGCAAGCTCCCTTATTTTATTAATATCCTGTCGGTTCCTACCCATATCATAATGAGGTGTTGCCATAACAGAAGTTATGCCTTCTTCCTCCATTATTTCTAACATCTGTCTGGTAACCTCTAAGCTTTTTGAGCCATCATCTATACCAGGCAATATATGCGTATGAATATCAAACATTCATGCCCCTCCCTTTATATTCGCTTAAATGGGTTAAGCTTATTCTCTTCCTTTAACATCTTTGTGACCCCTATAAGACCAACGCCTACAAATAGGGCAACTACACCAAGTGACGCCAAGAAGTATGAATTAGAAGTTGCATAATTCACAAAGAAATTCTGATACAACTTAGGACTTATATTCACTCCGGATCCCTTTAAGAAAACAATGTAATAAAGAGCTCCCATAAGTGTTGCAAATCCTACTGAAAGAAATGCAAATCCTGTTAATCTGGACACTCTGTGGAAATATTTCTGAGTAAGGAATAGAATACTAATTCCTAACAAAAATACCACACAGCCTATAATTAAAGCTATATTAAGCTTCTTACTATAAGCTTTATTAAGCTTAATCAGTTCCTTTGCATATCCGAATTTCAAACTATCTCTATAAACGGACTGTATCATACCTGAAAGATTATTGGTTTTATCAGCTGTTTCCTGATTAAACAAATAACCATTATCTGCAATTTTATGACTTAAGACCTCATACATGCTGTTTTTAACATTTAAGAAGTCCTTTGTTCTTGATTTATTAAACTCTGCTTCAAGATTAAGCTTTCCGGCAAGATAAACCTGTCTTTCATTAATGACAGCATCTAAATCGCCCTTTTCAAAGCCTGCTTCTTCAAGCATCTCATCGATATTATCATGCAGGGTATCAAATACATTATTGTAATAACCTGTACTTGCAACCTTATTTACAAAATTATCAGAATACATGAAACCATAATTTATAAACAATGAGGAAAGTATAATAGCTGCTCCTATGGTTGTAATAAGGTATCCTATTACCTGCTTAATAATCTTCTTAATATCATATTCACGATTTATAACTATAAATATAATAGTAGCAATAATACATAATAAAAATACCACTAAAGCCACAGGAAGAATTCCCTTTATGAAGTTCTTCTTAAAATAAGAATTAATATCCTTATCTGAGCTTTGCTCCATAAGCTTTAAGGAAGCTGCCGCCTTATCTAAGTTAATCTTAAACTTATTACCTACAGCTGCTGTAGTTATAGGTACACTGCCGACAAACTCATAATTATCTCCTGAAATGTCCAGTTCATTAACATTATTGTCAATAACCTTCATCTCATCCTCCAAGCCATTTAAATCAGACTTTGGAGACTCAGACGGAAGCTCTACACTTTCATTGTCTTCACTATCTGCATCATCTTTATTATCTTTATTATCTTTACTATCTTTTTTGTCTTTACTATCCTTGCTGTCCTTATCATCCTTTTTATTAGAATCATCAGTATTATCTGCATTAGAACCTGAAGAAGAACTTCCTACCTCTGTAAGATAACCCTCCTCAACTCCTGTAGCCACATTGGCATACATGGTACCAATGGCTTCAGAGGCCTGTTCACTGGTAAGATCCACATCGTCAGAGCTTAGCTTTGCTTCTAACTGAGCGATATAGGATGATTTGGCAACATAATTTCTGCCTTTATATTCAAATGTAGATTTTGCTGCACTTATTACACTGGCTTCATTACCATTAATGCTACCTGCTTCAGCCTTTTTACTGTAAAACGCAAGCACACCTGTAAGAGACAGCATACAAATGAATATATTAAATATTAATCTTTTCACTTTAACCCTTTCAGTACAACATGGTTATTATTTTACAGTAACTACATCCCTGACATCGCCATCTACTACTATACATGCATATTTACTTACAATTGAATCAGTCTCATAAAGAGTAAATTCAATCTTCTCACCTGTAAGTGCATTATCCTTATAATTACTTACTCTTGCATTACCAAGATTATCCTCAAGATATAAAAGTTTATTACCACTTGCATCTGTCTTTGTATAGGATGCATTCTTGGATTTAGTTATTAAACTAATAAGATCAGAAAGTGTTCTGGAGCTGTAAAGATCAGTTCCATATATATTTAAACCTATAGTTCCTGTATAACTCTTATCAAGTAAATATACAGTATAAGTCTTGTTATTATCTTTAACAAGAAGTCTTGCCTTTAATACACTTCCTGTAGAGTTGGTACCAAGCACCTCCATGCAAGCCTTAAGCTTAACATCTACGGTCTCAGCTTTACCTTCAGTATAAATTTCAGTAACAGTTGCAGATGACTTTGGCATATCAACCTGATCAACCTTAACCTTTGTACCTGAGACATAAACATTTACTACGGCAGAGAACTTAACTCCCTTTTTGTTACATGCCTTAGTAGTAACAGTAACAGCTGCCTCGCCCTGTGAAAGACCGTGAAGCTGTCCTGAGCTAGATACTGTAACTATTTTCTCATCGCTTGTTTTATAAGTAAAACCTGTATAAAGCACCTTGGTTCCATTAACCTTGGCGCTAATCTGAGAATAACCATCCTGCTCTAAAGAAACTACATTAGCAGAGCTTAAGGTTATACCTGTAGCATAGTTACCGGTTTTAACCTTGCATGTATACTTTTTCTTTTTATACTTTGCTATAATCTTAACGGTTCCCGGCTTCTTAGCTTTTATAACACCCTTCTTGGTTACAGAAACCTTCTTCTTAGCCTTAGAAGTCCACTTAACCTTCTTAGCCTTGGCACCCTTAAGCTTAAGCTTTGCCTTCTTTCCCACATAAAGCTTAACGCTTGTCTTGTTAAGTTTAATCTTTGCACTTGCCTTCATAGGACTGCATAAACCTAAAGCTACTAAAAATGCTATAGCAAAATATTTAAAATAAGAGAATTTCATAATCTCACCATTCCTTTCCAACACCAAAACCTAGTGGAAAAAATTTCTCATTTCGATAAAACAGCCCGGTCAAAGAAAGACCGGGCTTTAAAAGTCTTATATTATTCCGGCTTAACGGCCATATGGGATATAATTACTTAGTCTCAACAACCTTAACTCCCATAGTATCTGAGAAACCGATTTCTGAAGCTGTAACAACTACAAGGTTCTCAGGAACATCATATGCGTATGCAGCCTTATTAGCCTTATCAAATGTAACTGTAACTGTATCAGTTGTAGTTGAATTAAAGATAGCTGGCTTCTTTCCATCCTTAAATGTTACTGTATAAACAGAAGTAGTTCCACTCTTTCTAACTGCAACCTTTACATTGTAAATACCATCAACTGCTGTACCAGCATTTGAGATAACAAGTGGCTTAAATCCATCCTCAGCTGTCTTATCTGTAGTTACAGAAACACCTGAATATGAAGTAGCATAGCTTTCAACCTTTGTGAATCCATCGATAAGATCCTCAAGTGTACCAGCTGCAACTCTTGAAGTAGCTTCCTTAACTACTGCAGGATTAAGATTAAGTGTTGTGTTGCTCTTATTAACAACTGTTGCTGTTCTTGTAGCAACTGTTGTTGCTGAAGGAGTTACTGTGTAGTAGCTTACTGCAACTGCAGTACCAGAAACTGTAACTGTACCCTTTGATGAAGGTGTTACGCTATCATCAGTTGGTGTTACAGGTGTTGGAGTTACGCTTGAATCTGTAACTGTTACTGTACATGTACCCTTCTTACCATTAGCTGTTGTATAAGTAATCTTAGCTGTACCAGCCTTAACTGCTGTTACCTTACCACCACTTACAGTAGCAACGCTCTTATTACTTGAAGCCCACTTAGCTCCACGCTTGTCACCCTTCTTAGGTGCAATAGTAGCTGTAAGCTTAGCTGTCTTACCCTTTTCAAGAGAAAGCTTAGTCTTACTTAAAGTAACCTTCTTAGGAAGATACTTTGCAATATAAACTGTTACAACTGATTTAACCTTCTTGTTAGACTTAGACCTAACTGTTACCTTAGCAACACCTTTTTTCTTCTTTGCCTTAATTACACCCTTCTTTGTGACTGTAATGTACTTCTTGCCCTTCTTGTTAATAGTATAAGTAACTGCCTTACCAGCCTTTGCTGGAGTTACACTCTTAACAACGATCTTAGCTTTCTTCTTAACCTTAACCATGATCACATTCTTCTTAAGTGTAATTTTCTTTGCCTTTACAGCTGCATCTGCCTTAGGAGCAGTTACTCCACTTACTGCTAACGCTGCGACAAGAGCCATTGAAACAACCTTTTTTAAACTTCTCATAATATTTATTTTCCTTTCTTGTATGTACATTGTGTATTTTCTTTATGAATAAAACTGTACATATCATCGTTCTCATCTAACAATGATATTCTACAACAAAAAAAAATGTTTTTCAATAGCAAAATATCTAAATTTTATTACATATTCGTAATAATTTTACGGGTAAATTGCTTATTAAAATTAAAACCAATTAGAACACCACCTCTAAAACCCCGTAAATTAAAGACTTCTAACTATCACTTTATTGATAATACAGTAACTAAATCATTTTCAAAATGAAAAGGAAGCTTTTAAAAAAAATTCTCCTTCATTCTCCAAAATCATATTTTTGACATATTTTTGACATATTTCAACTGATTATAAGCAAAAAAATGTTCTAAAATGTTTTTATTTAATATTTTAAAAACTACCACTAAATAATATTATTTTAAAAATAAAATTATCTGCTTTTCTCTGTCTGTACAATCCAACTTTATTTATCAGATAAATCCTGTCTGATAACCTCTTACTCTCTCTTAATTCAAGAATTTTATTGATAAGCACAAGGTTATTAACAGCCTTTTTACTTCTTTGTACGTATTCCATTTTTTCACCCGTTACAATACCTCCGTAGATATCTGTAAGAGCTTTCATCTGCCTGCTTAAATTCCTTCTTCTCCCCTTAAAAAGCTTTATTCTCTGAATATACTCTTTTATAATATTGGTTTTCATACCTAAAACATTATCCTCATGCTGCCTATACTTAATATAACTGTCATTATCGTAATAAACTCTGCCAAAGCAACATGCAACCATATACATCCAAAAATCGTGCATAACAGTAAATTCAGGTTTTCTTCCATACACCACCCTGTAAAGCTCTTTATTAAACACTTCTGTACAGCCTACGCATATATTTTCCACTAAAGCATTTTTAAAGCCTGGAACCGGATTATCTCTTTTTATCTTAGACTCTATGGGATTTAATTCTTCATCCACAAGAGTAGGAGCACAAGCATATAAAACCGGCACTCTTCTATCCTTTACAACTGTCTTTTCATCAATTATTTTAATAGCAGTTAAAAGCTTATCAGGTAGCCAGAAATCATCCTGATCAGAAAATGCATAATAATCACTTTCAGGAGCATTATGAAGTAGCTCAAAAAAGCTCTCCACTACCCCCTTATTATCATTTACTATTACATTTATAATATCAGGATATTTTGATTCATAACCCCTTAAAATGTCTACTGTAGCGTCACTTGAGCCATCGTCCCTAATCACCAGTTTTAAGGAATATTCATCCATTTTACTTATGCTTTGCTCTAAGATAGAATCTATCTGTACATCCAGATACTTTTCACCATTATAGGTGGACATAAGCACACAAACCTTTTTCATTACTAAGCCTCCACTTAATTAAAAGCAAATATCTCATATTTACTATATTCCAGTTTACTTATTTATCAGCGTTTTCATAAGTTTTACACTACATCTGTTTATCAACACTTTCATAGATCTGTCGCATTTTCTTATCCACGATTTCAAGGGAGAATTTCTTAATTCGTTTCTTATTCCACTCTCCCATTTCTTTTCGTCTAAGAGCCCTATCCTTCTTACTCTTCCTATACTCGTCAGTAAACATTCTTCTTATCTTTACGGCATAGTTTTCAGGCTCAAAATCATTTACCAGATAACCGCCTTTACTATGCTTTATAAGGTCTCTAATACCTCTTATGTCAGTAGCTATAACAGGAAGTCCCATAGCCATGGCCTCCATAACTGCCACAGGTAAGCCCTCCTGAAGAGAAGGAAATACAAAGCAGTCAGCCTGAGAAAGAATATCATAGACATTGAAGACATAGCCTGCAAATCTCACATGATCTTCTACACCAAGCTCCTTAGCTTCCTTTTTTAATTCCTCTTCCATAGGTCCTTTACCACATATTACATAGGTAATATCCAAGTCTAAAAGCTCTTTCATGGCCCTTAACATAACTATATTATTCTTTCTGTGAGTAAGCTCACCAACACTTACAATCACAGCATTTTTCTTATCAATATTATATTTTTCATGGATATCAAAGTCTGACATTTTCTCTTCTTCAATGGTTTTTTCCAGCTTCTTTAAATCCATGCCAATGCCCATAATTCTCTCAACACTTCCGCGAACCTTAAACTTATCACAAGCTCTCTTGTAATCCTCATTATTAATGAGAATAAGCCTGTCAGTATAACGGGCAAGATGCTTCTCTATAGGATAAAATATCCAGTTTTTTAAAGGGGCTCCTGTATAAAAATGGAAGCCATGAGCAGTATATAAAACAGGAACATTTTTTCCTGTCATCCTTCTAACCTTATTAGCTGCCACTCTTGCCACAGCTGCACTCATAGGCATATGGCAATGTATCAGGTCAAAGTCACCCTTTAACATAAGCTTCTTTAACTGCTTATAGGCCTTATGTAAATTTCCCGGAGATGGCAGACGATAAAAATCTATCTGATGCTGAATAATCCCTGTACCCTCAAGCCTGGAATTATCCTTACCATATACTACCTCGTGAAAATTAGCAGCATAATGAACCTCATATCCCATTTCCTGTAAAATCTTTACATCATTCATTTCAAACTGAGGAATAAATCCGCTAACTCTGGTAATTAATAAAGCTTTTTTCATGCATTTCCCTCCTTTCGGAGCTTTTGATTTATAATATTTATTATATTTGTTTTACTTAATTTATACTCATCAAGACAATATCTTATTTATGTTCTTCTTCCTTTAACTCCTCTACAACCTCTTTAACATCACGGGTTTCTGCCTCCTTTAAGGCATTCTTTTCACCCTCGCCTATACCCTCTGTAGACTCTTTTTTAAGAACTATTTTAACAGTCATAAGTATGAGCTTTATATCCATCCAAAGGCTGTAATTCTCTATATAGAATAAGTCTAACTTCAGCTTATCATAAGGAGTTGTATTATATTTTCCATAAACCTGGGCAAAGCCTGTAAGTCCCGCCTTAACTCTGTTTCTAAATGCAAATTCCGGCATTTCTTCCTTATAGGTCTTTATAAGCTCAGGCCTTTCAGGTCTTGGACCAACAAAACTCATCTCACCCTTAAGTATATTAAATAACTGTGGAAGCTCATCGATTCTTGTGGCACGAATGAACCTTCCCACAGGTGTTATTCTATCGTCATTAACGGTGGAAAGCACTGCTTCTCCGTCCTTCTCTGCATTTACCACCATGCTTCTGAACTTAATAATCTTATATTCCTTTTCATCCTTGGTACATCTAATCTGGGTATAGAAAACCGGGCCTCTGTCTGTAAGCTTTATAACTAAAGCAGTAATAAGCATTACAGGAGATAAGATTATTATAAGAGGAATGGATAAAATAATATCCATGGCTCTCTTAAGAAAACGCTCATCAAAGCTAAGAGCATAGCCTCTGGTAAGTAAAAATGGAGTGTCAAAAACATGGATTCTGTCTGCACCCATAAGCACTATATCGGAAAGCTTTGGAATAACATAAGCTCTTATATGATTAGCATAACAATATTTAAGTAAATCATTTCTTTCAACTGCTGAGATATCGCCGATAATAACGGCCTGAAAATCCTTGATTTTTTCCGAGATAACCTCCATGCCCTCATTTATACTGATAGCATCGTGAACTGCGTATTTATCTCGTCTCTCACTAACCTTGTAAACTAAATCTGCTGCAGGACGATCTCCATAGATAAGCAGCATTTTCCAAGGTTGAAATACTCTGTTATAAATTCTTATAACCATAAGATCCCATACAGTTACAATAACCATCTGCACAAGCATCCCAAGCATAAGAACCCCCGGATTAACAAATCCAAAGGCAAGGAGTGATACTATAATATATGCAACTATATTGGATAAAAATAAACTAAGGAAATGCGAAAGCACCACCTCTATAGGCTTTAACTGGCCGATTTTAAGGCCACCATAGGTATTTGAAAAGAAAAATAGCACAAGAAAATAAGTACCAATTACAGCATAATTACCACGCCTGAAAAATGTAACGAAAAACATTTTATGGGCATAGTACTCATACCAGCAAAAACCAAAGACAGCAGTAGCCAAAGCAACTATAATTACTGACTGAAAGAAAAGTATTGTTCTTTTGTATTGATCGTTATTTTTTCCTCTTTCCATCAACTGCTCCTTGTACTGATATTTTTTTATGATTCTTAAAAGAGATTGTCCATTCCCTGTGTGCGAATATTCTCTAAAGCCTTTACTACGTGTTCATTGGCAAGCTTCTCTGCAAGATCAGGGTCATTACCTGTAACTGCATTAAATATAGCCTTATGCTCTTCACTTGCATTAGTTGCTCTTTCCTTAGATGCAAGTGTATTCTTACGGATTCTCTCTGCATAATGATGAAAATCTGTAAGAGTATGGGTTAAAAGCCTGCTTCCACTGGCCTCATATAGAGCCATATGGAATCTGTTATCAAGCTCAAATATCTTATCATAATGACCTTTACTAATATGGAACTCACTTAAGAAAATAACCTCTTCCAGTTCATTTTTCTGCTCATCAGTAATTTTCTCACAGGCCCATCTGGCACATAATCCCTCAAGATATGAACGAATCATATAGATATCATAAATATCCTCAGTGGTTATACTTTTAACATAGGCACCCTTGTTAGGAATTATGGTTACAAGCTCCTCTAACTCTAACTGCCTTAAAGCCTCTCTTACAGGAGTTCTTGAAACCCCAAGCTTTTTACTGATGGCAGCTTCCTTTAATTCTTCATTCTCTTTATAAACACCTGAAAGTATATCTTCTCTGATTTTATTAAACACCTTACTTCTAAGGGAATATTTATCAGAATTATCATTCTTACCTGGTTTGTTATCCATTTTTCTCACTTCCTTTTATTTTTAAGCCTCTGCTTTTTCAGCCTTTTTTTCTTCCTTTGCTTCTTTAATAGCCTTTATAGCCTCTTTTTCCTTTTCCTCTTCGAGTCTTTTTTTATCCTGCTTCTTAAGGTAGATATTAATACCTATACCTATACCAAGTAAGGTATAGAAAATAGGAGCAAGACAAACACAGGAATCATTGGTAATTGCATTAATCATATATCCGATTACAGATGTAAATATAGCAACACCTATAAGTTCCATAAATGTATCGTTCTTTCTCTTCCAGAAAATTCTTATGGAAGAAACAATATACCAGATATAAAGGGTTAACAGAGCAATCAATGAAAGAACACCTGTCTGCACTGCCACCTGAAGGTACATACAGTGAGGCTTGGTAATAATTTCATTATAATGACCTGCATTATTCATACCTACTATATCATCATTTGGAAATGCGATAATAAATGTATCAGGACCACTTCCAAGGAAAATATATTTCTTAAGAATACTAATACTTCTTGCCCACATATAACCACGCATATTGGCAAATCTATAATGATCCTTTAAGAATGGCACATTGTTAGAGTGCTTTTTCATCTTAAACATAGCACTTCCACCACCCTTATAGTAAATGGTTTCATCACCTGGAATCATCTTATTGGTAAAGAAGTAATTAACTCCTCCCTCAAAAACTTCTCCATCATTAATATTTACGAAAAATCCATTAAAGGAGCCTTCCTCTTCATTTTTAACTGCCTGATAGGAAAATGCTGAAAATCTTTCATCAACAACCTTAAAGCCACCTGAAGGAAGAACAGATACGTCTACATTATCCCCCTTCTTATCCTTTAAGGTAAATACGTCATTACCCTCACTATCCTTAGAAAGATAGATTTTTAACTCATCACCCTTATAGTAAAATGTAACATGATCATCCTCTGTTACTATATTTTCAAGACTATAGGTTTCCTTCTCACTCTTAAACATCTCCTTAATTCTGTTAGAGATAGCGTGGTTAGAGGTATTGTCCATAACCACAAAGCTTATAATAATAGTCACTGCAGCTATACCTATAACCGTTAGAGAAACCTTTAAATTGCTAAATATTAATTTTCTAAGTAATACTAAAAGAAGAACTCCGGAAATTGCAATTGCAACCATACCTGCTCTTGACTGAGATGCAAAAAGCACTACAAAAAGCATAACTGCAAGGGCAAGATATAAGAGACGCTTTTTAAGAATCTTCTCATCGATAACCATAACTGCCATAAGCGGAATCATAAGAGCCGCATAAAAACCTACGTAGTTAGGGTTATAAAGAGTAAGATAAGGTCTACCCTTTTCAAAAGCGAAGTTAAGTACCTGACTGGCATCATGAGTCATATACCAGGCTCCAAGCTTTGTTCTAAAGAAATCTAATTTAATGGACTGTAAAAATCCAAGAATAGTCATAACACTTATACCGATAGTGAAATACTTAAAAATCTTTCTAAGATTATTCTCACTATTTATCATAAGTGCTGAATAATAAACCATGAGTCCATAGCTTAAAAGCACCCAAACTGACTCGAACTGCTCATAGATACCATGAAATGAATAATATCTGTTAACAGATGCAAAGGCTGAAATAAGTGAAAGTAACATATATACAACCATTGGAATAAATACCTTGGACCATATAAGCTTTTCATCCTTAATAAAGAAAATATAACAAATAGCACCTATGGCATAGATACTTGTTATAATAATCCAAACCATTTTCCAATATAAGAAAACGTCTGTTGTATCAGCAACTGAGGTATACCAGTCATAAACTGTAAGCCCTGTCTCATAGCTGTGTGCGTAGGCTATAAGTGGTATGATACATACAGTCATAATAAGAGGGAGAAGTAAAAGGATATTATGCTCCTTAACCTCCTGAACCTTAGCCTTATTATTTACAGCTGCCCTACTGTTATTTCTGTTATTACTGTTATTACTGTTATTTCTGTTATTATTCACATTAGAACTGTTAGAATTCTTATTTCTGGAATTTCTGCTATTGCGCTTTTTCGAAGCCATCTTAACTACTTCCTCACATTCTTCATTTTGTAATAATTATATTAAAGCCTTTGAAATCATCTTAAGCTTAATATTTTGGATTTTCTTTTCATTTACTAAAAAATAATTAGTGCCTGATTTTCCCGGCAGGAAATTAAAGAGTTTATCATCAAAAACCTCTTTAAACTGGAGAGTTCCATTCAGCTTATAGACCTGAACCTTTCTACCTGTTACAAATACCAGCTTATCCTTAGTAATGTAAACATCCTCGTAATCTATATGCATCTTTTTATCAAGCATTACCTTCCCCTTATAGGAATAAACCTTGACATTTACAGATGAGGATTCTCCTTTATCACGCGTAATAACTCCACAGTATTTATCACTGTAAACTACGCTTTTAATGGTCTTTTTAGTTCTATATTCCCTATCCTTTTTAGGAGATTTCATGTCCTTGAAAATAGTGATACCCTTATCATCAAAGGCATAAAGATAATTCTTATTAATGTATTCAACATCAGCTACCATTCTGTCAGAATAATCCTTAACTCCTACAAGATAATTGTTATTCTTTCCAACATCTGAAAAATCATAGAAGGTTATGTTAGAACCAATTTTTCCTGAATTCATAACCATATAACAAACCGCTACATTTTCCGCATTTGGAGAAATGTCCACATCCACGGGATAACCGTTAGAAACATTAGTCGGAATCTGTACTAAAAGCTTCTCGCTTTCTGAATACGGATTATACATATTTATTATATTAGAGGATTTTTCAGAAAGTAAAAGGGCTACAACACCATTTGCAGATACCCTTGCCAGCTGAATCTCGTAATCAGTATTAATGACCTTTCCATCCTTCTTGCCGTCATATACATAGGCGGTTTTTCCACCAATATCTGCAACTACAATATACTTACCACAGATATCCACCTTAGGATTAGACATATCATAACTGGAATTATAAACAGCCTTAAGAGAATCATCATAAACAGTGATTCCGTCCTTACTGTACTTTAATAACTTTTTATTATAACTCTGATAGCAGGAGGCATTACTCTCCTTTCTGTCAGTGCTTTTAACTATCTTATAGGTTTTATAATATATGCCATGCATATAATAAACTACTGCCAGAACCGCCAATGCGATAATAAGAAGGATAATAAGAACTAAGACCAGTTTTTTCACCTTTCCTCGCATTACAAAAAGTCCTTTCAAACCTATAGCTAATACTTAACTGCTACATATCGATTCGACCATCCAGGGCCCTAAGAAGTGTTACTTCATCGATATATTCAAGATTACCGCCAACAGGAACACCACTGGCGATTCTTGATACCTTAATTCCTGTAGGCTTAACCAGCTTGCTTATATAAGTGGCTGTAGCATCGCCTTCAAGATTTTTATTAGTGGCTATAATAACTTCCTTTATATCTCCCGCAAGTCTTACCATAAGCTCACGAAGCTTTATATCTTCAGGGCCTACTCCAAGCATTGGAGATATGGTGCCATGTAATACATGATACACACCGTCAAACTTTCCCGTTCTCTCATAGGCTGCCATGTCACGAGGATTTTCCACCACCATAATGATAGAATGATCTCTCTTCTTATCAGCACAGACAGGACAAAGCTCACCATCTGTAAATGTATTACATTCCTTACAATAATGCACATTATTACGTGCATCCTCTATGGCATTAGTCAGCTCCTTCACCTTATCCTTTGGCATATTGATAATGTGAAATGCAAGTCTTTGTGCACTTTTATGACCTATGCCTGGCAGAGAAGAAAACTCCTCTACTAATTTATCAATCTGATTACCGTACAGATCCATTAGAATAAACCTCCGGGAAGACCGGACATTCCACCTGTAAGACCTGACATAAGCTTCTGAGACTCTTCATCAACCTGCTTTAAAGCCTCATTAGTAGCTGCGACGATTAAATCCTCAAGCATCTCAATATCGTCAGGATCAACAACATCAGGCTCTAAGCTTACACTGAGAACCTCCCTTGTACCGGAAATCTTAACCTTAACAGCTCCGCCACCTGCTGAAGCCTCAAATTCCTTAGACTCAATTTCCTGCTGCTTCTCAGCCATCTGAGCCTGCATTTTCTTAGCCTGCTTCATAAGGTTGTTCATATTACCTGGCATACCACCGCCTGGGAATCCGCCTCTTTTTGCCATGTTTTCTTCCTCCATAACATTTCTTTTTTATTATTATCTAACAAATTAAGGATAAATCACCCTTAAATGTCTATTATATTCTATAATTCCTAAAAGGTCAAAAACCTTTTAGAACAATTATACATTTATACAATTATACAAAATTGATTTCCATATTGATAATATCTGAGAGGTCAGGGTTATCAGTGTCATCCTCAAACTTATTAATAGTTGCGATAATCTCAGTTCTTATCCCCTTCTTCTCTTCTATTACCTTCTTAAGAGCCTCTAAGCCCTGTTCGTTATTACCCTTAACAAACTCATAGGCTGAATCGTTCTTAAAAACAAGTTCCAGCTTTCCATCAGGTGTAAGCTTTTTCTTGGCATCCAAAATGAATTTGTTAAGAGGAACATCAAGTCCCTTTACAATGCTATCCCAGTCATTAACAATTTCCTTAATGTCCTCAGGAACTGCATCTCTTATAGCCTTAAGCTTTTCCTGTAAAGCCTTGTTATCAGGACCTGCGCTAGCTTCAGTACCAGCCTTAACTACGGTCTCCCTAACAACCACCTCAGAAGGCGCCCTGTTTTCTAAGGCTCTTACTCTCTCCACCAGATTATCCATCCCCTTATCCTCATCCATTTCAGGATGCATAAGCTTAATAAGGGTAATCTCTAAAAGCACTCTCTTTTCACTGCTGTATTTTAATTCAACTGCAGCCTTTGAAAGCACTCTTATATATCTCATAACGGACTCAGGATTAGCCCCCTTAGCTGTCTCTATAAGCTGAGCATATTGCTCCTTACCTAAGTCTAAGAAGCCTTTGGGATTGTCCATCTCACTTACAATCAGAACATTTCGTAAATACCATATGAATTCATTTACAAACTGCACAATGTCCCTTCCATAATTAACCACATAATCTATTACAGAAATAATGCCATTAACATCCTGATTTTCTACTGCAAGATAGCATTTTGAAAATACTGAAGAATCCACAGCACCAAGCACCTCTAGCACCTTATCATAAGTGATTTTTTCATCTGCATAATAGGCAAGGCACTGCTCCAAAAGACTCAAGGAATCACGCATGGAGCCATCTGCAGCCTTTGCAAGATAACGAATGGCATCCTCCTCTATATCTATCTTTTCTATGTCCACAAGTTCCTTTATTCTTCCTGCTATGGTATCAGCTGTAATTCTTCTAAAATCATAGCGCTGACATCTGCTAAGGATAGTTATAGGAATCTTATGAACCTCAGTAGTGGCAAGGATAAATATAACGTGAGCCGGAGGCTCCTCTAAAGTCTTTAATAACGCATTAAATGCACCTGTAGAAAGCATGTGGACTTCGTCGATTATAAAAACCTTGAATCTGCCTAATGTAGGTGCATAATGAATATTCTCTATAATACTTCTTACGTTTGCCACACCATTGTTGGATGCAGCATCGATTTCGCTAATATCAAATGTAGTTTGATTATTAATAGCCTTACAAACCTCACACTCATTGCAGGGATTACCATCAATACAATTAGTACAGTTAACTGCCTTGGAAAAAATCTTTGCAAGGGAGGTTTTACCTGTACCTCTGGTTCCCGTAAAAAGATAAGCGTGACCAATTCTGTCATTCTTCACTTCATTTCGAAGTGCTTTTACAATATGTTCCTGCCCTCTGACTTCATTGAAGTCAGAAGGACGGAACTTTCTATACAATGCTACGTACGCCATTTGTACCACCTTTAATTACTAAATTTATCGCTTTTATTAAATACCAAAGCTTATTCCAAGTCTCATAGCCTCTTTAATCATAGGCTCGTCAGGATCAACCTTCTTAAGCTTTCCTGCTACCTCGCTAAGAGGAATAGGAACGATTTCATCACCCTTAAGAGCAACCATGTTACCATAATTTTTATCTATAATAAGCTGACCTGCCTGTGCACCAAGTCTGGTTGAAAGAACTCTGTCGTAAGGACAAGGACTTCCACCTCTCTGGGTATGTCCAGGTACTGTAATACGAACCTCCTGGCCTGTCTTCTTAAGAATCTCATCTCCAATCTGATAAGAAACTGAAGGATATGGATTCTTAGCTCTATAAGCCTTAAGCTCCTTCTTAGACATAGCTGCTTCCTTCTTGGAAATAGCACCCTCAGCAACAGCAAGGATGGAGAATTTCTTGCCAGCCTTAGCTCTCTTCTGAATACCGTCTATAACCTTTTCTATATCATATGGAACCTCTGGAAGAAGGATGATATCAGCTCCACCTGCAATACCTGCATAAAGTGTAAGCCATCCTACCTTATGGCCCATAACCTCTACTATAAATACACGACCATGAGATGCTGCTGTAGTATGGATACAGTCAATAGCCTCTGTGGCAATACCTACTGCAGTATGGAAACCGAAGGTCATATCAGTTCCCCAGATATCATTATCAATGGTCTTTGGAAGAGAAACCACATTAAGACCTTCATTGCTAAGAAGATTAGCAGTCTTATGAGTTCCATTACCACCAAGAACTACAAGGCAGTCAAGACCTAATTTCTTATAATTAGCCTTCATGGCCTCAACCTTATTAATTCCGCCCTCTCCAGGCTCACCCATCTTCTTAAATGGCTGTCTGCTGGTACCTATAATGGTACCTCCAAGAGTAAGAATTCCTGAAAAATCAGAAGGATTAAGTTCTTTGTAATTACCATACATAAGGCCCTTATAACCATCTAAAAGTCCATAAATCTTAACATCCTTACCATAATGCTCATATAAAGTCTTTGCAACTCCACGCATAGCTGCATTAAGCGCCTGACAATCTCCACCACTGGTTAAAAATCCAATTTTCTTCATGCATTAATCCTCCATTTTTTATCTGATTTTTGTTCTCAAATATCATTAATTTTGCTTCGACAAAAGTTATTGAAATTATAACATACAAGCACTTAAATATCAAATATAGAAATCTGATTACTCTTAGGTAAAGAATAGAGTAGATTAAGTTCATCCATCTTATCGAGAACAGTCTGCGGAACCTTAGCTCTCTTACTGATATCCTCTCTGGATAAGAATTTACCCTTTTCTGCCTCAGCTTCAAACATCTCGGCAGCCTTATCACCAAGACCTTCTATGGAAAGAAGGGATGGCATAAGCTTTCCATCTACAATCTGGAATCTGTTAGCCTTAGCTTTGTAGATGTCTATTGGCATAAAATCATAGCCTCTTGCATACATTTCCTGAACAATCTTCATATTTTCAAGAGTATTCTTTTCCTGATCTGAAAGCTGATTCATTCTCTTATTATAATCTCTTATATAATTTTCTAACTTATCACGTCCACAGGCCATTTTCTCATAATCAAAGGCTGTAGCTCTAATAGAGAAATATGCCGCATAATAAGCCAGAGGGTAATGCACCTTAAAGTAGGCAACTCTCATGGCCATCATAACATAGGCAACGGCGTGAGCCTTAGGGAACATGTATTTTATCTTCTTACAGGACTCTATATACCAGTCAGGCACATCATGAGCCTTCATATCCTCTTCCCATTCAGGCTTAAGTCCCTTACCCTTTCTTACGCTCTCCATAATGGTAAAGCTCTTCTCATTCTCTATACCCTTAGAAATTAAGTAAATCATAATATCATCACGGGTACAGATAGCTGAGGAAAGTGTACATTTACCTGTTGAAATATAATACTGTGCATTGTTAATCCATACATCCGTACCATGTGAAAGACCTGAAATTCTAACCAGGTCAGAAAAGTTCTTAGGCTTTGCTTCAAGAAGCATATTTATAACGAACTTGGTACCAAACTCAGGAAGTCCAAGACATCCTAACTGGCAGCCTCCTATATCCTCTGGAGTTATTCCAAGAGCCTCAGTACTTTCAAAAAGTGAAAGCACCTCCTTATCATTTAAAGGAATCTTTGTGGCATCAACGCCCGTAAGGTCCATAAGCTCTCTAATCATGGTAGGATCCTGATGCCCTAATATATCCAGCTTAAGAAGGTTACTGTCGATTTTATGATAATCGAAATGTGTTGTAACTACAGGAGAATCAGCCTTATCTGCCGGATGCTGCACAGGGGTAAAGGTATTAATATCCTCTCCCACAGGAAGAACTACGATACCACCCGGATGCTGACCTGTGGTTCTTCTGGTACCAACCATACCGGAAGCAAGTCTTGTCATCTCTGCAGAACGCTTATCAAGGCCCTCCTCCTCACAGAATTTCTTAACATATCCATAGGCAGTTTTATCCTGTATACCACTTACAGTACCTGCCTTATAGGTCTGACCATGACCAAATATAACCTCAGTATAATCGTGAGCATTACTCTGATACTCACTGGAGAAGTTAAGGTCGATATCAGGCTCCTTATTACCCTTAAATCCAAGGAAGGTTTCAAATGGAATATCATGTCCATCCTTAGCTAAAAGCTTTCCGCAGTTAGGGCACATTTTATCAGGAATATCACAGGCGGAGGTTCCTACATAGGACTTAAGCTCCGGTGAATCAAACTCGGAATAATGACAGTCCGGACAGTAGTAATGAGCCGCAAGGGAGTTAACCTCTGTAATACCCGCTGTATAAGCTGCAAAGGAAGAACCTACTGAACCTCTCGAACCTACCAGATAACCATCCTCATTAGACTTCCAAACTAACTTCTGAGCGATGATGTACATAACGGCATATCCATTTCCTATAATGGAATTAAGCTCTCTGTCAAGTCTCTCACGAACTACAGGAGGAAGCTTGTCACCATAGATTTCCTTAGCTCTTCTCTCACAGATTTCTCTAAGTGTCACATCTGAATTTTCAATTATTGGAGGACATTTTCTAGGACTTAAAGGAGAAATATCCTCTATCATATCAGCGATAATATTAGTATTTTTAACTACTATCTCATAGGCTTTATCACTTGGAAGATAGAAAAATTCCTTAAGCATTTCCTCTGTGGTTCTATAGTAAATCGGAGGCTGAGCGTTGGCATCGCCAAATTTTTTCGCTGCCATCATTATCTGCCTATACACGCTGTCCTCAGGATTAAGAAAATGTATATCACAGGTAGCACATACCAGCTTCTGATATTCTTCTCCAAGCTTTATAATCTTTCGGTTAATATCGATTAAGTCCTGTTCATCCTGAATATTTTTATATTTTTCTGTATTATCTACAAGATATCTGTTATTACCTAAAGGCTGAACCTCCAAATAATCATAATATCTTACAATTCTATCTATAACATCAGGTTCCTTATCCTCCAGAATCGCCTCATAAAGCTCTCCTGAAGAGCAGGCAGAGCCTAAGATTAAGCCCTCTCTATACTGGTTTAAAAGACTCTTTGCAATAATTGGTTTCTTATAAAAGGTCTTAACATGAGACTCAGAAACCAGTCTGTAAAGATTGACCCTGCCAGTCTCATTTTTAGCCAAAATAATAGCATGATGAGGTCTTAATTTTCTGATATTATTATTATTGCCATCTTTTAATTTATTAACTCCATCAAGGTCTGTAACGCCCTGTTTCTTAAGTCTTTCACAGAGCTTTAAGAAAATATGTGCTGTACATTCGGCATCATCTACCGCCCTATGATGATTATCTAAAACCACCTTTAATTCCTTGGCAACTCTGTCTAACTTAAATCTACCAAGCTGAGGCAGTAATAATCTTGAAAGTCCCACTGTATCAACTACTGTAAAATCTACCTTAAGACCTAAAAGAGTGCCATAATGCTTTATAAAACCATAGTCAAAATCTGCATTGTGAGCAACTAAGCTGCAGCCCTTGCAAAACTCCAAAAATCTTGGAAGAATTATATCTATGGTTTCCTTATCCTTAACGTCATTATCGGTAATGGTAGTAAGCTCTGTAATCTCGTATGGAATAGGCTCTTCAGGGTTTACAAATGTAGAGAATCTGTCTACAATCTCACCATTTTTTACCTTAACTGCACCTATCTCAATTATCTTATGATTTCTGACACCGATACCTGTGGTCTCAAGGTCAAATATAACATAGTCAGAATCTAAGGATTCCCCATGAGAATTCTTGGCAATATCCACCAAATCATCTACCAGATAAGCTTCCATTCCATATATAAGCTTGAGATTATCATCACGACTTATGGCATGATAAGCATCAGGGAAGGCTTGCACCACACCATGATCAGTTATGGCTATGGCAGTATGACCCCAGCTTTTGGCTGTATTAATATAATCCTTCACACTCATAACAGAATCATTCTCACTCATCTGAGTATGGGCATGAAGCTCTACTCTCTTCATTCCGTCATATTCATCTTTTCTCTTCTGTCTGGTATCGGCTATTTCCTTAATACCCTTTATTTTATTAAGGCCTACCTCACCTGAAAATCTGTCATATTCAGGAAAGCCTTTAACACGGAAAAACTTTCCGCGTTTAGCTCCGTCTGTAAGTATCTTAACAGGCTCCTCGGCCTCTTCTGTTCTAATAAATATTTTGACAGTTAAGCCATCTGTAAAGTCCGATAAGCCAAGAGAGCAAATATTCCACTCTCCATTTTTGGATTCCTTTACCTCAAAGGAAATGGCCTGTCCCTCAACAACCTTTTCAGTTCTCTCTTCCTGAGTAATATCACAGATTTTAACTACATCGCCATTAACGTTATAACCTAAGAAGCAGTCCACATCCACCTCTTCATTGGCTCTTTTCTTTTTAAAGCTGTTAAACCTTTTACTGTCAAAATTACCGGAAAAACCGCCCCTCTTTTCTCCACTATTACCTGAAGCTTTACTTTGATTATTAGAAGAATTATCTCCTGCAGAAGAAGTATTTTTAGCTGCTGAATTATTATTTTTATCTGAGCTTTTATCACTGTCACTTGCAGCTTCTTTCCCACTCCCCTTCTTTTCTTCAGAAGAATCCTTTGCCCCTATAAAGCCCTCATCCTCTGATGTATTAGATGAATCTTCTTTAATGGAATTTCTGTCAATTCCTAATTCCTCATAAGGATCCATATTGGCATAAGGGTCAGTATAATTATCCTTGTTTTCCAATGTAAAGTTCATATCTACATCGATATCATAGTGACCAATCTTTTGAAATACCTCTATTATCTCAGTTTTAAAATCCTCTTTTCTGGACTTGTTAATACTGTTATTAACGCATTCTAAGTTAAGAGTATTCCCCTCCATATCTATCTTAGAGGTAAGAAGAATATTAAATAAAATAACATCCTTTTCCTTAAATTTTTGGAAAACACTTTCCTTATATTCATTCCAAAAATACTCAGGAGTATAGGCATCAGAAAGCTCATAATTCTCATCTATAAATACAGTAAAACCTGTGCTTTTAAGGGAATTATTAAGTCTCTCCTTTAATAATCTTATCTCTCTATATTCAATTAAATGATTACTGGAAATATCCACCGTAAGAAGCTGTTCCTTCTTACTTGCATTTACACTTAAAACATAAACCTCGGAAAAAATTCTCTTCTGTCTGTCAGTGAGATTTAATCCGTTAAATGCATCCATAAGTAACTTTTTCAAAAAAATCCCTCACATTCATATAATCCATTATAAATGGTGAAAATTACGAATTATTAATTGCTTCAAACATATTTATGGCTCTTTTATTAGCCTTTACATCATGTACTCTTACAAAATTATAGCCTGCTCTTGCAGCAAGTACTGATGTTACAAGAGTTCCCTCTTCTCTTTGTTCTACAGGAAGGTTAAGAGCATTACCTATAACAGACTTTCTTGAAGCCCCCAGAAGACAAGGATATCCCATTTTCATAAACTCATCCAAATGCTTCAAAACCTGCAAATTTTCTTCCTGTGTTTTATTAAATCCAACTCCCGGATCAAGTATTATTTTTTCTTCATGAATACCTGCCTCAAGGGCAATATTTACAGAATCAGAAAGCCCCGCTTTAACCCTTAATATAACATCAGAATTAAATGCTTTTTTCTGCTCCTCACTTCTCTTACTATAATCCCTGTCATACTCATCTGCATGCATGATTACCACCGGCACATTAAAATCTGCTATAACCTTAGCCATACTTAAATCTGACTCAGTATATTTAAGTCCCATAATATCATTTGCCATATCAGCACCTGCATGAAGAGCTGCCTTCATGGCAGAAGCCCTATAAGAATCTATGGATACCGGAATATCAAAATGCATCTTTATGGTTTTTACAAGAGCCTCTAATATAAGAGCTTCCTCTTTTACATCTATTTCCTCATATCCGGGCCTTGTACTCTGAGCACCTATATCTATAATATCTGCGCCCTCTTCTATCATTTCCTCCACTCTTTTTAGAGCAGAATCTAAATTGTTATATTTACCACCATCTGAAAAGGAATCATTGGTATAGTTTAAAATTCCCATTACATAGGTTTTCTTGTCATCAAATATATATTTTCCAAGCTTCATATTATCCTAATCCTCTCAATTTTTAAGATTAAAGTTTTGATATAACATCCTTCACATCTCTTTGTAAGGACAGGGAACCGCAAATTACAATATTTATGTTATTCTCCCTTGCACATTCTAAGGCCTCAAGCACCGCAATCTCAATATTTTCGCACCCTTTGACACTTTTCAATATATGCTTTTTATCCAACCTCTTTATTATATCAGATAGAGAATTAAAGTCCATACCTCTTTTTGTAGGAGCAGAGACAGTAAAGACTGAAAATGCTTTATTTAGGATATATTCAATGTTTTTTTCATAATCTTTATCCTTAAAGGTTCCATATATGAAAGCAAATTTTTCATTTGGAAAATATGTATCAAGAGATTCCATTAATCTCTTAAAGGCCCCGGGATTATGAGCTCCATCCAGAATAATTAAGGGGTTATAAGGGGTTATACCTGAAGTTCCCTTTAAATTAACCCTTGAATTTACCTCCATAAACTCAAATCTTCCGGGCCAGGTAGTATTATTAATAGCATTTATAGCCTTTTCTATCCTTTCATCACACACTTCATTATAAGAGCTTTTTACTTCCTTAACTTCACCTGTAATTAAAAGCTTTACCGCAGTAAAGGCAAGAGCTGCATTATCCACCATATAGGTGCCCTTAGCCTTAATATTTAAGGCTTCTGAAAATGCTTTAAAGCTACTGACTTCCTTTGAAATATTTATATCTGTAACAGGAATAATTTTTACATTTTCTGAGCCTTCAAACTCCTTTTCTATACTATCTTTAAGAAGCTTTTCTTCCCCTGTAACATAAAGCTTAGAGCCTTGTTTTTCACTGTAAAGAATAAGCTCCTCCATAACATTTTTCTCCTGAATTATAGAGATTACAGGAGTCTTCTCTTTTATTATCCCAAACTTATTATTAGCTATTTCTAAAAGGGTATTTCCAAGAAATCCCATATGGTCCATGCTTATGGAGGTAAGAATACTAAGTACAGGCTTTATAATATTAGTAGCATCAAGGCTTCCACCCATTCCGCATTCGATTATAGCTATATCCACCTTCCACTTTTTAAACATTAAAAACGAAAGTAAGGTCTCTATCTCAAAGGCAGAAAGAGTCAAATTATTATCCTCAAGCTTTTTAACTATATCTGTAATTAACTCCCCATAATCCTCCTTTGAAATGTAAGTTGGATTATGATTTTCCTCCTCATAAAGAGAGATTATCTCCCTCCTGTCAATAACTGCAGGAGACATATATCTACCCACCTTAAGACCACATTTAGAAAGAGCCTTAGCCATAAATTCTCCCACTGCGCCCTTTCCATTAGTTCCTGCAATATGTACTGTAGGATAAGTTAAATGTGGATTATCAAATAACTCAGAACCTCTTTTTATGGTATCAAGAGTATATTTTACATTCATATCCACCTTTATATTATTTAGATAATCTATTGCTTCTTCATAATTCATAAATATACCCCTTTAGACATTATAATCAAAATGCACTCTTAAGCCCTTTGGATAGTGATTTTTAAGGGTTCCGTTATTGTTTTTGGATAACCCCAAGGAAAGCCCCTTATAAAGCACTACACATGGTCCCTTTTTAAGCTTATTATCATCACTTACATTAAGGGTAAGTCCCTTTAAAAAGTCCTTAGCCTCTCTGTCAGAAGCCTCATAAACATTATCTGCATATTTATAAAATGCTCTTATAAAGCTATGGGATAATTCAAATCTGTTCTTCTTAAAAGTCCCAATATGAAGCCCCGGTCTTACAACCCTTAAGCTATCCAAGGTTTCTTTTTTTATACCCTTTGGAAGTAAGTAGACATTATCTGAAAACCTAATATAATCCCCTTCTAAAACCCTGTCAATCACCTCTTTAACAGGAGCTTTTTCAGCATAAAAAGCCTGCTTTATCTCAGCTATAATTATCTCATTATCTGAAACATTTTTTCCGTTATTTTTTTTATTATTTTTACCTAAATTTTTTCTTTTATTTTTACTCTTTTTTTCTTCATATTTTTCTTTAGAATTAAATGCTTTTTCTTCTAAATTTTCTGCCACAGATAAAGATTTTTCCTCGCCACATTTTTTAAATACAGCGGCAAAATGCCCCTCTCCCTTTGTCTTATGTGGCCAGATTCTTACAGAAGAATTTTTAACTTCTTCATCATCAGAAATCCCTTTACTTAAATTACTTAAATCCTCTTTAGAAAAGCCCTCCCTTTCTAAATCAGGAAAAACATTAACACCCTCTATATCATCAAAGGAAGATAAAATCCACTGAACCATATCTTCATCTTCCTCTTTAGAAAATGAACAGGTAGAATAACAAAGCCTTCCGCCAGGTTTAAGCATTAAAAAGGCTTCCTTTAAAATCTCCTTTTGTCTCTCTTCGCATTTAATAACATTTTCTCTACTCCACTCCTTTATGGCATCAGAATCCTTTCTAAACATACCTGAGCCTGAGCATGGAGCGTCCACCATTATTTTATCAAAATATTCGTAAAATTTATCCGTAAGCTTATCTGGAAATTCATTAGTAACTATTACATTTGAAAATCCCATTCTCTCTATATTTTGTGAAAGAATCTTACTTCTTTCGCGCATTGGCTCATTGGATATAAGAAGTCCCTCCCCCTTTAAATTCATGGCTATGGAGGTACTTTTCCCACCGGGTGCAGCGCAAAGATCTAAAACCTTATCTCCCGGTTTTACCTTAAGAAGAGTCCCGGGAAGCATAGCAGAAGGCTCCTGTACGTAAAGCGCACCCATTTCATGATAAACACTTTTTCCAGGCTCCTCATCCTTACTTACATAAAACCCATCTAAAGACCAGGGAACTCTTTCTAATTTGTATGGAAGTATCTCTTTTATTTCAGGATTTTTCTCTGCATTATTCTCATTTTTTTTAGATGCATTTTCGTTTTCAAGCATCATGGAATTAAGCTTAATTCCATAAGCGCTTTTCTCATTATACGAATTATAAAAATCCTCATATTCATCCTTTAAAAGGGCTTTCATATCCTCTAAAAATTCATTTGAAAGATCAAATAATTTATCCATTTTACCTCACACAGAAAAAAAGTGAGACTTATATGTAATAAGTCTCACTTAAGAATTCATAAACAATAATAATTAATAATAACTATTATGCTGCTCTCTGGTTAATCTCGTTCTGAAGAAGACAGAAGTCGATAATACTTAATTCGAAAATAGCTAAAACTAAGTAAATAACAGCACGGTTTCCATTATCACCAATCATATCATCAAGCTTCTTACCTGTTACATACATCCAGTACATTAAGAAAATACCAGCAGTAACAATACTAAGAAGGATAACTACGATACCACTAAACTGTGAATCACCTGTCATTGTATTAACATCTTCAACAATACAGTACTCCCAGTAGAGACCATAGATACCACATGTTACGATTGTAAGAATAATGCAAACTGCAATATTTCTCTGTTTCATGATTTCATTCCTCCTTAAATGATTTTAAGGGAAGCAATCATAGTAAATATAATGCTTTCCTTTGTAATAAATTATTTAAATTACGACTTATTATATCATATAGCGAAAACGGTTTCAAGTCGTAAATAAAATTTTGAATTTATTACTTATTTTATTATTTATTATTGTTAATACTACTGTTAATTGCCCCTGTAACACCTGCTACTGCACCATGTCCAAGATTATTTGCAACCTTTTTAGTAGCAGCCTCATTTAAGCCTCTGGCACTTACAGTTGCCTCCTTAGCACATTTCATTAGTTCAGTGGCATTATTCTTATATCCACCAAGCTTAGTTTCCATAATATGGTCATACTCGCCCAGATTAATATGATTAACTCCCTGATTTTCTACCTGCTTGGAAAGCTTACCAAATACTCTCTGTTTATCGCCTATGGCATCTGCATTTCCCATGGCCTTACCCTTAATATTATAATTTTCATAAATATCTCTGATTTTATCAACCTGGTGTATGCATTCAACCTGAGCCTCAGCACCATTCATAAGAGCCTTGGCATCCTTACTAAGTCCCTCCTTTGGAAGATTTCTGCTAAGCACATCTTCAAGCTCCTTAGATGCATTTTTTAGACGGCTAGGATCTGAAACCACCTCTTCAAACAGCTTTTGAGCCTTATCATATTCATGGGTCATTTTATACATACCCTCTTTCATATTCATTTCAAGAGCCTCATCAGAAATATCCCCTCCCGTAAGAACCTTATTAATCTGCTGATAATATTCAGGGTCCTCAGGAGTTACTGCACGTCCCTTATACTTAGCTATAAGCTCCTTGGCATCATCATAGGAGGTACCGGTGGTTTTAGACCAGGCCTTAGCTACTGCATTATCAGTATCCGCCTGACTAAAGTATATAACCTTTCCATCCTTAGTCTTTATTCTAGGAGAAATATCTATATCCATACCGGTTTTTAAATTGGCCGCAGTCTTATTACCTGTAGCATAGAAAACCTCTATATCCTCTTTTCTATAGCCCTTCTTAAGAGCCTCCTCCAAAAGATTATCCTTTATTAAATCCTCAGAAGGCGCCTTTAGATAATCATTTTGATTACGGTTAAACATTTCGATATATTTATCTGCCTTACGAACTCCTTTTTCTATAGCTTCTCCCGTTCTACTTCCCATATTTAACTTATTAATGGCAAGAGAATCCTGCTGCATATCAAAATAAGCCCTCTTCATCACGGCCTCTGCCTCAGGTGTAGGATTAGCATTAAATGCATCTACAGCCTTTTTATAATTCTTATAAACCGCGCTGGCACGAAGCTCTGCTGCATCATGAGCAAGCCCCTTAAGTGTGGAAACAGGACTCTTTACGCCCCCTTTACTACCCCTAATATATTTAAATGCAGTGCCTGCCGCCTTATCTACGGCTGTATCACAACCCTTTGCCGCCTGGTAATATATAAGACATTTGCTCTTTGGATCATAATGCAGTGATAAGAGTTCTTCCTTCCTAAGACTTGCCCATTTATAAAACTTCTTAGGACAATTTGCAAGCCCCCTTATACTCTTTGGAATCTTCTGTACAAATTTTCCTGTCTGCTTACTTGCCCACTTGCCAAGATCTGCCTTAACACCTGCAGGAAGGCTTACTATGGTATTAACTCCAACCTTCATAACTCCTGCAGAAACAACCTCTATAAAGATTGGCACAGAACCTGCAAGCATGGATTTACCAAGGCTTCTATCCGATAAAAGCTTGTGTTCATTACTTTGGTAAACTGCCTTATTGACATCCATGGTTAAGAATATTGCTTCAGAAGCTCCTCCTGTAAGTGCACCTGCTGCCATTCTAAGAGCTATACCGCCCCAGGTATCTATATATTTCTCATTAATTTGTGTAAATGCAGCGGACAGTGTAATTAAAAAGCTGTTAGCATCGTGATGTGCTGTTTCCTGTATTTTTTCAAGCATCCTCTGCCTCTCTGAAAGGACATTTTTCTTATGATATTCTATGGTCCAGTCTATCTGATGACGAATGAGTGCTAACTGCAAAGTATCATAACCATAATGATAATCATAACCCTCTAACATAATATCCAGCATACTGGTATATGGAGCAAGCTTTGTGAAAATACTTTGCTTAAAGGAATCCAAATGGCCCAGTATAGTTTTTGGATTACCATATTCATCCGTATCCATGAAATTAAATGCAGTGCTATAAATAAAGCTATCTAACTCATTTATGTACTCCTGTATTCTCATATCCTCCTCAGTTGCACACTCTAATCCCTGACGATATGGCTGACTTTCTAATAAAACATGCTTTTTAGTAACAACCTTTAA
The DNA here is from genome assembly GCA_024696825.1 of Lachnospiraceae bacterium. Taxonomy (GTDB): domain Bacteria; phylum Bacillota; class Clostridia; order Lachnospirales; family Lachnospiraceae; genus JAEEJA01. Next base: position 46,606 of record JAILGL010000071.1, read on the forward strand.
TTCATTACCAAGAGAGTCTAAGGGATCTTCACCAATGGCACGTCCCTTTAATACAATGTGGTATCTGTGAGGAGACTCAAGAAATGCCTTTTCACAGAAAAATGTATACTCACTCATGGAATCTGTTATATTAGTCCTTCTATAGTTTAAGCCAAGTTCCATAACTCTTTCCATAACGGACAGCTCTTCCTCAGGATTCTTAGTCCTCTCATCTTCCTTTGGCTCCTCAAAGTTAAATTCCACCTCCGCAGGCTTATAATAAACCTCTCTCTTTTCCTCATCGTAGCGGAGAATATAAGCATTTACCTTAGTAAAGGACATAGTAAAGTCATTTCTATCCAAATCCTGAACCTGTTTTCCCATAGACTCCTTCTTTCTAAGTCTATAGCAGGCAATTCTATCGGCGCTAAAATTAAGTCCCTCAGTCACACGATAAACATCTATGGACTCCTCTAAAATCCTATCCTTATCAGAAACTGTAATGGTTAAAACGTTAGTCTCATAGGTTCCATTATCTCCCGGCTCCTCATTAATGTCATTTAATATGGCAAAATAGACATTAGGTGCATCCTTATTATCACTTTTAATCCAGGCAGCTGTATAGCTTGAGCCCTTATTCATTTTCACATTTATCTTACAGGTATTTAAATCCATTCCAAATATCTTAAAGCCCACATAGGCTCCACGTCTGTCACAGGCAAGAAGAGCTATGTTTGGCTGATTAAGTTTAATAGCAGGATCATCTATAAAGAAGCGTACACTATTAGTATAGGTGCCTCCCTTTCCAAAGAATTTAAAATTAACTCTTCCTTCATTAGCGTTATTTCTGTCACCTTTAGAAAGACTTATGGTAGCAGTTTTCCATATACCATTAAGAGCGCCATCCTGATTTACCGTAAACACTCCATCTGCAGAGAAAATCTGTACATTAGCTGTTAAATCCGGCCGGTCTTTTTCTACTCCATTTGAAACCTCTACTATCCTTGCGTAGATTACACGGGAATCACCAGGACAGATAGTGTCACCAAAATCCTTATAAATCCTCATTTGATAGGATTTATTATCCTTTTCCTTCCCGCCTTCAGCTGCTGTGGCACCTGCTACTCCTGCTCCTGCAGCCATGGCACCTGCTGCACCTTTTACTATAAAATATGGTATTTCAGAAATTGCTTCTCCAGCTTGATTTCCTGCATCCGAAAACTTAAATACATCAGTTCCTTCTTTTTTATGAACCGACAAATCTATATTCATGGAAAGACTATAATCTCCCTCGCCATAGAATTTAGAATCACTGTGGTAACGGATACTAAATTTTATATTTTGTCTTGATTTATCCTTTTTAACCTTATATACCATAGTATGGGTATCACCATTAACAGCATTTTTAAAATCTCTATCACCATATAATATTTCAAAGCTGTATTCCTCTACGGGTTTATCCTGAATATATTCTCCTGAAACATAATTATTATAACAGGTACCGCTTATTTTTCTTCCCATACTTTCTATAAAATCGGGTCCCACCTGTTCGCCTTTAGTAGACTTTGGATAATAAAGAGTATATTCTATCTCTATTCTGTCTCCCTCATTAACATCCATTTCACAATCCCAGCCATCAAAGGAGCTGGCACACCAATTCATGGTTTTAAGCTCGTGATTACTTTTAATCTCATATCCAATGGCAAAACTACTTTGCTTTTCTGTAAGTTCTGCGTTATCTACCACCTGGCGAAGAACACCCTTTTTAGCTCTTGGATTCTTTGAGGCTTCAGGACTTATAGTACTTTCACCAGAGGCCTCGGCACTTGCAACAATTATATTAAAAGGCAACATAATCTGACCTGCAAGAAGCATAAATACAGCTAAAAGAGCAAGTGGTTTATTCATACCCTTAGTGGCCACAGATAAAATAATTCCAACTATAAGAAAGATTATTCCAAGAATTAAATGTGTCCATCTAAAAGGAATAACAGCTACAGGAATTGAAAGAGTAAAGCCAAGAGTTAAACCTGCAAGAAGACCCTGGATTTTATCATTTCCAAATGATTCTTTAGCATTAACTCCCTGTCCTTTATTACTATTCTTTTTATTACCAAACAAACCAAGGATTCTTCTAATAAGTCCATTTCCCTGTCCAATAGCCTTAAGGCTTACAAATATACCTGAAAAACCTATGGCAATACCTCTAAGGGAACCATAGCCGCTAAAGAACATATATAGAATAAGGCCTACACCTGCACCTGCAAGCATAAGCCCAATGTTTTTTCCCTTAATTACTTCACCTGAAAAAATATTCTTCGCACCATTTTTAATGCCCTTTAAACCTGTAATAAGACTGATAAAGCCCATACAAACAAAGCCTCTTCCAAGGAAGCCGCCTAATTTTTTTATGAGTCCGGTTCTAAAACCACCCTCAAAATATGTGATATATCTAAGTATTTTTGTAAGGAAATTATAATGTCCGGTTCTTGACAGTATTAATAATAAAAACCATATACCGGCAAGTACAGCGCCCACTATAACCTTAGTTAAAAGGCTGGATTTCTTTGTTTTTAACACTCCAAATAAAGCCATTTGTTCCTTTGGAAATTCCAAAGCTCCCATCTCTCCGGGAGCCTTAGAAGCATTAACCGTAAAGGCTTGCATAGCTTTATTCACTGAATTAAAAGACTGATTTGGCATATTTCCCATAAGCATTACCCCTCTCTTATAAATGCTTTTACCTTCGAATAAATAACCTTTTAATTATCAATGAAATTCTTTATCGTCTTACCAAAATCACATAGTCTTTCTCTCCGGATTCCCACTGAAATAGTCCAAAGGCATACTGCTTACCCTTATAAGAAATAAATTTATCCATTGTAAGCTGATTTCCTTTTAAGGTCTTCTTTTTATTTTTCCATTTACAATCTTCATAGCCGTTACCCTTTTCCTTATAGGACTTTCCTTTTTCATCATGATAAATCCACCAGTCCATTTTAACCTCGGCACCTGACAGATTATTATTATTTTTAATTACAACATTAAACATTCTATCGCCATCAGTATGATATTTACCCTTGGCGCCTATCATCATAGCCTTCCATCCACCTTGAACCAGTAGCGGATTATTAATTCTTTTAGCCTTCTTTTTCTTACAAAAAGCCTTTAATTTCTTTTTGTATTTCTTTGAATAATACATTTTATAATACCACTCAAAATCGCCTATATTCGGCTTTCTCTTAGTGGACATTCTCTTGGCAGTTTTTCTCGCTGCCTTATCAGCCTTAGCTTTCTTTTCCTTTGCAATCTGAGCCTTTGATTTCTTAGGCTTTTCAGGCTTATTATCAGGCTTACTGGTGTCCTTACCTGTATTAGGATCAATGGACGCACTTGGCAATGGACTATGACTGCTAATAATACCGGACTTTTTAATATCATCTCCAAGCTTCTTAACCTTAGGCTTAATTACAAATTTGAATAAGGCAAATATTCCTGCCCCCAATAAAAGTAAGATAATTAGAAATATGAGAAATGCTTTAAGACAGCCTCCTCCCTTTTTCTTAGGAGCTCCCTGCTGATATACTCTCACATTGCCATAAGGGCCCTGTGGTGGCATCTGATTTCCTCTCATATATGGATTCTGTTGTGGTGGCATCTGATTCCCCTGATTATATGGGTTTTGCTGTGGTGACATCTGATTCCCCTGATTATATGGGTTCTGATGTGGTGGCACCTGATTCCCCTGATTATATGGGGTTTGCTGTGGTGGCACCTGATTTCCCTGATTATATGGGTTTTGCTGTGGTGGCACCTGATTCCCCTGATTATATGGATTCTGCTGTGGTGGCACCTGATTTCCTTGATTATAGGAATTCTGCTGTGGCACGCTATGTGGCGTATTTTGCTGCACACTTTGTGGCTTACTCTGAGGCGCACTTTGCTCTGGTGCAGACTGAGTTGTAACACTCTCTACATTACTCTCTTCAATATTTATGGATGCACCACACCTGTCACAAAACGGCATTCCATCCGGTAATTGAACTCCACACTTAGGACATTTCATATATCTACCCTCTCTTTCGCTTTTATTTGTTCATAGGGGGTACGGGCTTTTACCACTAAGCTTTCACCGTATAAATACAGTTAAAAACCTAAATTCAAGTATTTATTAATCAGTCCGTTTTTAGATAAAAATCCCGCATTCAATTTTTCTCGTAATAATTATTAAAATTATAACATACATTTATCCATATTACAACCAAACAACCCCATTTACAGCCGTAAAAAAAAGACTCTTAAAACTATCTTTTAAAGAAGGTCTTAAGAGCCTTGTAGCATTTAATATTAATTAGTATTTAAGTAGTAAAACATTCCTTTACAACTTAATTTAGAGCTTAAAATATTCCTTTAATCTTTTAGGTGTAAAGGAGAATTTCTTTCCACAAAATCTACAGGAGGTTTCTACATCCTGTCCCTCCTTTATAAGACTTAAAATCTCGGTTTCACCCATTCCTGTTATGGCATCTAAAACCTTCTGTTCACTGCAGTCACAGGCAAATGAAACTGGCATGTTATCGTTAACAACAGGCTCTAAATCTCTTAAAAGAAATTCGCACATTTTCTCAGGTGTCTCATATTCAAGAAGCATATTGGTAACTGAATCCACACCTGTAAGATTCTTTTCAAGAGCTGATATAGTCTCCTCCTTAACTCCCGGCATAAGCTGAATTATAAAGCCTCCTGCCACCTTTACGAAGTTGGCCTTATCCATTAAAACCCCAAGACCTACTGAGGATGGCACCTGCTCAGAGGTTGCAAAATAATAGGTTATATCCTCAGCAATTTCTCCAGAAACTATATCAACACTGGAGTTATAAGGCTCCTTCATACCTGTATCTCTAATTACATTTAAAATACCATGGCCAACTGCACCACTTACATCAAGCTTATGCTTTTCATTTGCAGGAAGTATAACCAAAGGATTTCTAACAAAGCCCTTAACATGACCAATGCTGTCCGCTGTTACACAGATAGCACCAATAGGACCATCACCATTAATATTTACAGTAATTCTGTCCTCCTCTGATTTCATCATGCTTCCCATCATAACTGTAGCAGTAAGAAGTCTTCCAAGAGCCGCTGTAACTACAGGGCTTGTTCCATGTATTTTTCTTGCTTTTTCAACGAGATCTGTAGAGCGGGTTCCAAAGAATCTTATTTCTCCATTGGCCGCCGTACCTCTAATCATATAATCTGCCATTATTTATCTCCTAAATACTTCTTAACCCTTTCAAGATTTTCTTTACCGACTTTTCTTCCCACCATATAAGCCTTAAGCACATTGTCAGGGTCATGCTCCACTCTTCCGATAGGGAGCTTTTCATCAGGCTGTAACACTATACATTTACCCTGTTTTTCCATATATCTTACATATTTTAAGGTTTTATTATAAACGTTATGCCTGTCATAAACAGCCTTTACAAACTCAGGATACTCCTTATAAACCTTCTTCATAACAGGAGCAAGCTGATTTTTCTTCTTAACAAAATGTGGCGGCTGAGTGAGAATAACTATATTCTTATCATATCCTTTATGTATAAAAAATCTTAATGGAATGGAATCTGAAACTCCACCGTCTAAAAGCTTTCTCCCTCCTACCTCAACCATCTTGGCAGCAAGAGGCATGGAAGCTGAAGCCTTTAACCATTTAAAATTCTCCTCATGAAGTACATTAACCTTTTTATAAACAGCCTTACCTGTTTCTAAATCTGTACAAACCACATAAAAATCCATAGGATTTTCCTTATAGGTCTCATAGTCAAATAAATCATATTCATTTGGAATCTTATTATATGCAAAATCCTCATTAAAAAGCTCTCCTGTCTTAAATAATGACCTAAAACTTACATATTCCGGATCATCACAAAAGGCAAGATTATATCTGATACTTCTTCCTATCTGTTTTGATTTATAATTGCAGCCAAAGCAGGCACCGGCAGAAACACCGATTGCACCGTCAAAATCTACTCCGGCTTCCATAAGCACATCTGTTACACCGGCGGTAAATAAACCTCTCATGGCACCGCCTTCCATTACTAAACCCTTCATAATGCATACTCCTTTCAGCAAACCTTTATAAATACGTACTTTCTAATCTGCTCCATAAACGCATGTGAACATTTTATATTTATAAGTATGAAATGTCAAATTTATAGGATTTTTCTTGCATAAGCCACGTCACATAGAGTATAATACCATTTATAGTCGCACGTCGATATTTATGATGATTAAGGGGTAATTATTCATGAAAAACGAAAACACAGAACAGACAGATATAAAGAAGGAAATACTGGAGCTTTTAAAGACTCTTCAAGGTATTGATTATGTTACACCTGACGCCATTCCAAACATCGATTTATATATGGATCAGGTCACTACGTTTATGAATGAGCATTTAAAATCTTCAAAAAGGCATAGAGATGACAAGCTTCTTACTAAAACCATGATTAATAACTATACTAAGAACAATCTCCTGCCGCCGCCAATTAAGAAGAAATATTCCAAGGAGCATATGCTACTCCTTATATTTATATATTATCTTAAGAATTTCCTTTCCATAAATGATATTCAGAAGATAATCGAACCTTTAACTGAGAAGTTTTATAAAAATGATGATTCAGAAATCTCACTTGCTGAGATTTATAACAGGGTTGTTCCTGTGGAAGAAAAAAATACCAAGCCTCAGGTAAAGGATATTATTAATAAGCTTAAGGTTTCCACAGAAGCCTTTGAGGATATTAAAAATCCTGAAGACAAGGAGCTTCTTACAGATTTTATGTTTATCTGTACCCTAAGCTTTGACATCTATCTTAAGAAAACCTTAATTGAAAGTATCATTGACAATAAGCTTTCAAAATACGGTCTTGAAGAAGAGGTTGAAAAGCCAAAAAAAGAGAAAAAAGAAAAGAAGGATACTAAATAAATAATTTCTAAATATAAAAACAATTTTGGAGGATATTATAATATGTGTGGAATTATAGGATTTACAGGAAATGTTGATGCTAAGGACATTCTTATCGATGGTCTTACCTCACTTGAATACAGAGGTTATGACAGTGCCGGAATCTCCTACTTTACTAAAAATGGAATTCAGACAGTTAAGACTGTTGGAAAGGTATCAATTCTCAAGGATAAGGTAAACAGTGAGCATTCAGCTGATGCAACCAAATGTGGTATAGGACATACACGCTGGGCTACTCACGGAGGAGTTAATAAGACCAATGCTCACCCACATCGCTTTGGACGTGTAACCTTAGTACATAATGGTATTATTGAAAACTACACAGAGCTTAAGGAAGAGTTTGCAAAGGAAGGAAAGACCCCTGTAAGTGATACCGATTCAGAAATCGCTGCAATGGTTATAGATTCCTGTTATAAAACCAATCCAATCAGTGCCATTAAAAAGGCAGTTAAAAAGCTTGTAGGTGCTTATGCACTTTGCATAATGTTTGATGAGCATCCGGGTAAGATATATGCTATCAGAAAGGGAAGTCCATTAGTTGCAACCTCTACTAAAAATGGTTCAGTAATAGCTTCTGACATGGTTGCAATTATTAAATATTCCAAGGATTATTTCGTACTCCCAGAGCATCACATTGCTACCATTACAGCTAAAAGCATTAAGATAAATGACCTTGATTCTAATGAGGTTGAGCCTGATATGCTTCATGTTAACTGGGATATGACAGCAGCTCAGAAGGACGGCTATGAGTACTTCATGTTAAAGGAAATTCATGAACAGCCTCAGGCCCTTACTAATACCATCCTTCCAAGAATTAAGGATGGCCTTGTAGATTTCTCAGCAGATAATGTTCCTGACAGCTTATTTGATGGTATTAATGCCATAACCATAGCAGCCTGTGGAACTGCCATGCATGCAGGCCTTATAGGGAAAAGTCTTTTAGAAAAATATGTCCGCATACCTGTAACAGTAGAAATCGCTTCTGAGTTCAGATATAAGGATCCTATCGTAGATGAAAAAACTCTTGTAATTATAGTATCTCAGTCAGGGGAAACTGCTGATACCAGAGAGGCTATTAATATAGCACATAAGAAGGGTGCAAAAACTCTTGCCATAGTAAATGTTAAGGGCTCAAGCATAGCCAGAGAAAGTGATTATGTTCTCTATACCCATGCAGGTCCTGAAATCGCTGTTGCAAGTACCAAGGCTTATATTGTGCAGATGGCAGTTATGTACCTTCTCACCTTTAAGCTTGCGGTTTTAAAAAATACCCTTCCAACTAACAATGTAAGAAAATTAGTTTCTACTCTCCTTACCATTCCTGATTATGTAGATAACATTTTATCCAGTGATAAGGTAATTGAGAAAATCAGTAAGCGTCTTGTAAATGCAGAGAGCCTTTTCTTCATCGGTAGAGGTCTTGATTACTCACTCTCCATGGAGGGTTCACTTAAGCTTAAGGAAATAAGCTACATTCACTCTGAGGCCTATGCAGCAGGTGAATTAAAGCACGGAACCATCTCACTTATAACTGATAACGTTCCTGTAATCGCTATAGCTACTCAGAAGGATGTATTTTCAAAGACCTTAGCTAACATTGAGGAAGTACGTACCAGAGGTGCATTTGTAATAATGGTTACTACCAGCGATGCAGCCGTAAATGTATCCCTTTGTGATCATATTCTTTCTCTTCCTGAGATTGACGATGCATTTACCCCATTTGGTGCAGCTGTAATGCTTCAGTTCCTTGCATATTATACTTCTTATGCAAAGGGCTTAAATGTAGATCAGCCTCGTAACTTAGCTAAGAGCGTTACTGTAGAATAAAACTAATGAAATATAAAGGAGGCATGTTAACACATGGCTGACGTTAGAAAACTAATGATGGATTTAAAGGCTAATCCATGTAAGGAAACCATAGATAATCTTGTAAAAGAGTTACATAATATAGAACTCTATCTTCCGGTTGTAGTAAAGGATCCGGAGGATAAGGAGTCCATTAGAATCATTAATGAAACTCATAAAATATCCGAAGGAACTACCATTAATCCTGCAGTAGTTATAACTCAGGATGGAAAGAAATTTCTTTCAGCCTTTACGTCCACTGAGGATTTTGAGAAGACTGAGGGCTATACTGAAACCTATCAGGGATATATAACTGTAGACTTTAATTTCTGCATGAAGATATCTGCTGAAACAGAGGATATAGAGGCTCTTGTAATTAATCCATTTACAGAAAATGTTATTTTAAATATATCCAAGAATCCACCGGGACAGGAAGCAAATGAAGCTCCTGCTAATGATATGGATCCTAATCTTCAGGTAAGACAGCACCTTGAAATAAGAATTCTTCCATATAACATTTTCAATTCTGAAAACTTTTTACAGGCACTTAAGGAAGATGGAGAAAACCTTTTGGCACAGATGTATAGCGAGTTATACAAGAAGGATACCAAGCTTAAATCTCCATTTAGCCCAAGCGATTTTGATATTATGAATCTTAATATAGATGAAAATGTAAGCATAACAAGAATTACCATGCCAAACCCGGGAAATGTACCTGCTATGGCAAAAAGAGTATTTATAGCAAATAATCCTGAAACTGATGAAAAGGTTTATTATGCTATAGTAACAGACCCTAATAACGACCAGCTTTTCGCCCTTTATAAGGACGGAAAATCTGTTAATCTTGGAAATGCACCGGAAGAGGTTGTAGAGCTTAATACAGTTATTGACTGTTTTAAAGAATATATGAACGGAGGTAAATAAAATGGCAAATATTTTAGATCAGATGGCAGATGCCTTAACAGAGGCAGGACAGACAGTAGGCACAAAGCTTAAGGAAACTAAGGATATAACAGCACTTAAAGCTAAGCTTCATTCTCATGAAAAAACTCTTAATAAGGCTTATTTACAGCTTGGAAAAGATTATTATAATGCACATAAGGATGATGCAGAAAACGCTTCTAATGAGACCTTTAAGACCATTGAGAAGGAAATTAAAGAGGTAAATGAACTTAAGGCCTGCATTGACAATATTAAAAACTAAATAGGTTTAAATAAATATTTATATTAAACCATTAAAAAATCCCTGAAGACCTGTATTTACAAGTCCTCAGGGATTATTATTTATTTATCCATTTCAAATATCTTCGATGTTGAATCCTTATCCTGATCACTGTAGTAACCATACTGCAAGAGCTTATAATCATTAAACAGCTTCTTTAATTCATCATCGTCATTATCATCATAGGTATGCCATTTACCCTCCTTATCCATGTAACCATTTACATTCATGGCTGGAACCTGTTTACTGAGTTTTTCAATAAACTTGTTATAAAGTGGTAATTCGATACCTGCTTCCTTTAAAAGCATATTTTCCAGATAGTTATTACTGAGTACAATATCTGAACTTTCAGGAATATCATAGTTAGCCCAAAGAATATATGGGGTACCGTAACGCTTCTGAATATCCTCAAGCTCCCAGTCACTCTCTTCTTTTCCAAGAAGGTCTTCATAGAAGAGCTGCTCTACCTTAGGGAAATGATCACCAAACATACAGATAATGGTTGGCTCCTTTTCCTTTGAGAAGTAGTCTATAAGATATTTAAATGCATCATCTGAAACTCTTGTGGATGATAAAAATTCCTTAGTTTCATCGAAATAAGAATTCTGAACATAGATTGGATTTCTCCAATCGGTGTTAGTAAGGTAACCACCATGGCCCTGAATGGTCATATCAAAGATATAAAGCTTCTCATCCTTTTTCTTCTTCTCATAGAGCTCTATAACCTTTTTGTAGCTTTCCTTATCACTTATATAACGAATATATTCAGGATTCTTAAAATCCTCTATGGTAATGAAATCATCAAATTTCATACTGTCATAGGTTGCAATTCTGTTCCAGTTATTACCTGTACTTGGATGTACTGCATAGGTTGTATATTCAAGACTCTTAAGGTATGAAGGTAAGGAATAGGTGGAGCTATGCATAAACTGCTGATAAACATTAGATCCACTTGGGAAATAGGTCATGGTATTACCTGTCATAGCCTCAAACTCAGAGTTTGAAGTACCTGCACCAAATACTGATACAAAGTCAAGACCTTTAATGGTATTATCGCTCATGCTGTGAATAAATGGTAACGGATCCTTGTTATAGGAAATAGTATCATTTACAAGAGAGAAATCCGCAAAGCTCTCATTCATAATAAGAATGATATTCGGTTTCTCACCATTTAAAACAGTGTTGTGAGCAAAGTCTGCATTGGTAACGAAGTCCTTTTTCTGGCCGGAGAATTTCTCCTCCTTCTTGGCAACAGTAAGGCCATCATCTCCCTCTGCCTCAGTTATAATAGAATCATCTTCCTTAACATCCTTAATGATTTCCTTAACCTTATCCTGTGAATATCCTGAAGGCTTTGAAACCTTAAGATAATGCACATTTATAAAGTAATTCATATAGAAACCATTTTTCTTACAGGAAGCAACCTTATTCCATACATCGTCCTTTATTCCTGCGCTTTCAAGTATTGAAGTAGAATAAAGAATTGCAATGATTGCAAAGGCAGGAAGCACATGTGTAACAGCCTTTAAAATGTATTTCTTAGCTTCAAACTTCTTAGGTTTAATTCTGAATTTAAGAATAACCATAATCCAGATAATAAAGAATACAATGGTTATAAACTGAACCGGTGTAAACTCAAATTTATAGTGATCTGCCACTTCCTTAGCTGTAGCTGCACCCATAATATCTGAAGGTAAGAATGGTGTACCTCTAAGCTTTAATACAAAGAAATTAACCAGGCCAAGGATAAATAAAAGAATATCCATAACCACTATACTAATACTTGCCCATGGCACAAAGGCCATAAATAAAAGTTCGAAAGCAAATATAAGAATCCATGTAAATATCCATACATTTGGAAGTATGGTAGTAAGAGTTCCATTCATGGACTCCATTATCATAGCTATAACAAGTGGGTTAAATGCCACTATTATCATCTTAACAATTAGTTCTACTCTCTCGTTTACAAAGAAGAACTTTAAGAATTTCTTAACTCTTGACTGCTTATTGTCAACGCCCTTCTTGCCCTTATTTCTATGAGCTCTGGCTCTAAGAGAAGGAACATATTCTGATATTCTTTCAAAGATAAGTAAGAGAATAATAAGAACCTCAAATATCATAACCACCAGTGGAAATACCTGTCCATAGGTATAAGTATATGATACATTGAGAGACTTCTTATAGGTCTGCATATTTAAGGTTGAAAGATAAGTATTAGGATCTGTTCTGTTGGTAGTATTTAAGGTTGGAACCTTTTCATAATTGGAATCCTTCGAAGAACAGGAAATATTAATACAACAAGTAACTCCGGCTGGTACAATTACAGCCTTCTTCATATCTACCGTATAGGTAGAACCTGCTTTAATCTTTTTAACAGGAACAGAGGTTTTATAGGTTATGTTATTATTACCATCTAAAAGCTGAATATTTAAGGTATCTCCCACATCCTTCTTCTTAAAAGAACCAAAGCTTAGGGTAAAGGATTTGAGTAAAACCTTTCTTTCAAATTCAAATTTCTGTCTTACAACCTCAGTCTCATCTAAGATACCGATAACTGCACTGTTGGAATTACCAGCCTCTGTGGTGACACTTTGTCTACTCATTAAAGGACCGGTTGTAAAATACTGAAAGGCAAATAAACAGCCCAACAGTAAAACTGCTCCTAAAACTCTCCATTTTGTTATTTTAATATATTTAAAAGACATAATAATAAAAGCCCCTTATTTATCGCTCTCCTCATCAATTTCGATATTAGAAAGCTTTTTCTTAGCGTGTGATGCTATATTTCTTTTCTTTTTGGCCTCAGGCGCATCATACTTAACACTCTTACCGGATAAATGGTCATACATGTTTTTCGCCACAAGACCTGCTGCAACAGATATTATACCACAAATAACCTCACATGCAATAATATGTCCCATAGAAGTTATATATCTGTTATAAATAAGATTGTAAGGATACTGACCTGCAAAAAGAAATGCTCCCGCGAACATAACTATACGCATAGGCACTGCATTTTCAAGCCAGGTGCCCTTTGCAGCCTCATCATCCTCCACGGCCTTTTCATATATTTTTCTGGCCCTCACAGCATAAAATAACATAATTACCACTGAAGTTTCAAGTATAAACATAAAAACCTGTGAAATGCTGCTGGCTGAAATATAGGTAATGGTAATGTTTTTGATTTCCTTATAAATCTCTTCAGCGCCCTTAAGAATACTGTCATCCTTCTTTTCAATGGCAAGATTTATAAGATTTCCATAGAAATGATATTTAAAAAATCTAAAGCCGAGATTTACTATGGTACCTGCTCCGGCAAAGCCAATGGCAAAGGTCACAGCATACTGCTTCTCGCTATATTTCATATAAAAAAATTTTAAGAAGGTAAATGCACCAAATACAAATAAAAATGTTACTATAAGGGATTCATAAAAATTAAGCTGAATCACCTTATCCTTCATAAGCATTCCTATACTTGTATCGCCCGTCACAAATAAATCCGGGATAAATTTTAACAGACAGACAAAAAGCAGATAACCTGCCATTCCAATAAAAAACGGTCTCAACTTTTTCTTAGAAGCAACCTTCCAGGCAGAAATAAGTCCGACCGGTATAACTACAGCTCCTATACCTGTTTGCAATAATGAAAAAAGTATAGGTTGTGCAATACTCTTCATGTTTTTCCTCCTTAAAACTCTCTCTTAAAACACTTCTTTTAATACTTCTTATAATTAATTTCTATAATCATTTATGATAGGGTTCATTTTTCATAATTCTATATGCTCTATAAACCTGCTCTAATAATATAACACGCATTAGTTGATGTGGAAAGGTCATTTTTGAAAAACTAACCTTAAAATTACATGCATTTAAGACACTCTGACTTAAACCAAGAGAACCGCCAATTATAAAACAAATATGGCTAACCCCCTGAATCTGCAGGTTTTCAATGTATTTTGAAAAGCCAGGTGAATCAAAAGCTTTTCCATCAATACAAAGAGCCACTTTAAAAGCATCCTTAGGAATTGCCTTTAAAATTCTCTCACCTTCCTTATCCCTTATAATTTCTTCTTCTCTATCACTAGCAAACTGAGGTGTCTTTTCATCGCCCACCTCAGTTATAATAAGCTTTATATATTTTGATAATCTTTTACTGTATTCTGAAATCGCATCAGTAAAATATTTTTCTTTTATTTTTCCTACACAGACAATTGTTATATTCAAATTAAATCTCCTTGGAATTATAAATGTAAACCAGCTTAACCCGGACTAAACCTTTTCATAATTAATTACTTAAGGCTTAAAGAAAATCATCCGATATAGATTCTGGGAACTCGCTTGGATACATCACATACAAACTCATAATTAAATGAACCTGCAAGAAGAGATGCCTCCTCAACACTTATAAATTCATCTCCATCTCTGCCTATTAATGTAACCTCATCTCCTACCTTTACATCGGAAACATCAGATACATCCACCATAAACTGATCCATGCAAACTCGTCCTATAATAGGCACCTTAACACCCTTTATAATAATGCTTCCCTTGTTGGAAAGAGAACGGGGATAACCATCTGCATAGCCCACAGGAACTGTTGCAACACGCATGGTTTTAGGTGTTGTAAAGGTTCCACCATAACCGATTTCAATACCCTCCTCGAGAGTTTTTATATGTGAAATCTTACTGTAAAGACTCATGGCTGGTTTAAGTGAAAGCCTTGTCTCATCAACCTCCTCTGAAGGGTAGAGTCCATAGAGACAGATACCGTCTCTAACCATGTCTAACTCAACATCCACATCCTCCATAATACCGGCACTGTTGGCAATGTGGCGAACTCCCACATCCACGCCCTTTTCTTTAAGAGTCTCAGTCATTTTAATATATTTATTAAACTGCTCTAAGGCCTTTGATTTATCAGTTTCATCCATGGTTGCAAAATGAGAAAAACAGCCGTCTATCTTTACATTGTCAAGCTTTGAAACTTTTATTATTTCTTCCACACTTTCATCAAAATGTGCCTCATTACATAAAAATCCGATTCGACTCATCCCTGTATCAAGGGCAATATGCACATGCAGGGTTTTACCAAGCTTAACTGCTGTTTCAGACATAATCTTAACTGTTTCATAGGATGAAACAGCAGTATCTATTTCATAATTAATTATGTCCTCAGCCTGAAATGTAAAGGTATTACCAAGAATTAAAATAGGCTTCTTAATACCATTTTTTCTAAGCTCCATACCCTCATCTACAGTTGCAACACCGTAGGCATCGATAAGTTCATCAGCCTTATTTGCGATTTCACAGGCACCATGTCCATAGCCGTCAGCCTTTATAACCGCCATAAACTTAGTATCCTTTTTGATACATTTTTTTGCATTTACTATATTGTCATATATAGCATTAAGATCAATCTTAGCATAAACTCTGTAATTATTAGAGTTATTAGTTGTATTAATGTTTTCGTTACTATACATTTTTACATAAACCTTCTTTCATATGAAGAATTTTACTACTAAATTATAATTAGAAATCCACCTTCTTAAGTCCTTCTCCTATGTCTGTGGCAAGCATTGAAAATGCACTGTTCTCTTTAATATATTCATCTGCTACCAGTCCATGAAGATATACAGCTGCAATTGCCGCACTAATGTACATTGAGAACTCATTATTTATAATGGCACTGTCATCAGGACTCATAGCCCTTCTAAAATTCTGAGCTGCAAGACCTGCAATCATGCCCGCCAGCACATCACCTGAGCCGCCCTTAGAAAGCGCAGAATTACCAGTTGTATTAACATATAAATTCTTTAAATCACTTACTAAGGTAACTGCATCCTTAAGTACCAGTGTAGCATTATGCTCATCTCTAAACATATTTAAGGACTCTATAAGATTGTTGGAAATGTATTCCATATCCAGTTCTGAGAACCTTGAAAACTCCTTCAAATGTGGAGTCAGAATAAAGTTACTCTTAAGAATTGGTCTTGGTGAAATACCAGACAGAATATTAATTGCGTCTGCATCAAGTATTATAGGCTTAATTCTCACTGAAATCAATCTTTTTATAAGACGAACTGCTATATCCGAGGTTCCAAGTCCCGGACCTGCAACTACAGAATCCGCCCAGGAAATCTCATCCTCGATAAAGCTTATATCGCTATCGTCATCATAGACCTTAACTAAAGCCTCAGGCATCTTAACTCTTATAAAATGCTCATTATTCCTATGAGTAATAACCTTTACTAAACCGCTTCCTATAGCATAAGCTCCGTAGCAGGCAAAAAATGCCGCACCGCTGATTTCCTCAGAACCCGCTATTACAAGGGTATTACCAAAGCTTCCCTTATGCTTTCTTCCGAAACGCTCCGGCATAAGATTACTGATTTCCGTAGAATCTAAAGAAAATATTTTTCTGGAATTAATATCATTATCAATCACACTGTGAATAGCAACATTTGGGAAAATGTCCTGCTTTAAAATAACCTCACCGGAATACTCCTTACCCGGATAAACCACAAGTCCTATTTTCTGTACTCCAAATGTAACCGTCATATCAGCCTTTACTGCCACACCAAAAACATGGGCATCATCAGAACTAATACCTGAAGGCACATCCACACTTACAACCCTTGCTGAAGAACCGTTAATGGCATGAATGGTCTTTGCAAATTCTCCCACAACATCACGGCTAAGTCCTGTTCCAAATATAGCATCTACAATTAAATCAAAGTCACCTAATCTAATGCATCCCTCTATATTTTCCTTGTAAAATGTAATTCCAAGCGCTTCAGAAATCTTAAGCTGCGCCTTAGTTGCTTTAGAAGCCTTTTCCGGATCACCTATAAGAGCAATCGAAGCATTATAGCCTGCCTCACTCAGAATTCTTGCAATACTTAAACCGTCTCCACCATTATTTCCAACGCCGCATACACAGAGGATTGATTCCGATTTATCCGTTGTTTTTACAATCTCCTCGCATACAGCTAAGGCCGCACGCTCCATAAGCACCTCTGAAGATAAACCTATCTCATCAGTTGAATACTTATCAATAAGCCCTGCCCCCTCTGAATCTGTTATAAATACCATAGGGTCTTCCTCCTTATTTTTCTTTGTTACTTTAAATATATTTTTAGCAGTCCTCTGACTACATTTAATTCAATTTTTTAATCATTATAAACCGTTTTTTAATCTGTTATTGCAACTGCAAAGGACGTCACATATTCCTTTACTCCTGAAAATGCAATCATAACCTTAGTTACTCCATGCTCCTTTGCAAACTCCTCTACAAGACCATGAAGAAGCACATAAGGCGCACCCATCTTATCGTGGAGAATCTCTATCATCCATCCCTGATAACAGCTTGCAAAGCCTGTTCCGAGAGCCTTTGCAACAGCTTCCTTACCTGAAAAGGCCATGGTTATTCTCTGAAGCTTCTCATCCTCAGTTTTTTTAGCAGCTATTTCTTCCATCTCTTTATCTGTAAAAAAAGTCCCCTTATGACCATCATTTAAGGTCTTTCTAAGTCTTTCAGTTTCAATTATATCATTACCAATTCCGTAAACCATAATTCCTCCAAACCATGTGAAAATATTATAATTCTTTTATCAAATTAATTGTATTTAATTATAGCGTATTATGAAATATATGTAAATAAAAAGCCACACAGCTAAGTTTTTAACTTAACTGTATGGCCATATTTAACTATTTATAAATTCACTAATATAAACTACTTCTTAATTTTTACTCTCTTAACAGTACTCCATGCACCATATACTTTTTTACCATCAACAACCTTATATGCACGAACTCTTATATAATAAGTCTTTTTCTTTTTAAGCTTATTAATTTTAACTTTTAATGCAGTAGTATTTTTAGTTTTCTTTCCTTTAAAGTTCTTCTTAAGAGAATACTGTAACTGATATCCATTAGCTCCACTTATCTTTTTAAGTACAACTAACACTGTACTCTTTGCATTATTCTTAGCAGAATTAATCTTTGCTTTTGCAGGTTTTGTAACTGCTTCTGCTGATGCAGTTGGTTCTACTGATGCGCTTGGCTCTGATGATGCAGTTGGTTCTGATGAAGGCTGTGCAGATGGTGCTACTGATGGCTGAACAGATTCCTTAGCTGCTGCTTCAGCACTTGCCTGTGCTTCCTTTGCTGCTTTTGCTTCAGCTTCAGCACTTGCCTGTGCTTCCTTTGCTGCTGCAGCATCTGCTTTTGCTGTATCTCTTTCTCCTTCAGCCTTTTCCTTAGCTTCATTAGCTGCTGCCGCATCTGCCTCTGCACTTGCCTGTGCTTCCTTTGCTGCTGCAGCATCTGCTTTTGCTGTATCTCTTTCGCCTTCAGCCTTTTCTTTAGCTTCATTAGCTGCTACAGCATCTGCCTCTGCACTTGCCTGTGCTTCCTTTGCTGCTGCAGCATCTGCTTTTGCTGTATCTCTTTCACCTTCAGCCTTTTCCTTAGCTTCATTAGCTGCTACAGCATCTGCTTCAGCACTTGCCTGTGCTTCCTTTGCTGCTGCAGCATCTGCTTCTGCTTCTTCCTGTGCTTTTTCAGCTGCACTAAGATCCTTCTCTAATTCTTCAATCTTATCCTTTGCAGCTTCTAATTCTGTCATTTCTTCAGTATTACCTGATTCAGTTTTTACAATGACCATTTTTCTTACATCATTATATTCAACTCCGTCAATACTTGCTTTTGCAGTATAAACTGCCTCACCATCAGCTGTTTCTGTAGGCTCAGTTCTAACACAACTAATTGTACAATCTGCTGCTTCTACATGAGAATTATCTCTATTACATGTAAGAGTAAGAGTACATTTTGAACAATCCTCTGTCCAGTTAAATACCGGTTCACCAAAATCATGTCCAAGGGCGGCAACATCTTCTGTAACCAAAATAATATTCTTATCTACATCATATTTAACTCTCTTACC
>JAILGL010000016.1 GCA_024696825.1 Lachnospiraceae bacterium
ACATAATCATCCCCCGGATACCCCTCCTTAAGACGACAGTTCCAAACCCATAAAAGATTGTTAAGATTATAAACCCTTGTATAATAATCAAACATTAAAATGTATAGCTCTTTTGCGACTTCACAACCCTTTCTACCCCACCAGAACCAGGTGCCGTCAGACTCGTGAAACGGTCTCCAAAGAATAGGAATATTTTCTTCCTTAAACTTTAAAAGTTCCTTTGCAATAACATCCATATCACTGAAAAAAGCTTTTCTTTCCTCAGTCCCCTCTATGAGAATCTTCTCTGGATCAAAGTCAGTATTTTCAGCATAAAAACTCTTATCATGACCGCCCAGGGGAGAAAACCAATGAAAGGAAAATGTTACTATTCCTTTAGTCTCCTTTGCCCATTTTAAGGCAGTTTTTAGGGTGTCTCTATTCTCATAAACCTCAGTAAGACAAGGCTCATCTGCATTGTCATAGTTAATATTAGGTGAATAGGCAAGGAGCTCAAAGCCCCTAAGTAAAGGCTCTTTCCCCGTTACATTTTTAATATATTCTATCTCCTCCATAGGATTAGTTTGGGTATGCTGACCTGTAATCAGCTTATTTCCTGCAGTCTCACATAAAAAATCAAGTAATTCTTTCGCTTCTTTCGTTGCATTTATATTAACCGGTTTCTGCATAATAATAACCTCCATATTATATTTTTTCTATTATTTTATTATCATATATAGGTTTATTATAACAGAGAATTAAAGCTTAAGCATTCAAATATTTATTCGATTAAGTTAAAAATTAGAGTAAATTCAAGGTATAATAAAACTAATTTTCAGGCTGAAATAGCTATATACATTTAATTAAAATGTGTTATAATACTTTAGGATTAAACTATATTTATAAATCATAAAGGTTTACAGGAAAGAAGGTTAAAAAATGGCATACAACAAAAATTCGCTGGTAGCAGAAGAATTTATTAGCGACGAAGAAATCTTAGAGTCTTTAAAATACGCTGAAGAGAACAAAAATAACGAAGAACTTATCTCATCACTTATCGAAAAAGCTAAGGAATGTAAAGGTCTTGATCATAGAGAGGCTTCAGTACTTTTAGCTTGTGAAATCCCAGAGAAAAACGAGGAAATATATAAGCTTGCAGAAGAAATTAAAAAAGAGTTTTATGGCAATAGAATCGTTTTATTTGCACCTTTATATTTATCTAATTATTGTGTAAATAACTGTACCTACTGCCCTTATCATCATAAAAATAAGCATATTGCAAGAGTAAAGCTTACTCAGGATGAGATTCGTAAAGAGGTTATCGCACTTCAGGATATGGGACATAAAAGACTTGCACTTGAAGCAGGTGAGGATCCTGTAAATAACCCATTAGAATATATACTTGAAAGTATTAAAACCATTTATTCAATTAAGCATAAAAATGGAGCTATAAGACGTGTAAATGTTAATATAGCTGCTACTACGGTTGAGGATTACAGAAAACTCCACGAGGCTGGAATCGGAACCTATATTCTTTTCCAGGAAACCTATCACAAGGAATCCTATAAAATGCTTCATCCATCAGGACCTAAGAGTGATTATGCATATCACACAGAAGCTATGGATAGAGCTATGGAAGGCGGAATCGATGATGTAGGACTTGGAGTACTCTTCGGACTTGATAAATACAAATATGAATTTGCAGGACTTTTAATGCATGCTGAGCATCTTGAGGCAGTACACGGCGTAGGACCACATACCATAAGCGTTCCTAGAATCTGCCCTGCAGAGGATATCGATGTTAAAGAATTTTCAAATGCAATTAGCGACGATGTATTTGCTAAAATTGTAGCATGTATAAGAATCGCTGTTCCATATACAGGAATGATAGTTTCAACTCGTGAATCACAGGCTGTAAGAGAAAGAGTTTTACATCTTGGAATTTCTCAGATTTCAGGAGCTTCCAGAACTTCTGTAGGTGGATACACCGAGGAAGACAGACCTGATGATACAGTACAGTTTGACGTATCAGATAGAAGAACACTTGATGAAGTAATCAAATGGCTTATAGATATGGACTATGTTCCATCCTTCTGTACAGCCTGCTACCGCGCAGGACGTACCGGAGACAGATTTATGGAGCTTTGTAAATCAAAGCAGATTCAGAACTGTTGTCTTCCAAATGCTCTTATGACACTTCAGGAATATTTATCTGACTATGCTTCAGAGGAAACCAGAATTGCCGGTGAAAAGCTTATCGAGGAGAACTTCCCAGACATCTCCAGTCCTAAGGTGCTTGAGATACTTAAGGAAAGACTTGATAAGATTAAAAATGAAGGCGAAAGAGACTTTAGATTCTAAAAATAAATGAAATGAGGATTTGACATGGGTTTAAATGATACACCAAGAGGTGAAAGAGTTCATATAGCTTTTTTCGGTTGTAGAAATGTAGGTAAATCAAGCCTTGTAAATAAGTTTACAGGCCAAAATCTATCCATAGTTTCAGACACCAAAGGAACAACTACTGATCCCGTTTTAAAAGCCATGGAGCTTTTACCACTTGGCCCTGTCATAATTATAGATACACCGGGCATCGACGACGAAGGCGAGCTGGGTTTTCTTCGTGTGGAAAAAACCTATGAAATCCTTGAAAAAACTGATATTGCCATACTTGTTGCAGACGCAGTAACAGGACTTAATGATAAGGATAAAGAGCTGATAGAAACATTTAAAACCTCTTCCACACCTTATATAATCGCATATAATAAATGTGATTTAGTTGAAGAAAATAAAGAAAATAAAGAAAATACAGAAAATATAGAAAATATAGATAATATAGAAAACATAAAAAATGCTGCAGGTTCCATATATGTAAGTGCCACAAATAATGTAAATATTGAAGAACTTAAGGAAATGGCAGCAAGAATTCTTGATACTAATTCAAATGAACTCCCATTAATAAGTGATATTGTAAATGAAAATGATGTCATAATCCTGGTGGTTCCTATAGATAAGGCTGCACCAAAAGGAAGACTTATCCTGCCTGTACAGCAGGTTATTCGTGATGCCATAGATAATGGCGCAACACCATTTATCTGTCGCGAAACAGAATTAAAAGCGCTTTTAAAGAAGCTTTCCTTTAAACCTAAAATGGTTATAACAGATTCACAGGTATTTGGATTTGTTAAGGATATAGTACCTGAGGATATTCTACTCACTTCATTTTCCATACTTATGGCAAGATATAAGGGTAATCTCCTGCCATCTGTTAAAAGCATTCTCGCAATTAACGAAATAGAAGAAGGCGACAATATTCTTATAAGCGAAGGCTGTACACATCACCGTCAATGTGGCGATATTGGTTCAGTAAAAATTCCTGCATTAATTAAAAAATTCACAGGAAAAAATCCAAATATAGACCTGAGTTCTGGAACAGAATTTCCAAAGGATTTATCCAAATACAAGCTTATAATTCACTGTGGTGCCTGTATGCTTACTAAAAAGGATGCTAAATCTCGTTATAAACGAGCAAAAACACAAAATATACCTATGACAAATTATGGTATTGCTTTAGCTTATATGAATGGCATCTTAAAAAGAAGTGTCGAAGTCTTTCCTGACATCCATAAGATGCTTTAATAAGCCTTCGCAGCCTCGTTTTACATCCCTATAGGTTTCGTCAAAATTGCCTGTATACCAAGGATCTGCAATAGTTCCAGGTTCATCAGTATAATCCAGGAGAAGCGAAACCTTATTATCAGGGTCTTTTCCAACTATTCTCATAATATTTCTATAATTCCACTCATCCATTCCGATAATGAAATCATAATTCTTATAATCACTTCTTCTCATTTGAGTGGCATAATGCTTTCTCATGGGAATATTTAATTCTCTCATTTTCTGCACAGTTCCATAATGTGGCGGATTACCTAATTCCTCCGTTGAAGTGGCAGCAGATTCAATAAGTATCTCCTTACTAAGACCTGCTTTTTTAACCATATCTTCCATTACAAACTGAGCCATTGTGCTACGACAAATATTGCCGTGGCAAACGAATAAAATCTTAATCAAAATAAAAGTCCTCCTAAAATGAAGCGTTTTGGCGTGTTTTGGCGCGGTTTGCGCACTATAAAAAATAGCCTTGCAACCACTATCGTTACACAAGTTTGGCAAAATGGTGCAAATCAAGGCAAAGTGAGGCAGTCAAACGTAGACTCCTAGTAGACGAATTGGGGCTAAGAGTATACTCATCATTTTCAATAAGTATAC
>JAILGL010000073.1 GCA_024696825.1 Lachnospiraceae bacterium
TTCAACAGAACCAAGTGCAGCTCCTGGAGAAAGTGCTTCTCCATCAAGTTCTTCCGAGCCATCAGCTTCACCTGATACTACAAAGAAGACCTTAAAGCTTAAGCTTACTGTACCAAAGACTAAGAAAAAGCTTACTATAAAATCTGACAAAAAGGCTAAGCTGGTTATCAAATTCTCTAAGAAGGTTTACTATAAAGATGGTAAGAAATATAAGAAGGTTAAGAAGATAACCATTAAGGCTGCAAAGAATAAAAAAGGAAAGATAGTAATTAAATTTAAGAAGAAGCTAAAGAAGGGATTTAAGATAACAGTCACGTCGTCCCTGTCAGGTGCAAAAAAATCTTCTAAATTAACTATTAAAAAGTAGTTTGTAACTTGTATTTGCGACGATTTCATGGTATAATAGTATGCAGTTTTTGAATAGTATAAACTGATAGGAGGAATCGCAATGATAGGTAACTATAAGATTATAGCTGTATGTATCTCAAGAGTTCATGATACATCAAGCTATGAGTTTGTAACTAAGTTAAATGAGAAGTTAAAAGGTGATAATTACAGACTCTTTGTTTACAATCTTTGTAACGAGTTTTACTGGGATGAGAACAGACGTGGTATTGAGGCATCCTTATTCAATCTCATCGATTATAGTGTAACAGATGCAGTTGTTATTATGAATGAGAAGATTAGAGATGTAAATGTAACAGAGTCTATTATTGCAAAAGCTAAGGAAAATAATGTACCAGCTATCGTAGTAGATGGCGAATATGAAGGTGCATATAATCTTGAATTTGATTATAAAAAAGGTTTTGAGGATATCGTTCGTCATGTTATCGAAAAGCATGCCATTAAGGATGTACATTTCATGGGCGGTTCAGTTGGTAACCCATTCGCTGATGAGAGACTTGAGGTATTCAAGAAGGTTGCTGCTGAGAACGGTATAGACTTTAATGACAGCATGGTTAGTAATGGTAACTTCGCAGCAGAAGAGACCATTGATGCTACCAAGAAGATAATTGCAAGCGGTAAGATTCCAAAGGCTATTATCTGTGCTAATGATATCATGGCCATTAATGTAGTAGATACACTTATGGATAATGATATTAAGGTGCCTGAGGATTGTATCGTTACAGGTTTTGACGGTATCGATGAGATTAAGCATGTTACACCAAGTATTTCATCATGCTTCTGCAATTACTCAGATATGGCTAATCAGGCTGCATGTGTTATTAAGAAGGCTACTAATGGTGAAAGCATTGATAATATCGAGCTTGTATCACCTGAGCTTATTATCGCAGAGTCATGTGGCTGTGTAGAGGTTGGAGCTGTTGATGACAGAGAGAGTCTTAAGAAGATTGGTATGGGATTCTTCAGAATCCAGGATGAGAGTAGAGAGCTCTTTGCAATCATCGAGGCTATGCAGGACAGCTTAAATCTTGAAAGTGCAGTTGCTTGCTTAGATAAAGGCGTATTTAACGATATGTGCATAGTTATTAATAAGATTTGTACAGATCGTTCAGTTCTTCTTCGTACCATAGAGATTGAGAATTACTTTGAAGATGATATGTGCCTTATCTATGATACCATGGCAAAGGAAGGCTTTAAGCCAACAGAGTTTAAGAAGAGTGATATCGTTCCAAGTCTTAATGACAGACTTTCATCAGGATATCCACTTATCTTCTCAGAGCTTGACTTTATGGGTATCTCTCTTGGTTATGTATGCTTCTTATTTGATAATTATAACATCAGCAACTATGCTGAGATTTCACTAGAGGTTACAGCACTTAGAAATGCAATCGGTGGATTTATTAATGCTCAGTATCAGCATTATATTTCAGAGCAGATGGGTGAGCTTTATAAGATTGATCCACAGACTAATCTCTATAATCTTCAGGGATTTGAGATGGAATATTCTTCAATGTATGACCGTCTTAAGAATAACGATGGAGATCTCACAGCTATCTTCGTAGATCTTGATAACCTTAAGTCAATTAATGATGAGTTTGGTTATGGAGCAGGAGATGAGGCTATTCAGGCAGTTGCAGAGTCATTTAAGGAGGCTTGTCCTGATAGTGCACTTTGTGTACACTTTGGTGGAAGTGATATGCTTGCTGCAATTGAAGGTGACGTTGATCCTAAGGCTATTAAAGCGGATATGATTAAGCTTCTTGCTGAGTATAATGAGCAGTCAGAGAATCCTTATGAGGTTCAGTTCTCTGTTGGTGCTTATAAAGCTAAGGGTTCAAGCAATATCGAAGTTGAGACCATTATTAAAGAAACAAGAAAACTTAGCAATAGGATTTAATTAAGTTTTAATTTAATATTCAATATGAATTTTAATAACAGCTTAGGCCTTAGGGCCTGGGCTGTTTTTTTGTGGGATGAGTATTAAAAAGAAAATAGATTTACATTAGAAAAATATACATAAAAATCCCCGAATATATA
Source organism: Lachnospiraceae bacterium (assembly GCA_024696825.1). Lineage (GTDB taxonomy): Bacteria > Bacillota > Clostridia > Lachnospirales > Lachnospiraceae > JAEEJA01. The sequence continues at coordinate 2,443 of JAILGL010000073.1, forward strand.
ACGAAATCAATCGGTTATTATCCGGGGATTATTAATTTACATTATAAATTAAATTATGAGGTAATCAACTGATTACTTGCCATAAAACTTAATATCCATTCCTTCGATAGCCTTTAAGGTTTTCTCAGGATCTGAAGTCTTCATGGCGATGGAAGCGCCCTCTGTGCTGTCGCTGATACCATACATATATTCAATGTTAATATCTGCCTCTGTAATCTTACGAATAACAGCATCGAAGCTTCCTACAGTATTAGGAATAATGATAGCTATAACATCAGTAGCCTTAGATGTTATACCCTTTTCCTTTAATACCTTCTGTGCCTTATCTGTATCGTCTACAAGCATTCTAAGAAGTCCGAAATCATTAGTGTCAGCCATACTTGCAGAAGAAATGTTAATATTGTTATCCTTAAGGATAGTAAGAACCTCGCTTAAACGACCTTTTCTATTCTCAAGAAATACTGATAATTGCTTAGTATACATATAAACCTCCAATCTATAAATAGAAACTATGAAACAATTTATTAAATGATTTATAAGGGTTATTATTAACCTTCATAGAGCTTTCTATTATCTGTAACGTGTTTTGTTTTACCCTGGCTGTGCTCGAGAGTATTAGGCTCTACAAGCTTAACCTTTGCATTAAGACCGATAGCAGTTCTAAGAGTAGCTGCAACCTTCTTAGTAAGGTTCTCAAGCTGTTTAATCTCATCTGAGAAGAAACGCTCCTCAACCTCTACCTGAACTTCGAGAGTATCTTCATTATCCACTCTGTCAACAATCATCATGTAATGAGGTGTGATTCCATCGATAGTAAGGAGAGCAGACTCAACCTGTGATGGGAATACATTAACACCACGAATAATAAGCATATCATCAGTTCTACCCTTAAATCTCTGGATTCTTGCCATGGTTCTACCACAGGAACATTTATCCTTTTTAAGGGAAGTAAGATCCTTGGTTCTATAACGAAGTAAAGGCATACCTTCCTTAGTGAGAGTAGTGATAACAAGTTCACCGCTTTCTCCTTCAGGAAGCTGCTGTCCTGTTACAGGATCGATGATTTCAGGAAGGAAATGATCCTCCCAAATATGTAAACCTTTATGATGCTCACAGTCACTTGCAACACCAGGACCACAGATTTCTGTAAGGCCATAGATGTCAAATGCCTTGATATTGAGCATTTTCTCAACCTGATCACGCATGTTATCTGTCCAAGGCTCAGCGCCACAGATAGCGTATTTAAGTTTGATTTTGTCAAGATTTCCTTCATCACGAAGGGTTTCTGCCACGTGAAGAAGATATGATGGTGTACATGCGATAGCAGTAGCTTCACAGTCAATCATAAGTGTTGTAAGCTTTTTAGTATTACCTGTAGACATAGGAAGTACTAATGCGCCGATTTCCTCAGCACCATAGTGAGCTCCAAGACCACCTGTAAATAAGCCGTAACCATATCCAACCTGCATAATATCGCCCTTAGAAAGACCTGCCATAGTAAGACATCTGGCTACACATTCTGCCCAAATGCTGATATCACGTCTGGTATATACAGCAACCTTAGGCTTTCCTGTAGTACCACTGGAAGCATGAACTCTTACTAAATCCTCCATAGGTACGGCTCTTAAGCCGAAAGGATAGCAGTTGTTAAGATCTTCATAGGTTGTAAATGGTAATTTGTGTAAATCCTCAATACCATGAATGTCATGAGGTTCTAACCCCATTTCCTGCATCTTTTTTCTGTAGTAAGGTACATTGTGATAAACCCTGTCTACAAGCTTTACAAGACGCTTGCTTTGCATGTTTTCGATTTCGCTACGTTCCATGCACTCTTTAGTTTCGTTCCAAATCATTATACGATCTCCTCTCTTTGAGGGATTTTAAAGTCCCCATATTGTATAAGTCGAAGTACCCCATCCTCTAAGTCAAGACTTGTAAGCCGTAATAGCGGGAGAGATAAAACTAACTTTATTTTAAGCCTCGTAAGAAGCTAAAAATGCTTTTTTATTAATATCTACAGTCTTAGGTGGAACCTTCTCTTCAATAACCTTTAACCATTCTTCCTTAGAGAAGTCCATGTGCTTAGCAGCAAGTCCAAGAACTACATTGTTAAATACTCTTGAATTACCAAGCTCCTTAGCAACCTCCATAGCATTAATATCATAAACCTTATATTCTGACTTTAATTCCTCGATTATGTTGTCAGGATATTCTGCAGCCCCCATAACTACAGGCATAGGATCAATTCTTTCGTCATTAACGATAATTACTCCGTCCTTCTTAAGGAAGTGAGCATATCTTTTAGCCTCAAGGCGCTCAAATGCGATAAGTACGTCAGCCTGGCCTTCTTCAACGATTGGCTCATGTACCTTGTCTCCGTAACGAACGAAGGTAACAACGGAACCACCACGCTGAGCCATTCCATGAACCTCTGAAAGTTTAACCTCATAGCCTGCCTGTGTCATAATTCCACCAAGAATACGGCTTGTAAGGAGAGTACCCTGTCCACCAACGCCGACAATCATTACATTTTTTGTTTCCATTTTAACAATATCTCCTTTCATCAAACCTCGTATTTCTCAAGTGCTCCGAAGTGACACTGGCTTACGCAGAGGCCACAACCGTTACACATAGTGCTGTTAATTGATACTGTATTGTCATCATTTTTAGTGATGGCTGGACATGCAGGCTTAAGACAAGCACCACATTTCTTACAATTGTCTGTAATAGCTCTAACCTTGTATGGGAAGGTCTGTCCCTTAAGAAGAGCACAAGGACCGCAAACGATAACTACTGAAAGTGACTCGCGGTTAACCTCTTCCTTAACAACCTTGTAAACTGCATCATTGTCAAATGCATCTACCTCAACTACATGCTCGATATTTAATGCCTTACATACCTTGTAGATAGAGATGGCTGGAACGGTTTCACCCATGAGAGTCTTACCTGTTGCAGCATGATCCTGATGACCTGTCATACCTGTAGTGGAGTTATCCATAATAAGGACAGTTCCTGTAGACTGGTTATATGCAAGGTTCTCGAGAGAAGCGATACCGGTATGCATAAAGGTTGAATCACCGATAACAGCTACCCAGTTCTTTATAAACTCTCTGCCGCGAGCCTTTTCCATACCGTGAAGTGATGCGATGGAAGAGCCCATGCAGACTGTTGTATCTATAACACCTAATGGAGGAACAGCACCGAGAGTGTAGCATCCTATATCGCCGGCAGCATGAAGTCCAAGTCTCTTAAGTGCGTAAAATGTAGATCTGTGTGGGCATCCAGGACAAAGAATAGGAGGACGTCCAGGAATCTGTGCAGGAGCCTTAAGGTCAAGGTTTTGATTAAGAACCTTCTCACGAATAAGGTTAGCACTGTACTCGCCCTGGATAGTAAATAAATCCTTTCCGTGGCATTTGATTCCCATAGCCTTAACCTGTTCCTCGATAACAGGCTCAAGCTCTTCAAATACATAAAGGGTATCAACCTTTTCTGCAAATTCACGAATAAGCTTTTCAGGAAGTGGATTAACAAGTCCAAGCTTAAGTACGCATGCATCAGGATAAGCTTCCTTAACATACTGATACTCGATACCCTGTGTAATGAAACCAACACTTGTATCTGAACCCATCTCAACCTTATTAAGCTTTGAAGTATTACCAAATTCAGCTAAATCCTTCATGCGCTGCTCAACAACTAAATGTCTGTTCTTTGCATTTGCAGGCATCATAACGTTTTTAGCTATATTTTTCTCATATTCAATAGGCTGTCTTTCGTCTCTTTCGCCAAGCTCAACCACTGTCTGTGAGTGTGCGAGTCTTGTAGTAGTACGAACTATAACCGGTGTATCAAATTTTTCACTGATTTCATATGCTTCAATCATGAAATCCTTAGCTTCCTGTGAATCTGAAGGGATGATAACAGGTACTACAGCGGCACGTGCGATACGGCGTGTATCCTGCTCATTCTGTGAACTGTAGAGTCCCGGATCGTCAGCAACTATAATAACAAGACCTCCGGTGGCTCCTATATAAGACATAGAATAAAGTGGGTCTGACGCAACATTTAAACCGACACATTTCATGGAACAGAGAGCACGAGAACCGGCAAATGAAGAACCGATGGCAACCTCTAAGGCAACAGCCTCATTAGGAGCCCACTCTGCGTAAATCTCCGGATACTTTGTGATGTTTTCACTTATCTCTGTACTAGGTGTTCCGGGATAAGCGGAAGAAACTGTAACTCCTGCTTCCCATGCACCACGAGCTATAGCCTCATTTCCAAGCATTATTACTTTTTCAACCATTTGATTTTCCTCCAATTTAAAATCATGTAATTCTAATCTGTATTTTTTTAGAAATCATACTTGAATATTTTACCATTTACTAAACCTAGTTTCAAGTGATATAATTAAATAATTCAAGGGATTTAGTGGGATTTTTTTCCTTGCGATTTTCTTTGATTTTTGGAACTGTTAACTGTGTTATGTACATTTTAAGTGAAAGGGGAAAAATTATGAGTTTTGATGCGAAAAAGGTTAAAGATGAGTGTGTTTTGTGGATTAGAGATTTCTTTGAGAAAAATGGTAAGGGATGTAATGCGGTGCTTGGAATATCAGGAGGAAAGGATAGTTCAGTTGTTGCAGCACTTTGCGTGGAGGCCCTTGGACGTGACAGAGTAATAGGTGTGCTTATGCCAAATGGAGAGCAGGCTGATATAGAGATGGCAAGACTTTTAGTTAATACCTTAGGTATTAAGAATTTTGAGGTGAATATTAAGGCAGCTGTAGATGGGGTTTATGAGGGATTAAAGGATGTGCCTGTTACAGATCAGACAAGAATAAATCTTCCTGCAAGAATCAGAATGGCTACAGTTTATGCAGTAAGCCAGAGTATGAATGGAAGAGTAGCCAATACCTGTAACCTCTCTGAGGACTATGTGGGTTATGCTACAAGATACGGTGATGGAGCAGGAGATTTTAGTCCTCTTTCACATCTTACAGTTACTGAGGTTAAGGCTATAGGAAGAGAACTCGGCCTTCCTGAGGTACTTGTTAATAAGGTTCCTATAGACGGTCTTACTGATAAAACAGATGAAGATAATCTTGG
>JAILGL010000179.1 GCA_024696825.1 Lachnospiraceae bacterium
TGTAAAAAAATGCTCCAATATTATATGAGTCAAAAAATAATTTACCTGCTTTAGTCAAATTAGAAATTAACCATGTCAATAATAAAGGATTCTGTTTGGCAATTTTTACAGGGTATGGGAGAAACCCAAGTTAGCAAACACAATCCTTTATTATTGACATGGTTAATTTCTAATTTGACTAAAGCAGGTAAATTATTTTTTGACTCATATAATATTGGAGCATTTTTTTACAATTTATTTCAGTTTGTTTTTTTCTCATATGTTTTTAGTTACTCTCTTGTGATTTTATATAGGTTGAAAATTCGAAAGTTATATATAAATTGTGTGTTGGCAGTTTATTGTCTTTGTCCATTGATAATTGGTTACATAGGAGTTTGTATTAAAGATACTATATACTCGGTTGCTTTCTTGTTGTTTATTATTAGCTTATATGAAATGCGATTAAGTGAAATAGAATTTAAACGATTTAATTCTGTCTTTTATAAAATAAATTTTGCAATATCTGGATTCTATATAATAACGCTTAGAAAAGAGGGAAAATATGTTTTCTTATTTATGGCACTAATTGCACTTGTCTTATCTCAAAAGTCAAATTTTAAAAAAATACTGATTCTGTTGCTTATTATTTTTCTAGCTTCTGAAATGGTTGATACGGTAATTTATAAAAGCTATAACGAAGTAGCAACAGTAGCAGAGGCTAGTCCTAGAGAAGCTTTATCTGTACCTTTACAGCAAGTTGCTAGATTAGTAAGCCAACATGGAGATGACATCAGCAACCCCGATAAAGAAATAATTGATAAGGTACTTGTTTATGATACGTTAAGCGAAAGATATAATCCAATGTTAAGTGATCCAGTAAAGAATTATTATTGTTGGAATAGTGATGTTACAGAAGATGATGTGATTCTATTTTTTAAAATTTGGTTTAAGTATGGCTTAAAATATCCGTTTACATATTTAAGTGCGACACTGAATCAAAATTATCCATTGTTTTCACTTAATTATAATGATGCCATATATTATAATTCGTGCGAATTAAAATTTTGGGAGATTGATCAGTTGTTTATAAAAGATGTTGATTCAATAGAAAAAGTTGATAGTGTCTTCATTAATTGCTATAAGTTAGAGCATCAAATGCCATTCCTAGAATTGATTGCCAATAGAAGTTTTTGGTGCATAGCGTTAGTTATCTTTTCGACAATTGGAATAAAGCGGAGAGATAAATGGCATTTGATAATTATGCTACCGCTTTGGGCAACACTATTCATATGCATATTGGGCCCTGCAGTTAACGGACATCCTCGTTATGTGTTTCCGATTGTATATAGTATGCCTTTTATTATTGCAAGTTTTTTGTGTAAAAACCCCATTCTAGATTGCATTGATATTAATTGGTCTAATATAATAAAGAAACAGTGTCTTAGAAAAAGGAGTTAAAAGAATGGATCAAATAGCAATACTCATACCTTGTTATAACGAAAGTAAGACAATTGAAAAGGTAGTTAATGATTTTAAGAGAGTTTTACCAGAAGCTACTATTTATGTATATGATAATAATTCATCTGATGGAACAGATGAAATTGCGAGAAAATCTGGTGCTGTTGTATGTTATGAGCATCAGCAGGGTAAGGGAAATGTTATCCGACGTATGTTTTCGGAAATCGATGCGGAGTGTTATCTTATGGTTGATGGAGATGATACATATCCAGCGGAAGCAGCGCCTGAAATGGTTGAGAAAATTCTTAATGACAGAGCTGATATGATAGTTGGAGATAGATTGTCATCTACTTATTTTGAAGAGAATAAGAGACCGTTTCACAATTTTGGTAATTCTATTGTTAGATGGAGCATCAATACTCTTTTTAAAAATGATATTAAGGATATAATGACTGGATATAGAGCTTTCAGTTATAGATTTGTTAAGACATTTCCGGTCCTTTCTAAAGGTTTTGAGATTGAAACAGAGATGAGCATTCATGCCATAGATAAGAATATGTTTGTTGAGAACGTCATCATTGATTATAGGGATAGGCCAGCGGGAAGTGAATCCAAGCTAAATACATATTCAGATGGTTTTAAGGTCCTTAAAACAATAATGCGACTGTTTAGAACATATAGGCCCGGAGTATTCTTTGGGGCAATTGCATCTGTTCTTGCAATTTTATCTTTAGCATTCTTTATTCCTGTTTTTGCAGCGTTTACACGAACAGGTGAAGTGGCACAGTTCCCTACACTTATTGTGTGTGGTTTTGTGATGATAGCAGCAATAATTTCGTTCTTCGCAGGAGTGCTTCTTACTACTATTTATCAGAAGAATAGACAGGATTTTGAGATGGAACTGTATCGGGTTACTTCGGAAATGCAGATGAAACGAAAAATGTAGATTATGTTTCTCACTGTAGAAGCAGACATAAAGGGAGACTAATTCATACAAAATCTTATATGGTTGCAAGATTTGCAGAAGTAGAGTCTATGTGACAGATGAAAAAGTACCTAACGCAGGTATCCCATTCTGGAAAATGGTTTTCTTCTAAGTGCGCCAAGGAACATAGGATGCCATGGAAAGTGGTACTGCGTTATGACAAAGACAACTCTGAAAATGACATTTCAAAGTTTTATCAGGATGATTGGAAGATTTTGTGTAACGACCTTAAGCGAGCAAGGCAGAAGAGATTATTGATCTTGCTGCCAGTGCGGATATTGAAGATATCATGCTTTATAATGTGAAAGGTGTCTGCAGATATTTGGGTATAGAAGTACCTGAAAAGCTTATAGGTAGAAAAGGTAAGGCTAAAATGAAAGCTTTGTATCGCTCATGTGGTAAAACATATATGAATAAACATTGTAATGTTCTAGGAATTGAATATGCGGTTTCCAATATGGGTGAAGCCATAGCCTATGTAAAGAATGGGCTTCTTGGAAGTGGGAATGGTGAAGCAAGTGTAAAGAAGCTCCGTGGAAGTTATATTACCTTCTCCAATGTCCATACCACGGTAATGGCGAAGGAGAATCCAGATTATTGTTCGGTGCAGAATCGAGCTGCGATTGCATTTGCAGATGGAGCGCCTGTGGCAGCGTATGAGAGAAAACATGGCTATCCAGAGGCGGAGCGTGTCTGTGGACCGGATTTTATGAAGGAGATGTTTCTTGCAACTCAGGATGGATCTTTAAAGCATTATT